>CAZEBF010000066.1:0-1623 GCA_964510235.1 uncultured Candidatus Saccharibacteria bacterium | reverse complement strand
AAAACAGATCAGTGAGGGCCACGCTCGGGCAATTCTAGCACTCAAAGATCGGCCTGAACAGCAGGCAGAATTACTCCAGTTTATTATCAAGAATAAGTGGTCAGTACGTCAGGCTGAACAGTTTGTGGTTGCTTGCAAAAAAGGCGCCAATGATAGCAACTTGGCACAGACAAAGACCGCTAACAAAACGCCAGAAACCAAGAAGCTCGAGAAGTACCTCGGCGTACCAGTTACCATCAAGCGCACCGCCAAAGGCGGCAAGCTTGAGCTCGGCTTTAAAAGTGACGATGAGCTGAAGACAATCATTGACCGGCTAAATAAGAGTTAGAACGACTGGGCGCTGTCGAACGGATAGACACGGTAGGCCAGCTTGCCGGCGATATCGGAGGCTTTGATTGGGCCAAAACTACGTGAATCGAGCGAATTGTCTCTGTTGTCACCACTCACAAACACTTCGCCTTCGCCAACACGCAGGTCAACATTTCCCTGGGTAGATGTGATAACGCTGCCGTACTCCATAGTCTTGTCTGGTTGAAAACCATCAGGGAATTCATTATTGAACACTGTTAATTGGCCGTTTTTGACGATGACACGCTCGCCAGGCAAAGCAATTACCCGTTTGATGAGCTGTTTGTCACCACCAAAATCGCCACCACTTTTGCGGTGAAAAACGATGATATCACCACGGGCCGGGATGAAGTCATTGCCAGTGATTGATGCCCAGGTACGCGGGATTTTAGACACGATTAAACGGTCGTTGTCTTGCAGGGTGCTTTCCATGCTTGGTCCATCAACCTGATAGGACTGAAAAACAAAGAATGTTAGCAGCAGCGCGGTGATGGGAGCCAGCACAAAAATCAGGGCGGTAGAGAAGATACTTTTCCAGCCTTCTCTCTGGTGAGACTGCGGAGAATTAACAATTGGCTCGGAGTGGTTGTTTTGTTGCATTTTCGTATTACACTATACTCTGTATCGGATAATAATGCACATGTTTACGATACCGCATGAAACCGATATACTAGAGCCTACGTTATATGCAGAATATCAAAGCACGAAACAAACGGTCGCGTTCTATGGCTATGGACGGAATCATCCGAACCGGTCGTACACTACCACCTAGCAAGCCTGGGCCGATTCGACGCACTACCGCTTACCGTCCAGAACCTGCGCCGCCGCGAGCTCGCGCAACCAGCGTTGGGGATTTTAGGCAGCCTGCCACGACTGGCAAATCATTATCCGACCAAGCCGTTCCACTAAGAGTGAGTGGCTCATCAATCGCTGCAGATCAGCCATGGGGTAAACGCGGCACTGAAAAAAAGGCCAGCAAAAAACGCGGCTTCAAACTCTGGCCATTTGGACGTAAGAAGAAATTTAAGACACCAATGACACGCAAGCAAAAAATCAAACGCGGTCTAATTATCTTTATACTGATTGGAATGCTTTTGGCGGCACTGGCTGCGGGCTACACCTACTGGAATGCGCGCAAAGTCCTGTCTGGTGGTGGTGGCTCACCGGCGCTGCAAGATTGCGAAGACCTGTCCAAACTCAACAAAGAGGGTGATTGTCGTGTCAACATTATGCTGCTTGGTAAGGGTGGTGGCGCACACGAAGCACCTGACCTGA
>CAZEBF010000065.1:0-1683 GCA_964510235.1 uncultured Candidatus Saccharibacteria bacterium | reverse complement strand
CGAATTCCTACACGGAGTTGCTCGCTGGAGAATACTTTCCCAAACTGCTTAATTTGTGACTCGTTTATTTTACCAGAGAGACAACAGATTGGCAATAGAACGGTTGACCGAAAGCTAACAGGGGTGTATACTTGCTCGAGTTAATAACGTTCAGCGTGGAACATCTGACTGCGGCAGCTCACCGCTAACCAGCCACGAAGAGCCAACTATCAATCAATAACGAGCAGAAGAGAATCCATGAAAAAATCTATTCACCCAGACAACTATCGCCACGTCGTTTTTGAAGACCTCAACAATGGCTCGCGCATTTTAACCCGTTCAACCATTGCAACTGATGAAAAAACCAAGTGGGACGACGGTAAAGAGTATCCTTTGGTAAAGATTCACATTTCTAGCAGCTCTCACCCATTCTTTACTGGCGAAGAACGCATTATGGACATCGAAGGTCGCGTTGATAAGTTTAAGGCTCGCGCAGATGCAGCTAAAAAGGCTAAAGAAGCTCGCATGAAAGCGGCTGGCAAAACTCGTGCCAAGAAAGAGGATAAAGACGAGACCCCAGAAGAAGCAGCAACAGAAGCTACAACCGATAAATAACTTCTGTTAAACAAGCCGCCAGTATCTATTGCTGGCGGTTTTTTATATACTAGGAACGACTATGGAAACGACCAAAGAACAAAGCTTGCGCCAAGAATACACTGAACTCCAGAAGCAATTGGAAGATCAGGCTATTTATTCAGACAAGAACTACCCTCGCCTGGCCAAGCGCCAGTCAGAGCTAGAGCGCATCGTTGGTTTGTTCGACCAGAAGGCCGCGCTCAAAAAGTCCCATGCCGAGGCGACAGAACTTGCTCAAGGTGGTGACGAGTTGGCTGCTATGGCCCAGGAAGAAATGCAGGAAACAGAGGCCAAGCTGGCCGAGATAGAGACTCGTTTGGCAGAGGAATTGACACCCAAAGACCCCAACGACGACCGCGATTGTATTATCGAAATCCGCGCAGCTGCGGGTGGCGACGAAGCTGCATTGTTCGGTGGTGAGTTGTACCGCATGTATATTCGTTTGGCAGAAATTCATGGCCTGAAAGCCGAGCTACTCAACGAGAGTCCTTCAGAAGCCGGCGGTTATAAAGAAATCGTATTTGTAATCCGTGGCGCCGACGCTTACCGCACTTACAAGTTTGAAGCTGGTGTACACCGCGTACAGCGCGTGCCTGCCACAGAATCACAAGGCCGTATTCACACCAGCACAGTGACAGTTGCCGTCATGCCAGAGGCCGAAGAAACCGATATTGAGATCAGCCCGCAAGACCTGCGCATAGACGTCTACCGTGCTGGTGGTCATGGCGGGCAATCGGTAAACACAACTGATTCTGCCGTCCGTATCACCCACGTGCCAACTGGTATTGTGGTGACTAACCAGGACGAGAAGTCACAGATCAAGAACAAACTCAAGGCCATGAGCGTACTCCGTTCTCGTTTGTTACAGGCTAAAATCGACGAGGAAAATCAAAAACACAGTGATGCCCGCCGCAAACTCATTGGTTCTGGTGACCGCTCAGAAAAGATCCGCACCTATAACTTCCCGCAAGATCGCATCACTGACCACCGCATTGGCTACTCCCGCAGCAACATCCCCGGTGCGCTCGACGGCCAAATCGACGACCTCATCGAAGAGCTCCAAAAAGC
>CAZEBF010000064.1:0-1702 GCA_964510235.1 uncultured Candidatus Saccharibacteria bacterium | reverse complement strand
GGCTTTAGCCCACTTGAATACTTTACGGCTACCCGTGGTGCTCGTAAGGGTATGATCGATACAGCACTTAAAACCGCTGACTCAGGTTACCTAACACGTCGTTTGGTAGACGTTGCCCAAGATGTCTTTACTCTGGAAGAAGAGTGTGACGATCCTGGTTTTGCAATCTACCGCTCTGATGCCAAAGAGATTGGCGTGCCATATGCCTCACGACTCGAAGGTCGCTACGCATCAGAAAAGATTGGCAAAATTGTTGGCAAAGAAGAGCTCATCAGCCGCGAAGCTGCTGCAGCTATCGAAGCTGACGAGTCAATTGACGGTGTACGCATTATGAGCGTGCTTAGTTGTAGTAACGTACGTGGCGTGTCTCGTAAGTCATACGGACTTGACCCGGCAACGGGTGAGCTGGTTGCTGACCGACACCCAATTGGTGTAATTGCTGCACAAAGTATCGGTGAGCCTGGTACTCAGTTGACACTGCGAACATTCCACTCCGGTGGTTCTGCTGCAGCCGACGACATTACCCAAGGACTGCCGCGTGTCGAAGAAATCTTCGAAGTCCGTTCGCCTAAGGGCCAAGCGTTCTTAAGCGAACTAGCTGGAACTGTCCGACTATGGGAAGACGGCAACCAGTACGTGGTTGAAGTAACCGCAAATAACATGGACAAAGTTGAACTTTCACTCAAGAACCGCACTGCTGATGTCGAAGATGGCATCGAAGTAGCTGTTGGTGATGTGGTTGCAACTGGTCAAAACGCTTCTAACCCATTGGTTGCACCAGTGGCTGGTAAGATCGCTATCCGCAAGGACAAAGTTGTCATTACACCAACCGATCAACCAACCTCACGTTACGAAATCCCAGGCTTCAAGCAATTGCTGGTCAAGGATGGTGACGAGGTTGTAGCTGGTCAGCGTATGACTAATGGTTCGATCAACCTTCATGAACTAATGCGCTTGCAAGGTGTTGAAGTCACGCAGCGTTACATCATGAACGAAATCCTGCGCATCTTTGCCTCACAGGGTCAGAACATTGCCGACAAGCACCTAGAAATCATCGTACGTCAGATGTTTGGACGCGTTCAGATCGAAGATTCTGGTGATAGCGAATTTGTTACTGGTGACATCGTCAGTAAGATCGCAGTGCTTGAAGAGAATGAGCGTTTGGTTGCTGCCAAGAAAGAGCCAGCTAAGTTTAGCCAGCTACTACTTGGTATTACCAAATCGTCACTTTCTACAGAGTCATTCCTTAGTGCCGCGTCATTCCAAGACACTACACGTGTACTCATCGCTGCTGCTACTAGCGGTAAAGTTGACCACCTGTACGGTCTTAAGGAAAACGTTATCCTTGGTCGTCGTATCCCAGTTGGTACCGGCTACCGAACGGAAGCGCAACTAGAGGAAGAAGCTGAGCTAGCCAAAAACGCCGAGATGCGTTAAGCGAGCATTGCAAAGAAGACAACACTCTGTTAAGATATCCAAGTCAAACTAAGTAGTCTGAGCCACACGTAGGCATGCGTGCGCCGCAGTAGATTACATCCATTTAAAGGAGATAC
Organism: uncultured Candidatus Saccharibacteria bacterium; assembly: GCA_964510235.1. Taxonomy (GTDB): domain Bacteria; phylum Patescibacteriota; class Saccharimonadia; order Saccharimonadales; family CAYUUR01; genus CAYUUR01. The sequence goes on along the minus strand of CAZEBF010000064.1, from coordinate 149 downwards.
ATGCCAACAATCAACCAATTGGTGCGCAAACCGCGCAACCTCAAGAAGGAGAAGTCAAAATCTCCGGCGCTTCATAAGGTGGTCAACACCCTGAAGACAACCAACTACGAAAAATCAGCACCGCTTAAGCGTGGTGTCTGTGTTAAGGT
>CAZEBF010000063.1:0-1790 GCA_964510235.1 uncultured Candidatus Saccharibacteria bacterium | reverse complement strand
CGTTTTTGGTCTTTATGGCCATTGACTAACTCTTATTACCTCTTTGCTAACAGTGTAAGCCAATAAAAGAGTAAACACAAGCAGTGTAACAGCGTGGACTAAGCAGGAATCTGAGCTCTGGGACGGAAAATCATGGAATACAAATCTGCCTAAAGGTGCGTGAGACGCTCTGCAGAATTCTTACCCCAGCCCAGTTATCTATAAGTCCTTTTGCCGGCTGATTTTGGGCGATCCAGCAGGCTCATTTCTTTTGTACAGGTTTTGCACCGGCCACACTCAATTGGTTTGCCATCAGCATAATGCGGCGTACGACACGACCAAGTCAGTTTTGCTAACTCTGGCGGCACAGAATCATATACTTCTTTTTTGGATAGGTGACGATGAGGATATTCCTTGACTCTTGCGCTGTGGTCTTCCTCTTCTGGATGAAAAGCATTATGTAGCCTTTTGCCACGCATGACACTTTCATCAACCCCTAACTCAAAGTCGGTTCCAGTAGCACCAATAATAACTTTGCTAATTTTTGGGTCGCGTGAGCTCATATAGCCCGTCAGGAAACCCATAACCTCAACGTCAAACAAGAACTTGTTGCTAAAACTAGGTGTATTGATAGTCGACTCGCTACTCGTGAACGGTGTAGGCGCATTTTTTCGCATGTAGGCCAGCACATTTTTTACAGCCTCTGCCTCGGCTCGCCAACGCGCTTCGAGGTTTTGGATATGGATATGATGAACGTGAATTTCGCCGTATTCATCAGGGCGGTGCAAAACGTGCCATAGGGCAGCAGTTGAGTCGATACCCCCAGACAGCATTACCAGTGTGCGATTTTTCTTTACCATCTATTCCGTGACTTCCCGCGTATTATGTAATTCTTCCAATTAGTATACAGAAGTATCTAATCTTGACGGATGAAGTCAATGATAACGTTGCTGTCAACTGTCAGCGCACGGGCAATGCCGGCAACGTGTCCATCTGCTTGGACGGTATGTTGGCTTGCACCTTCAAACACCGCGTCTTTAGGGGCAACGATTTCGTCGCTTAGCGGATGGACGCATAATACACGCTTGCGCATCTCGGCAGTTATTTGGCTGAGGTCGTCTGGTAGGGTATCTGATGACAATACAAGGTTTGGATATGCTTGGCGTGTGCCAGAGCCAATATCGTACGGGTTTACTTTGCTGCTGATGGTCACTGCGCGATGAACGTAATCTGGATGCCTGGCCAGCAGACTCATGACAGGCTTACCCCCGCCACTTGCACCTACGAGGGATACTCTGTCGTGTTCTGACAGCTCGACTATTCGTTCACCAATACTCACAAGCCTTTGTTTATAGTCTGTCGCGGTCCAATCAATCGGTTCGTAGTCGACAGACAAACCGTACGGCTCCCATAGCTCGGCCAACGTATCTTGTACTTCAGGTAGGCCACCAATTCCCGCAATGTACAGGACGCGATCTGGTTGCTTCATGCCCCAATGATACCAGACAGGGGTAGCTAGGTGGAGCCTAGCTAAGAGTTGAATCAGATTAAAAGTAGTGGACGGTTCTTGTGCAGCCCAAGCTACTGCGTAACATGCTTGGGTTTTTCTCGTACGCGTTGTAATACAGTGATAATCTGCACAGATTCTTGCCGTATATCTTCTCGTAGTTGACGCCAATACTGACGTCATTTTCTGGATTGTTGAACAGCTCGTTAATTGGTTGTTGTGCATTCCATGCTTTTGTCCAGCCTTTCTGTAGTAGCCTTGCTTCTACATCGCTAGAAGTTTGTTTGAATGCCTTGATGTAATC
>CAZEBF010000062.1:0-1809 GCA_964510235.1 uncultured Candidatus Saccharibacteria bacterium | reverse complement strand
ATTGCTGACCTGGCCAAGAAGGGCGTTGCGCAAGAAAAAGTTAACTACAAGATGCGTGACTGGCTGATTAGTCGTCAACGTTACTGGGGCGCGCCGATTCCGATTATTCACTGTGAAAAGTGTGGCCCTGTGGCTGTGCCAGAAGCTGACCTGCCTGTAGTCTTGCCTGAGATAGAAAACTACAAGCCAACTGGCGGCAACGCTTCGGTGTTAGCTGGCGTTGACGAGTGGGTAAACACAACGTGTCCAAAATGTGATGGCCCGGGCAAGCGCGAAACAGACACTATGGATGGCTATGTCTGCAGTAGCTGGTACTTCTTGCGCTACCTGGACCCAAATAACAGTAAGGTTGCATGGGATCCAAAACGAGCAGCTAAATGGATGCCGATTGATTTTTATAACGGCGGTGATCACGCTACAGCTCACTTGTTGTACGCGCGCTTCTTTACACGGTTCTTCCATAGCTTAGGCTTAGTAGATACGCCAGAGCCATTCAAGCGAATGGTCTTTAACGGCAAAATCAAAGCTCATGACGGCTCACCATTTAGTAAGAGCAAAGGCAACGGCATTGACCCACTAGAGGTTATTGAACAAGGCTACGGCGCAGATGCCATACGCTTGTACGAAATGTTTGCCGCACCAGTTGAGCTTGATGTCTTGTGGGACGAGCAAGGCATTCCAGGTGCCTACCGATTCATTAACCGCATTTGGACTATCACCCAAGATTACTTGGCTGCAGATAAGACAGAGTCAACCAAAGAGAACGCCCAGCAGCTACTCACAGCTACTCACAAGACTATTAAAAAGGCGACTGATGATCTAGCTGGTGACCGCTATAACACGGCGATTGCAGCCTGCATGGAACTGGTCAATGTGATGTATAAACAAAAAGAGGCGACTGGCGTAAAGCAGAATGACACTTGGCGCTTTGCGATAGAAAGTGTGCAGCAGCTGGTTGCACCGTTCGCACCGCACGCTATGGAACAGTTATGGCATGACTTGGGTCACACAGACACAATCCATGTTGATCATTGGCCAAAATGGGATGAAGCGATGCTCGTGAGTGACAGTATGACAATTGTGGTACAGGTTAACGGCAAAGTCCGCGCTAACATTTCTGTAGCGAGTGATGCTGATGAGAAGGTAATAGTTGAGGCTGCTCAGGCAGACGAGAACGTCCAGCAACATCTTGACGGCAAAACTATCAAGAAAACCATCTACGTCCCTAACAAACTCGTGAGCTTTGTGGTTTAGTTACTCGCAGTGTGTGACACTGGTACTGTTTCTGCGCCGACAGGCAGACATGACGGACCATGGATACCTTGATAAAAGCCATCCAGCTCGTTGCCGCCAACTCTTGAGTAGTAGGTAGGTGCTTCTGTAATTTCATCAGTACAATGTGCGTACGGATTAATTGGCTCACTCTCCGCAGTTACTGCTTCTACAAAGAGATTAACGCCAAGTGCTGTTGCCGAGAGAAATGAAACGCTTGCAAGAGCGACAGCACATCCACGCAGTCTATTAGGACGAAATTGATTAGATTGATCGATCGTAGCAATCTGAGCAGAAGATGTACTATTTAGCTCTGCTTCAATGATTTGAGAGCGTGTTTTGTCAGCTTCTCGAGTTGCCATTGCAAGATCGAGAGCAATTTCTGGTGTGCGAACTGTACGTGCTTGTCTATCACCTGAAGTCATAATTTGGAAATTATACCACGAAGAGCAAGCAATGTCAATATATCGACATGTTTTGTGCTAGTTTGTCAAATCTGAATTGAATTTCTAACCTGTTTACGCTATAATACTCACA
>CAZEBF010000061.1:0-1883 GCA_964510235.1 uncultured Candidatus Saccharibacteria bacterium | reverse complement strand
GAGTTATCTATGTCCGGGCCGGTTTCTTCGTCTGGCCAATCGTGGTGGTACTTTTCTCTGAACTCTGCGCTGAGTACCATTGTGCCGTTATCAAAATAGTAGCGGTGGTCAATAAAGGTCTCAACCTTGGCATCGGGCGGTCCTAAGTAGTCAACGCGCGAGAATAATGCTCTATGGCCATCATCTCTGGTTCCATCAAATAAGATCTGCGCAAAATTATCTTCTTCAACCGAGTCCCTTAGCTTTTCGAATGAACCCATGAAATTCTCGTAATTGGTCATACTAATCGAAACGGTAGCTTCTGGATCATCGACGGGGTGCAGGGTGATTGGCTTTGAATCTTTGCTCCAGTCTGGCTCTACTTCAGTCTCTGCTCCACAGCAGTCTTCCCAGACGTACGGCTTGATGACCCAGCTTTCTGGATACTCAAAGCTGAATCTACCTGTAGAATCGGTTGCTGCAATATGATCTTGCCTACTAGTCTGATAGACAGCCCAGCCCACCACAGCAACAATCACCGTAATAGCGATGGCCAGCTTTTTGTTTACACTTGATGTGGTTTTAGTGCTTCTCTTTTTCATATTTTCTCCTTAACAGCAGTATCTCACGAAAAGCAACAGAAAAGCATAGAGAAGTGACGTTATTCAGCTCATTTAGATGAGTCTACTAGAAGACTGTAAAGGAGTTGACTACTTGAGCGGCAAGTTCTGTGTAAGCGCTACGGTCTGCAGCTGTTACGGGGTCATCAAACAAGTTTGTTGTTGTCAGTCGAGGCAGGCTGACGACAGCATAACCATTTTTCAATTTTATAATCCATGAAGTCGTTGGATAGTTCTCGTCGTTGTCTGTAAACTCATACGCTACTCCACCGTTGATTTTTTTCTCATCCATCCTATAGGTGTCGCCAGCTTTGTATTCGTTCTCTGCTGGGTTTACAGCCGTCACAACCCACGTGTCGCCTTGTGGTTTTATGGTTGCTCCGTATTTGCTAGTGGTGTAGGTAAAGTTAGCTTCCTTATAGATGTCTAGGCGGAAGCTGCCTTTCCACTTGTTTTCTTGATTGAATGTATCAGCTGTACTTGCTGAGTACGTTGCACCAGCCTTAGCTGTGCCACTCTTCATAGTGCCGGCGGCGGATGGATAACCGAGTCGTATGCCTGATTCTTCAACTTTGAACTCTTTGAAGGTATTAGGTAGCTCGGCAAATGTCGGGCTGGTATCTTGTTCGCTACTCTGTGGTTGGCTTGCCGGCTGTGTTGTTTCAGACTTAGGACTCTCTTGTTTGTTCTGACGATCGTACACCAGCCATCCCACAACACCAAGAAGCCCAATCACAACTATGACGACCAGTACTTCTACGACACTAAAACCTTGTTGATTCTTTTTCATTTCTAATCCTTTGCTTACTATAAGCATAACTATAGTTCTTGTTCTACAAAACTACAATGAGGCGCCACCTATAGATTATTGTGTGCCGCGGACGATGCCTGTGCAGTTTGCTGCGCCGCAGTTGCATCGCATGGTCCACTCTTTGTTAGAGAACTGGGCGTAGTCAGCAGTAATTTCTTCGCCTGCAGCAATGTCTCGGAGTGCGATTGAGCTGTCACCATCAGGAGCTATATTTGGGTCGCAGCTGTGGTTGCCGTAGTTTGATGGGTCTTCCTCGCGGGTTAAAGTACCAACTTTGTGTTTGCCATTGCCGAGCGCCATTGCATCCCAGTGATCATGCGTCTGCTTGTAGGCTTCAAACTCGGCGTCAGTCATGATGACAAACGGATGCTCGCCCTCCGTCACCTTTAATCTTTCACCTTTTTTGAAAGGCTCCTTCGCAAACAAACCCTTGCCTTCAATTGGCGAATCCTTTACTTCAATCTTGGGATGCA
>CAZEBF010000060.1:0-1930 GCA_964510235.1 uncultured Candidatus Saccharibacteria bacterium | reverse complement strand
GAGTTTTTTTAACTGACCCGACGCATCGTTGGGTCAGTTTATAATCATTTAGTAAACATGAGCAATACCTTACCGGACAGACATTCGCTATACTAACAACCATGTCAAAACCAGAAGTCACTCTACCAAACTACGAAGCATACTATGACTATGCACTGCAGTTCCAGCCAAATCAAACGTTCGCTAAAGCTGCTCACAAACTTGCCTCTATGATATACAAGCTCCGTACTTCGTATGATGACGGTGCTCGAGATGTACTAGGTGAAGCACAACGAGACAATGTACGTATCTTTCTTGCATCTAGACACCTAACAGCCGATGACCAGTACCTACTTTTGGCACTGGCTCAAAATGAAGAGGTACTTAGCCATATGAAAGGCTGCACGTTGATCCCTACTGAGCCCTCTTTACAATCAAGGCCGTTGTCGAAAGGCGGGCCTCTGCTGCGTAGTGCGACCGAGAATGCCGGTGCAATTTCCACTTTCCGCCTTGAAGATCTGAAACGTCAAGGGATAGAGATAACCCCAGAAATTGAAGAAATGCACCGTGCTTCAATTGTCCGATGTGCAGATGTATTTGTTGAGAAAATCGTCAACCGAGATTTTCATCATGCTGGCTACTGGGAAGGAACACGCAACAGGACCAATCACCGAACACTTCTACCACTTAAAAAAGGAATCGGCTACACAGCGTGCCGTGTAGCACAAGAGAGACCGACCATTGTTGTGCCTGTTTCTCATTACTTTGGCGGTGAGCCAAAAGATTACCGCAAAGGCGACGTCCCACACCCACGTCGTCCAGATATGCATATCGGTATGCCTTTCGAGGTTACGCCGGCATCTACACCAGAATTACTTATTGCTCAACTTGCCCCTGCACTGCAATCTGGCATCGATATTACTGTAGCCCGTAGTTTAGAAATACCCATCCGCTAGAATTATTTAAATAACTGTCTCCTCGTGGGTATTGGGCAAGCTAATGCTGTCCTAATTTCGTCAAGAACTGTGCTTTTCTGCTGCGTCAGCTGCAGCTCCGCTCAGTCGACTAACTCCTAGTGCAAAGCCGTGAAAAACGCCGATAGAGTGTACGCCGTGGTTGCCGGGCAAATGCGGATGATGACTGTCATCGCCAACCTTTACCAGGTCAGAGCGCTCATCAGCGTCTGGGTAGACACCAAGTAGGAGCGACTCGCGCGGAAGTTTTTTAGACCAAGGTAGCTGTCGTGGCGAGGCGAGATTTATCTCTAAACGAGCGCCGCGAGTGTCTGGATTTTCTGGTGTTACAAGACTCATCCGTCGTGAACGCATTGAGCCAAACACCACAACATCAGCGCTAAAACGAAAGAACCGTTCGTCTGGGTGATCATGTCGCATAACTTGATTACCTAATGTCCGAGCGATGCTATCCAGCGCGTGCGGTACGCGATGCTCATGTCGTAATAAGTATGTCAGCGCATCGAGGTCACACGGTGGTTGCTCAGCGACATCTGCTTGGTAGCCGCGTATCCTGCTTACTGCCTGATCTAGGCTAAATAATGCTTCAACGCTCATATGCTACCTCCTCGTTTTCTATAGCTTACGCCTATCTGTTCTCATCGCCAAGACGTGGATCGAATAACACAACACCGGCTATTTCCAAGCTCCTTTGATGCGGAAGCTTTTGATAATCATGCCGTCAAATAGTAAATGACTAAAGTATCCAGCCACAGCCGCGCCGTAAATAAGTAAACTGGCTTCACCTACTTGTGATGAAGCCAGGTATGAAACGATAACAATCGGCAGCGGCACCAGTAGCATGGCGATTCGACTATGCGTCCAACCGCGGTGCGTCCCGACAATTGGCGTCATGGCCAGCAGTCCTAAGATTGCCGCCGCCGCAAAGTAGCCAAAAGCTATTAGTAATATGTCTGCGATAAAGGCGATACCAAAGA
>CAZEBF010000059.1:0-2036 GCA_964510235.1 uncultured Candidatus Saccharibacteria bacterium | reverse complement strand
GCGTAAGACCTTTGACAACAGGGGCGACATCTGGTAAGCTCTATCGGTAACTATAAATAAAGGTAATTGGATAAGTCATGAAAAAAGCAGTCATCGCTACAGGTGGTAAGCAGTACCTCGTAGCCGAAGGGGAAACCCTTGAAGTAGAGCTTTTGCAGACGGAAGGCAAAACTGCAACTTTTGTACCCCTTCTCGTCATCGACGGTGAAAAGACTACCGTTGGTACTCCAGAGGTCAGTGGCGCTAAAGTCACTGCTGAAGTTGTTGAAGCAGACAAGCAAGGCGACAAAGTAACCGCCATTCGCTACAAGCCAAAAAAGCGTGTACACACGGTGCGCGGTCATCGGCAGCGACACGCTACCATCAAAATCTCTAAGATCGCCTAACCTTTAGGCGCCTACAGTCCAAAAGACACCCAGCATAAAGGGTGTCTTTTCGTGTAAATGACCCACGATGCTATAGTTATTAGCATAAGTTGTATCATATGCGCATAGTCAAATCTCTATTGGTAGGTATCGCTGTAGTTCTCGTTTCATCAACGAGTGCTTTTGCGCTGACTGCTCATGGCTACGAGAGTAGGACGCCAATATCTCCTGGACTGGCAGTAGCGCATAGTGAGAACCAATCAGAACAGCGCGGCCAAGTCGAGTTAGCAAGTCCATCCAACAGTAGTAGGTTTGCTGGCATCTCGATAAAACAGTCTGATGCAGTTGTCACCACCACTACCCAAGCAAGCAACGTGTACGTTGCAACTGAAGGTGAAGTCAATGTGGTGGTTTCTGATATTAACGGTACCGTTCGTAGGGGTGATAACTTGGTGCTATCGCCACTAAAAGGCGTATTGATGAAGGCAAATGTTGAGGAAACAGCCGCAATCGGAGTAGCGTTGCAGGATCAAACCGATGAGAATTCAACAACAGAAACGGTAAATAACAGAGGGAACACCAATTATGAGGCTAAACTGAGTACATTATTGGTCGATATTAACCCAAAAGCAATTGAGCCAACAACACAGCGTCAATCGTTTCTCGTATTGTTTGGAGAATCGCTAACGGGTAAGGATGTCACTGCTTTGCAGGTCGGAGTAGCCTTTCTTATCTTCTTCTTAGTACTGATTATCGAGGGTAGCATCATCTATGGATCGATCTATAGCAGCATCATTGCGCTTGGACGTAATCCACTGTCAAAATCTGCAGTGTACAAGGATCTTGTACAGGTAACGATACTTGCCCTTGCAATTCTAGCTTCTGGAGTAGGTGCGATCTTCCTAATTTTGTGGGCCTAGACTGTACTAAAAAAGTATGCAAAAACGCTTGTGCTTCAGGGGTGGCTTTAGTACAATAACTCCAGTAGTTATATAAAAAGAAACAATACAGCACAATGGACGAAAATCCTGTGTCCAACCAGCCGAACCCGACCCCTGTTATTGAGCCGCAAACTAGCGGTACTGTTCAAGGTACCCACCCATTCACTCCAATTGTGCAACCTAAGCCTATCGCTGACACAATCGCATCGCCGTACGAAAGTTTAGACGGCGACGAAAGTGTTTCTATGAGTACAGTGGCTGCTTCTATGTCAACTGCTAGCAGTGCTACAAACCCTCAGCAACAGACTGTCGCACCTCAAAAGGAACCACTGAAGTTACGAGACAAAGATACTAACAAGCTAGTGACACGGGTTGTAGCCGGAGCACTTGTGGTCATGCTCCTATTGTTTGGCGCGGGTATGGTTTCATCGCGATTGTCGAATAATCGTCCAGTTGATCCTGTTGCGCAACTCGAGGAGCAAGAAGTTGCGTCATTGACAGATGTTAGCAGTGGCATTACGGTCCGTCCAAGCGATGACACGCTATTGGTCAATGGTAGTGTTCTAGCCACTAAGACATTGCAAGTTATCAACGGTAGCACATACGGCTCGATTGCTTTTAACGGTGAGACGCAAGATAGAACCTATACGCTACCCGATGCATCCGGCGTATTCTGTTTAGATAGCAACAACTGTGGCTACTTACAGGCTGATGATGTAATAACTACCAC
>CAZEBF010000058.1:0-2131 GCA_964510235.1 uncultured Candidatus Saccharibacteria bacterium | reverse complement strand
TACTGGGTCCCCGCCTTCGCGGGGATGACATGAACTCAAGCCAAATCACGTGACATTGTGTAGATTGACAACCTGTGGTATAATAACAGGGTTATGGCATTTCAGTTTAGCTTATCAGTATTACCCACACCGACTCCTGCATAGCAGCTGGGGTATGGTAGCTTAAACTTAAATCAATCGATCGGACGCCCCAGCCAAGGGGCATTTTCATGCCCATATTCCGGATTACTAGGAGATAATAATGGGACAAATACATTTGGTTGCGGTTGCCGAGGAACGGTACGCAGCCGCTGCAGATAGGATAATAGGCCAAGACACCACTGTGGCTACTGAAGTTGGCTACGAGGCCGCTAGGCTTATACTAGGCGTGTTGCGTGAGGATATCTCTGTTCAGGATTTGCGCTTGGGTGTCAGCTGGGCTAATGCGCTTGACCGGGAGATTTCTTGTGCCACAGATATTGTCGACCAGCGGGAGCTAGTGGCAAGGCGTGTCATGCACCAGTCAGGCCGCGTTGCGCTAAGTAGAGTCAAAACGTCTGAGCGCTTAAGTACAACTTACAGTATGTATGCTGCCGCACGCAGGGCTGCAGAGAGGGAATTGGTAGAGGAGGTGTCAGCAAGATTAGATGGGCTGAGCGATGAATATCTAGTACAATACCTAGCAAACGGGGAAATATAATGCGAGCATCACAACTATTCACCAAGACATTGAAAAACGCGCCAGCGGACGAAGTGGCGAAAAACGCTCAGCTGCTCATCAGGGCGGGCTTTATCCATAAGGAAATGGCCGGTGTGTATGCTTACTCACCGCTAGGTTTGCGGGTATTGGAAAACGTCAAGCAGATCATTCGTGAAGAAATGAACGAGATTGCTGGGCAAGAAGTCATGATGACTGCGTTGCAGCCGCGCGAGTTGTGGGAGAAGACAGATCGCTGGGACGATGAGAAGGTTGATAATTGGTTCAAGACAAAGCTTGCAAACGGATCAGAATTGGGGGTCGGCCTTACACATGAGGAGCCTATCGTAGACTTGCTCTCTGACTATATCAAGTCGTACAAAGATCTGCCAATTTTTGTTTACCAGATTCAAAATAAGTTTCGTAACGAACTTCGTGCGAAAAGTGGCCTGCTGCGAGGACGTGAGTTTGTGATGAAAGATATGTATAGCTTGGCTCGTACGCAGGTTGAACACGATGAGCTTTACGAACAGGCAGCACAGGCTTACCACAAGGTGTATCAGCGGTTGGGGCTAGGTGATATCACATTTCGCGTGAAGGCAGATGGAGGGATCTTTAGCGAGCGTTATAGCGACGAGTTTCAGACAATCACGAATGTGGGCGAAGACACGCTGTTCAAGGTGCCTGGCTCAGGCGAGTACTTCAATGAAGAAGTTGCGCCGGCACAAGCGCCAGCTGTAAAACAGAATGCCGAGATACAGGATATGGAAGAAGTTGAGGGCAAAGGCATCGTTGGTGTGGCAGAGCTTGCCAAGTTCCTTGGCATGCCCGTGGAGCTCACAACCAAAACCATGCTTTATCAAACTGATGATGACAGGGTGATTGCTGCTGCCGTACGGGGTGGGTATGATGTCAATGAGATTAAGCTACGTAAGGTAGTCAATGCCAAAACGCTCCGACTCGCTGACGAGGAAACGGTTAGGCGAGTAACGAAAGCCGAGGTGGGCTACGCCGGGTTAATTAACTTGGCCAAAGATGTAGTGATTGTTGTTGATGAATCATGTGCCAATCGTGCAAATTTTGAGATGGGCAGTAATAAAACCAACATCCATAACATCAACGTCAACTGGGGCAGGGATTTGCCAGAACCGGAGCAGTTTTACGACATCAAAGTGGCGAGAGAGGGTGACATTCACCCTGATTCAGGCAAGGTGTATGAATCAATGCGCGCGGTTGAGGTGGGCAATATTTTTCCGCTAGAATCCAAGTATACGGATGCGTTGGGTGTGTACTATACTGACGAATCAGGGAAACAACAGTCTATTGTTATGGGATGCTACGGCATTGGAGTAAGCCGTTTGGTTGGAACTCTTGCAGAGCACTTCTCGGATGACAAGGGATTGGTTTGGTCGGATGCTGTGGCGCCGTTTCGGGTGTATTTGGTGCAGATTGGCG
>CAZEBF010000057.1:0-2176 GCA_964510235.1 uncultured Candidatus Saccharibacteria bacterium | reverse complement strand
TAGCCAATCCTGCGTTCTCTCCTACGGTTACTCAGGCGACAGGTCTTACGGTGGTAGCGGTTATGCGGCCAATCAATACCGGAGCGTCAACCGGCAATGATCGATTTGTGTCGCTGCTGAATAGTGCTCAGGCGAACGATACAGGTAATCCGACCGATAATGGCAATGTGCGTGCATTCATGCGCAGTGCTCTCACAAACAACATGACGGCTAGCGCCTACAACTACACCCCACAAGCACTCAGTAACGTAATTGGTTCAAGCTTTGCGGGAGGGAGTTGGGGTGTCTATGCCTTCACGGTCAATAATGGCGCCAATGAACGATTCTCGCGTAATGGTTCACCGTCTACGTTATTTGCTGGTGGTAATGGCGTCACATACAGCCTGAACCAGCTGCTAATTGGTGGAACCAGCAACGGCTCAGGCGGTTACACTTTACCTGGTGATATGCAGATTGCTGAACTAGTGGTCTACGACAAGCCGTGTAGTCAAATTCGTCTACTAGAAAATTACTATGAACAGTCAACCAGTTGGGATATAGATAGCGCGAACTACAACTGTCCGCTACAATAAACATATGCATATTCGACCTCTTTTGCACAAAGGCTTTACGCTGATAGAAGTACTGATTGTTGTTGCTATTCTTGGTAGTCTGGCAGTCGGTTACACCTATGTTTCTAGTCGGAAAGGTCGTGATCGTGCCTATCTTGTAAGGGCCGAGAGTGAAGTAGTCACCCTTGCCAATGCAGTAAAACTTGAAGTACAAGAAACTAATGAGTATCCTGACGATGTTAATCGCGCTTTGCCTGCCGGCATAGAGCGACACATTGCAACGCCAAACCAGGTATGGCCTGATGCCCCATGGCCTGACACTGTTTACGACTATGAGAACTGGGACGGAGGAGATACTATACAAATCAGTGTTCGTTTTTGTAGGATGGGGGATACTGCAACCTGCCGAGCCAATGCTCAAAAGTACCTCAAGAATATAGTCTCAGACACAGTGTTAGCAAACTGGGATTCACAAAGCTCTGTCTATTTTTGCATCAAAGAAGGTCAATGTCGCTCACACAAGGACAAACCCGCTAATCATCCTGGGTACGAGATAAATATTAGTAGCGCCAAGTAGGCAGATGCACACTAGTGCTATACTGTGACAGATGATTGCAACGCTTGAGGGAATTGTTAGCGAGAAACTTGATGACATCACAGTCATTAGTGTTGGTGGCGTTGGTTACGGTGTTCAGATGCCACTCTACGCACGTACTGACGCACAATCCGGGGCATCAATCAAACTCTACGTATACGAGCATATTAGAGAGACTGGTCACGATTTGTATGGCTTCCGGGAGTATACCGACAAGCAGTTCTTTGAGTTGCTGTTGTCCGTCAATGGCGTTGGCCCTAAAATGGCCTTAAATATTATGAATGTAGGAAGCTATGGCGAAGTGCGTCAGGCAATTGCTAATGCTGATAGTAAGTTAATCCAACAAGCAAGCGGTGTTGGTAAACGCGTTGCCGAAAGGATTATCGTAGAACTAAAAAACAAAGTAGGACTGATAGCAGCGGAGCTTGACGCTAGTGGTCTCCTGGCCAGTGACGCAATGCTCTATGGTGATGAAGCAGCACAAGCCCTTACGGCGCTCGGTTATTCGACACAAGATGCTATGCGAGCACTCGCCAAGATTGATCAGAACTTACCAACTGAAGAGCGGATCAAGTTAGCATTAAAGGCAGGTGCATAGCGATATGGCCATAGAGCGCATTATCTCAACCGTAAACGCGGACGACCCAGCCGAAGTTGAGCTGGAGATTACGCTGCGGCCACATGACTTTGCAAACTATATAGGGCAAGAACTGTTAAAACAGAATCTTCAGCTCGCGATTGCGGCCGCCAAGAAACGTAACGAGCCCCTTGATCATATTTTGTTGCACGGTCCACCTGGACTGGGTAAGACGACACTCGCAAATGTTATAGCCCATGAAATGGGTGCTAACATTCGCATCACCTCCGGGCCAGCAATAGAGCGAGCCGGTGATCTGGCGAGTCTATTAACAAACTTACAGGATGGAGATATCTTGTTTATTGACGAGATTCATCGACTACATAGAAGCGTCGAAGAGGTACTCTATAGCGCCATGGAAGACTTCAAACTAGATATCATGCTAGGTAAGGG
>CAZEBF010000056.1:0-2201 GCA_964510235.1 uncultured Candidatus Saccharibacteria bacterium | reverse complement strand
CCAAAAACTGACACGCCACTGAAGCCACACGGTTGTCTGGACAGGACTAAAAAGCCGCGACAAAAGGACTCCCTTTGGTCGGTTCTCACTATTTTCTTTTGAGTTGTGGAGTTCGAACTAGCTTTTGTCTTGATTCGGCTTTTTAGTCCTGCCAGCCACCGGTGTTTCAGAGCGTGACCGCACGCCCGTACGTCAGTAACTGAAGAGTAGCGCTGTTGCTATTCGCGTCCGGGCGTGGGGTGGGCATGTTGCAGCTACCTGACAAGATGTTGTACAAACCAGGCGCCTTTGAGTGCGAGGACTGTTTGAGCACATAGACTGCCCGGTGGCAGTCTATGTGTGAGTTCCGCAGCAAGCCTGGTTTGTACAACAGATTGATCAAGTAGATGGAACCGCCCAAGGGTTTTGGTTACTTTTGCCGTTCAAAAGTAGCAGGGCGCCAGCTCTAGCTGGCAAGAAAGAATTCTAGTAGGCTACTGGCCGCTTTCAGTCTGATCATGAAAAGATCGAGTGTCGTGGGCTAGCTCACCACCAAAGATAAACTCGGTAATCATAGACTCGACTTCTGATGTCAGGCTCTTGATGTGTTCCTGTTCTTCACTAGTAAACTTGCCTAAGACAAAATCAGCGCTGTCAGCTCGTCCTGAGAACTCATTGGCAATACCAACTCGAATACGCGGAATCTCACCGTCAATGTGCTGCTGAAGTGATTTAACACCATTATTACCAGCGCTACCACCACCAATGCGGACGCGGATTTGGCCGAATGGGATATCAAGCTCGTCGTGGACTACCAGCATGTCGTGGGTGTGAATTTTATAAAACTGCTGTGTGCTAAAGGCTGCCTCACCACTGGCGTTCATAAGCGTGGTCGGCTTGATGATAATAACGCGCGTACCACCCAGGTTTTTACTAGTAAAGTGGCAGCGCAAATCTTTCTTCTCAATCCAGGCCGGGAATTCATTCTTCTGCGCAAAATGGTCCACACAAGCAAAGCCGATGTTGTGTCTTGTGCCATCGTATTCCTTGCCCATATTGCCTAAGCCCACCACCAGCACGGTGCGTTCGTGGCTGAGGTTATAAATAGGGATATCAGTGTGTGTTTCTGGTTTGCGAACAAATAAAGCCATACGTTTAGAATACAGAAGTTAGAAGACAGAAGCTAGATTACTGGCTGATTTCGGTAGGGTCACTACTTGGTAAAAGTTCCCACTGGACATAATGTAGATAGAATGATGTCTCTAAATCACCGCCTCGTGGGTGATTATGAATGGTGGCACTGACGTATGGTTGGTCTATCGGGCGTCGGTCGTGAGGAGAACCTATTACAACTCCAGTAACGGTAGCTTCTGCGTTCCTGTAATGGCCTGCTAAACCGACTTTATAAGCCTCGACATTAAGCCAGCCGTCTTGCACATCATAGACCTGCACACGATCAACTGACCCGGAAAAACGCAACCGATTCCCCTTCAAAACAGCTCTGTATTCATCAAGGCGTTGTTGTGCAGCCACTTCGGCCTTCGATTGAGCTGCTTTTAAATCGGATTGGGCCACAGCGTGGACAACTTCTGCTGTTGAGAGCCGTGCCTCAGGGCTTACGGGCGGAACTGATTCTAATTCTGGATTTGACATAGATCCTCCTGTTCTAAGGACATTATTGGCGGCTTAAAGTCATTTTGCAAGCAGTAGCGTGACGGGTTTTTGGCTAAATAGTCTCTGGTGGTGAAACAGGGTTCTCCGGCAGTAGCTCCCAGGTGACGCTATCGAGTAGGACGTGCGCTCCGAAGTTTTTGAGTGACGGTGGTTTATTGATAACTACACTTGCTTCAAGTTCACCATCGCTAGCATCGCGAACTTGCAATACATCTGCCTCTGCATCTTCAAGTTGTATCTTTGACCCGTAGTGCTCAGCCCCCGTAGAAGCGTAATGGCAATCGCCAGGATGATACCTGTCCACCAATCTTGCCTCTCCGCTGAATCTAATAGCGCTGTCTAATAATTCTTCTCTATGTGCTTTTAGGCGTCGATCGCTAGCAGCGTCATGAGCTTCTTGTGCATTTCTAAGATCTGCTTTTGTTCTAGTAAAGTGAGAATTTGCGTCCTCAATTCTGTCCTGTGGTGTGGTTTGGCTCACAGGTGTTGCTTCGTGTGCTGGCATGGGGGCTCCTGGTTAAACGATTTTATTATCGTCGTCAGGCTAG
>CAZEBF010000055.1:0-2314 GCA_964510235.1 uncultured Candidatus Saccharibacteria bacterium | reverse complement strand
CCATCCACCACCAGCTACCAAGACCTCCCAACCACTGCTCCCACTAACACCATCCTCACCAGTACGACCATAGACGGACAACCAACCCTCCACCTAACCTACAACCTCACAGACGGCGGCACCTACGACCTCGACGAAACTGCAGACGGCAGTATTACCGACCCAGTGTCTTTGGCCATGTCTGGCTCTGACGTCGAAAGTTTGGCAGACACCGGCGCCAACACCCAGCTTATTATCCTCCTCGCAGCCATCCTCCTCACCACAGGACTCTACCGAACAAGAAAGACCTACACTCTATGACTACCCAACTAAACACCCTCAAGCACCACCTCACCACCACGGCAGCTTTTCTCACCATACTTGCCTTAACGCTAAGCATTCTCACGCCAATAGCTACCGCTGCACCAGACCCGACTGACGTGCCGGAGTTTAGCTTAACTTGGGGTGATGAGGGCTCCGGCAATGGCCAGTTTAACTACCCCCAAGGCATCGTCACTGACCCGGCCGGCAATCTCTACGTGGCTGACACTAACAGCAGCCGCATCCAAAAATTCGATAGCACCGGCACTTATCTTGCGCAATGGGGTTCTAGTGGCTCCGGCAATGGCCAGTTCAGCTACCCTTACGGCATCGCCACCGACAGCGCCAGCAGCCTCTATGTGGCGGATTTTGACAACCACCGCATCCAGAAGTTCGATAGCACCGGCACCTATCTCACCAAATGGGGGAGTTTTGGCAGTGGTAACGGTCAGTTCAACAATCCTCGAGGCATCGCCACCGACTCTACTGGCAACGTCTACGTGGTCGATACCTACAACCGCCGCATCCAAAAATTCGACAGCACTGGCACCTTTCTCACCAAGTGGGGGAGTAACGGTGCCGGCAACGGTCAGTTCAATAATCCTCGAGGCATCGCCACCGACTCTACTGGCAACGTCTACGTGGCCGACACCGGCAACAACCGCATCCAGAAGTTCGATAGCACCGGCACCTATCTCAGCCAATGGGGCAGCACCGGCTCCGGCAACGGCCAATTCGACACCCCCCAAGGCATCGTCACTGACCCGGCCGGCAATCTCTACATCGTCGACACCTGGCACAACCGCATCCAAAAGTTCGATAGCACCGGCACCTATCTCAGCCAATGGGGCAGCACCGGCTCCGGCAACGGCCAATTTAACTTTCCGGCAGGTATTACCATAGATTCAACTGGTAGTTTCTACGTGGCCGACTCTTTTAATCACCGCATCCAAAAATTCACCTACCCTCCAGAAACAGCCTCCCTTACCGCACCAGACTCGTCTGCAGCTATCCAGCTTGAGTCTACCGCCTTCACCACCTTTAGCTGTAGCACGTCCGTAACTGAAGACTCTCTCACTACCACAGACCCTAACCAAGACTATCCCTTGGGCCTAGTAGACTTCTGCCTTGATGTTGTACCTGGTTCCACCAACACCGTATCTCTCACCTTTGAAACAGACCTCACTCCAGAACAAGTCACCGCCACAAAATACAACCCCACCACCCAAACCTACACTGACGTACCAAACGCTCAAATAACCGCCACAACCCTCAATGGCAATCCGGCCCTCAAACTAACCTATGACATCACCGACGGCGGAGACCTCGACGATGACGGCACCGCCAATGGTACTATTCTTGATCCGTTGGGTTTAGCAATAGCTGCAGAGACTACTACAACAGATACCTCCGACGGGGATACGAGCACCCTGGCTGACACCGGAAGTAAACTTATGAATACGTATATATCAATCGTCGCGTTGGTCAGCCTGGCGCTGGTAGCCTTCGTCATGCATAAAAGGAGGTTCGTGTGAGGTTACAGCAAAGAGCAATTGCGTTATTATTGGCAATCAACCTAATGGCTGTTGGTGTGATTATCGCTTTGGCTCCAATGAGCGCACATGCAGCCCTTCAGGACGCACCGATTGTTGATTTTCCTGAGACTAACGGTGAGGTATACGCTATTGCACCTGCATCTGATGGCTCGGTGTATGTCGGTGGGCGATTTACCTCAGTCGGTGGAGTAGCGAGACGTAACGTGGCCCGAATACTGAGTGATAATTCTGTCGATCCAGACTTTAATCCGAGCATTTATGCGGATGGGGATAACCCTGATGTAGTTAACTCTTTTGCACTTGATGAGGGCAATTCAACGTTGTACGTTGGCGGTGGCTTCAATACTGCTAACGGGTCAACGACCAGGAATAATCTCGCGGCAGTCCATTCAGAAACAGGCTCGGTAACGTCATTTAATCCAAACGTGAACGGTATCGTCAACACTCTTGAGCTTAAT
>CAZEBF010000054.1:0-2420 GCA_964510235.1 uncultured Candidatus Saccharibacteria bacterium | reverse complement strand
ATCCGTACCGCTGTACTATCTGGTAAGTTCTTTGCTGTCACAGGCGGTGATGGACGTGGCGTGATTGTAGAAAAGGTCCTTGATATGGTGAACGACTACTTACCAAGTCCGCTGGATGTTGGTTCAACCTGGGGTACAAACCCTAAGACCGGTGACGAAGTCGAGCGCAAACCAGAAGAATCACAGCCATTTGCATCTTTGGCTTTCAAGATTACGACTGACCCATTTGTTGGTAAGCTGGCATACTTCCGCGTTTACTCTGGGAAGCTAGCTGCAGGTTCATACGTACTGAACAGCTCAACTGGTAACAAAGAGCGCATTGGCCGTATTGTCCGCTTACAAGCCGATAAACGCGAAGACGTAACAGAAATTGGTGCCGGTGATATTGCGGCAATCGTCGGACTTAAAGGCACGACTACTGGTCACACACTTTGTGACGTCAACAATCCAATCGTCCTAGAAAGCATTACTTTCCCAGAGCCACCAGTTAGTATCGCTATTGAGCCAAAGACCAAAGCTGACCAAGAAAAGATGAGCCTTGCCTTGCAACGGTTAGCAGAAGAAGACCCAACTTTCCGCGTACGTGTTGATGACGAAACCGGTCAGACTATCATCTCTGGTATGGGTGAGCTACACCTCGAGATCCTAGTAGACCGCATGAAGCGCGAATTTAATGTCGAAGCTAACATTGGTCAGCCACAAGTTGCCTACCGTGAAACAATCCGTAAGGATGCTGTCGAGATCGAAGGCAAGTTTGTTAAGCAATCAGGTGGTCGTGGTCAATACGGTCATGTTTGGCTAAGACTTTCTCAGAACGAAGCCGGTAAGGGCTTTGAGTTCATTAACTCTATCAAGGGTGGTGTGGTTCCAAGTGAATACATCAAACCTGTCGAAGCTGGTATTGTTGAAGCTATGAACAATGGTGTTATCGCTGGCTACCCAGTTGTTGATATCAAAGCAGAGCTTTATGACGGAAGCTACCACGACGTTGACTCCAATGAAATGGCCTTTAAGATTGCCGGCTCTATGGCGCTTCAGGCTGGTGTAAAGATTGCTAAGCCAACATTGCTTGAACCAATCATGAAAGTCGTCGTTGTGACTCCAGAAGAGTTCATGGGTGACGTCATTGGTGACCTAAACAGTAAACGTGGTCGTATCGAGTCAATGGAAGATCTGTCATCAGGTGTTAAAGAAATCACCGCCTTTGTGCCGCTTGGTGAAATGTTTGGCTACACCACTAACTTGCGATCTATGACGCAGGGTCGTGCTAGCTCAAGCATGGAACTCGATCACTACGAAGACGTACCACCAAACGTTACCGAAGCCATCATCGCCAAAAACGCTAAATAGACTAGCCGTAGCGCTCTAAGCTGCTGCATTGAAAAAAACACACAACATGGTATAATGGTTTAATTATGCATGTGTATGACAGCATTTCAATGAGCGTTGAGCTCGCTTCTGCAGCCAACCATCCTGTCGCGCCAAAAGAGCAAATGCTGCGCGGTGGTGAGATTAACATGCTGACTGGTGCCCTACGCATGATGCCAAACAAGGTGCGAAGCACTTTACGTAATCGCCTCGTGCATGACTCTGTCCCTATTGAGACAAATGGAGCAGAATGGCTGCCTGAAGCGTACGGCTTCCAGTCAATAGTGTATGGGAGTGAGTCATTACCGGGTTTCATACTGAAAGTTAGTCGCGTTGCACGAAATTTTGAGGAAGAGCTTGCTAGGGCTAAAGAAGGTGTTCGCTTGCTGGGCGCCTATGCAACAGAGCAAACAGCCCAGACATCTATACTAATACTCTCACAGATGAGTGGTCGCCGATTACCGGCAGTAGGACTGTTACAAGAACGAGTCCAAGGAGAAAGTCTGTTTGAAGGCGGTTTAGATATGGCACTGCCCGCCGAGCTGGCAAGGTTGCAGTATGCAAACGAAGAGATGATGCAAGAGCAAGGCAGACTGATTGACCTTGATGGGCAAGGCAACGTTTTGGTTACAAGTGAGGGGCATGTGCGAGTGGTTGATGTAGGACTGTCAAGAGTAGACAGCTTGCAAAACAATCCGCGGCTCAGTGCAAGCCTGTCAGTCTTGAGAGACGCTGTACATATGCCGCAGGCTGCCTAGCTTCAGGCTTTACAAAAAGCTCTATAACAGGTAAGATTATTGATGTACTCGCGAGAGGGCGTTGCTATTGATGTGACATGGACCGCGATAAATAATGATTAAATAATAGGAGACAAATCTACATGGCAGATTTTGACCGTAGTAAGCCGCATGTAAACGTAGGAACCATGGGTCACGTTGACCACGGTAAGACTACACTTACAGCAGCTATCACAGCAGTACTCGCGAAGAAACTTCCGAGCGACGTTAACAAACCAATTGCGTATGATCAGATTGACAACGCCCCAGAAGAGA
>CAZEBF010000053.1:0-2521 GCA_964510235.1 uncultured Candidatus Saccharibacteria bacterium | reverse complement strand
GGTGACTACTTTAAGAAAGAACAGATTCCCATGATAGCGGAGTTCTTGTTTGACGTGGTTGGGCTTGATCCGAGTCGAGTTTACGTTACTTGTTACATCGGTAACAAACACTACAAAATTCCACGTGATGATGAAGCGATTGAGCTATGGCAGATTGAGTTTAAAAAACGAGATATAGATGCCAAGATTGTAGAGATTGGCGCAGCTGAAAATGGCGACAAGCTTGGTATGCAGGGCGGCCGGATCTTTCTTTATGATGGCAAAGAAAACTGGTGGAGCCGTAATGGTGATGAAGATGGAACGCTGGTCGGTGATCCTTGTGGCCCTGATTCAGAAATGTTCTTTGACTTCGGTGAGCAATACCATGATGAAAAAAAATGGGGCAAGCCGCACCCAGCTAGTGATTCGCCTCGCTTCTTTGAAATCGGAAATAACGTATTTATGGGGTATAAAAAAACTGATGATGGTTTTGTGGCATTAGATGCACCAAATATTGATCATGGTTCGGGGCTAGAGCGGATTGCTGCTGCAGCAATTGACAGCCCAGATGTTTTTCGCATAAGTTTGTTCTGGCCAATAATTGAGAAGCTAGAGAAGTTGAGTGTGAAGAGCTATGAAAGTCACACTAACGCAATGCGTGTGATAGCCGATCATATTAAAGGGGCTACTTGGCTAGCAGTTGATGGTGTTAAGCCAAGTAACAAAGAACAAGGCTATGTAATGCGTCGCCTGATGCGCCGTGCCATTCGCTTTGCCTTTGAACTGGGCGTTGAGCAAAACTTTATGCAGGAGATCGTACCGGTTATTGCGGACCTTTATCATGATGACTTCCCAGAAGTTGCAGAAAAACGCGAAGAAGTGATCGAAATTCTGGCTCGTGAAGAAAAAGTCTTCCGCCAGACGTTGCGCAAAGGCGTGCGTGAACTCGAAAAGATGGCTGCAAGCGGCAAGCTAACTGGCGAGCATATCTTTACACTGTATGACACCTATGGTTTTCCGGCTGAGCTCAGTGTCGAAGATGCATTTATGAAAGAACTACCATTAAGCAAAAACTGGCAGCAAGAATTTGATGCCAAGATGCAAGAACAGCGTGAGCGCAGTCAGACCGCTAGCAAAGGAACTTTCAAGGGCGGTTTGGGCGGCTCAACCATGCAGCACAAGAAGTACCACACCGCTACGCACTTGATGTATCAAGCATTGCGCGATGTGCTTGGCGACCATGTCATCCAGCGCGGTAGTAACATCACCGAAGAACGCCTGCGTTTTGACTTCAGTCACCCAGAAAAAGTCACCCGAGAGCAGCTCGACGAGGTTGAAAAGATTGTGAATGAACAAATAGCTCAAGACCTCAAAGTATCTTGGGCGGAGTATCCAACCGAAGAAGCGACTGGCAAATTGGGCGCGCTCGGGCAGTTCGGCGATCGCTACGGTGACACGGTGAAAGTCTATAAAATGATAGCCGACGACGCCAAGAAGCCGTTTAGTTTTGAAATCTGTGGCGGTCCGCACGTTGACCACACATTGCAGCTTATTGAGGATGGCAAGAAGTTCAAAATTCTCAAAGAAGAATCTTCAAGCGCCGGAATTCGTCGCATCAAAGCAGTCCTCGCTTAGACCTACAAAGATTCGACGGGTTTCTTCGGTCATGTGCTACAATGTAACGTGATTATGCTTGATAAAATAAAAACGTTTCGCCAGAGTGCCTCAGCTCCAAAGGAGCAATACTTGGTCGGTCTAGATATTGGAACCGAGTACATCAAAGTGCTGATCGGCCAAATGGTTGAAGATAGACTTGAAATCATCGGTGTTGGCCGCAAGCATCAGGCGCTGAATGATATGCAGGCCGGCGCAATTGCTGATATTGCAAGCGTGGTTGCTAACTGTAACGAAGCACTTGAGCAGGCCGAAAAGCAGGCAGGTGTCAGTGCGCGCACCGCCATATTAGGTATTGCCGGAGAGCTCGTTAAAGGCACGACCACTACTGTTCGGTGCACACGCAAAGACGGCACTAAAGCGTTGGATATACCAGAAGTTGAACAGATTATTTCTCTCGTCCAAGAACGTGCCGAAACTAAAGCTCGCCAACAGCTTGCCTGGGAGTTGGGCGGTAAAGAGATAGATGTGCGGCTCGTAAATAGTGCCCTCGTTGGTATTGAAATAGACGGTTATAAAGTAACGAACCCCGTTGGTTTTCAGGGTAAACAAGTAGTGGTCCAGCTATACACTGCTTTTGCGCCGCTTATTCATATTGGTGCGCTAGAGCGTACTGCCGAGCAGCTTGATCTCGACCTTCTGGCAGTTGCCGCAGAACCATTTGCTGTGGCGCGGTCGGTTGTAGGCGATGACCCTAATGCCAGCATGAGTGCGATTTTGATGGACATCGGTGGTGGAACCACTGATATTGCACTCGTGAATGACGGTGGGGTACAGGGAACTAAGATGTTTGGTATTGGTGGCCGTGCCTATACTCGTGCAGTCGAAAAAGACTTTGCAGTCAGCTTTAAGCAAGCCGAAGAGCTCA
>CAZEBF010000052.1:0-2522 GCA_964510235.1 uncultured Candidatus Saccharibacteria bacterium | reverse complement strand
AGACTTCATCATTGGGAAACTGCTGTTGTATGGTGAAGATGTTCATACTTACAGTTTACGCCCCTGTTATGGGTTTGTCAAGTATATAAGTGCCAATATTTATGTCTTCGACTATAGCAATAACCGTGTCCAAAAATTCGATACCAACGGCACGTACCTAGCACAATGGGGGAGTGAAGGCACTGGCAACGGTCAGTTTGACTATCCGGAAGATATCGCCATTGACCGTAATGGAAACCTATATGTCGTTGACTCCGGTAATAACCGCATCCAAAAATTCACCTACCCCCCAGAAACCGCCTCCCTTGTGAGTTCTGTGTCTAGTACAGACATTGAGCTAGAATCAACCGCCTTCACGACCTTCAGCTGTAGTACGTCTGTAACTGAAAGCTCCCTAGGTACATCAGACAGCAGTCAAGACTACCCCCTCGGTCTGGTAGACTTCTGTCTTGATGTTGTAACCGGTTCCACTAACACCGTCTCTCTCACTTTTGAAACAGACCTCGCCCCCGAACAAGTCACTCCCAGAAAATACAACCCCACCACCCAAACCTACACCAACGTCCCAGACGCAGAAATCACCGAAATAACTCTCAACGGCAACCCAGCCCTCAAACTAACCTACGACATTACTGACGGTGGAGACCTAGACGACGACGGCCTTGCCAATGGCACCATCCTAGATCCTGTAGGCTTAGCAATAGACGCAGCCGCTACTACAACCAATACGTCTGATACGGACACGGACACTTTGGCGGAGACGGGGGAATCGGCTGAGATGATGGCTGTGCTTGCTGTATCGGTTATTTGTCTGGCGATTGCCCTCCGTCGAAGATCTTCATTCAGTAGCTAACTGCGGAATACTATATCTTTGCTCTATAGAAGATCATCATGCTTATGGTAAACTTGTAGTAATAATTATGACTACACAAAAAAGAACGCTGGTTGTCGCTAACTGGAAAATGCACCTGAATACCTCTCAGGCGAGTCTGTTGCTACACAGACTTCAAGAGAGGATTAGGATCCACCGCGACGTAGAAGTCGTGCTGGCGCCAAGTATGCTAGTGCTGCAACCGCTGAGCCTGCAGATTGACCGACGCAAATTCCGGTTGGCAGCCCAGAACGCACATCCGGTTGACGAAGGTGCTTACACCGGCGAAGTTGCCATGACCATGCTGCGTGAACTGGCCCACTACGTGATTATTGGCCATTCAGAGCGTCGTATTCACTTTCATGAGCCACTCAATCTAATCCGAGACAAAGTAACTGCTGCAGTGCGCAATGATATCACACCAATCCTGTGCGTAGGCGAGACAAAAACTGAGCGTCGTGCCGGCGAGACAAAGCGCGTCTTGCACGATCAAGTAACCACCGCACTGAGTAATCTTACGAGCCGCGAAGTCCAGGATATAGTCATTGCTTATGAGCCTGTCTGGGCAATTAGCACTTTTGGGGGAGAACTGGCTAAGCCTGGTCAAGCGCAGGAGGCTATGGATCATATACGTGAGCAAGTCGCTGCCCTGTACGGACCAAAAGCCGCTAAACGTGTACGAATTCTGTATGGCGGCAGTGTTGATGATCACATTGTTAGCGGATACTTGAGCATTCCGGGTTGTGATGGCGTACTGGTTGGCAACGCCAGCCTCAATTATCATAAGTTTGCCGGTATAGTAGACGCTGCTCGTCGTTTGCAACGCGGCGAAGAGACTAGCGATGCCAGCTAAAAAAGACGATAACAAGGTGATGGATGTCAATAATCCGGGCACAGCCGCACCTAGTGCTACCAGCCGGCCGGTTATCGTTAGCCATAAACCAATGATGGCCGACCCAATGATGTCGCGCACTAACCCAGAGATTCCGACCGCACCTGCTCTAGCAGGCAAGGGCAGGACAATTAAGCCTCCGGGTCAATCTCTGAAAGCCAATGCACTCAAGCCGTCTAAAGCTGTCAAAAAGTCTGCTGAAGTAGCTGATGAGACGACCGAGCCAACTGAGCAACCAGAACCTAAAGTAGAAACTGACAAGACACAATCAGCTGAGCCGGTGGTCACTTCTGAGTCATCTACAGATCAAGAACCAGAGAAGCCAGCTGAGTCTCCTGTAAGCCAAGAGCCTGCAGCCGAAGCCGAGCCAGAAGAAAAGCCTGGCACGACAGCTGCCAAGAAAAAAGCTGAAACCGAAGCGATAGAAAAAGCTGAGCATCAAAAGTATGAAAAAATGATTACCGACAAAACCTACTTTGTGCCAATTGACCAAACCGTGTCTTCATCGGGCGGTAAAGTCCTTAAGACACTACTTGCTGTGGCTTTAATCGCTCTTGTAGCTGGCGTCTTGCTAGTAGATGCCGGACTTATCGAAGCCCCCGTAGAACTGCCATTTGACCTCATTCAAAGCTAAAAAGGAGCCAGTATGCAAATAATCAAAAATCAGCAGGGTATCACAACTTCAACAGTCATTGGTTTTATCGTAATCCTTGTGATTATTGGCTTCACGGGTTGGCGCGTCATGGAAGCCAACAAAGC
>CAZEBF010000051.1:0-2693 GCA_964510235.1 uncultured Candidatus Saccharibacteria bacterium | reverse complement strand
CTAGTTTGTCAAATCTGAATTGAATTTCTAACCTGTTTACGCTATAATACTCACAAGTTTATCGGCAATAATAACAAAGGAGTTCTTTTTCTCATGGGTAAACCAAAGAAGCGTACCTCACCTCGTCGGACCGGCACTCGCCGCAGCCACTTGGTCATCAGACTAGCCCGCAAAGTTAACGGCAAGTCACCAGTGAAAGCATTTACAACACGCAAAGAATCTGGCAAGGCTGCTGTAAAATAGCCATAAGTGGCTACAAAATGCCGACTAAAATCGGTATAATAGGGTTACACCCTAAGCGTCAGGAATTTAACAATGAGTGCAAATCGTCACCTCGGTAGAATCATCGCATTGCAAACGCTCTACGAGCAGGAGTTTCGTTTGGCGTGTGACGACAAGAACCTTGACGTAGACGAAATTCTGACCAGAAACATCCGACGATACAGAGACACGATTGAAGATCAAAAGTTCATCAGCGAGTTAGTCCATGGTGTTCTCAAAGAGCAAAACACATTGGATGAGTTGCTGCAGCCAGTCGCGCCTGATTGGCCGATCGATCAGATCGCACGCATGGATCGCACGATCTTACGCATGGGCGTCTACGAGCTATTGCACATTCCGTCTACTCCGCACAAAGTAGCAATTAATGAAGCAGTTGAGCTAGCCAAAGCCTTTGGCAGCGAAAACTCATCTAAGTTTGTCAACGGGGTTTTAGGTACTGTACAACGACAGCGGCATCCAGAAGAAGAGGGCAATACTAAACCCCAAGCCAAGAAAGAATCAGCAGAATGAAAAGACCAAAGCCAATCCACGGCATTAAGCGATTTGTCACTACCCATCGCCCCGCCATCAAAGAAGTAGTCCGCGAGCCTACCGCTGGTGGTATCGTTTTTCGGCGTGACGCCAAGACCAAAGCTGTAGAGATACTGCTGATTCAAGATGCCAAAGATCGCTGGACAATACCAAAAGGCCATATCGAAGAAGGCGAATCATCCAAAGAGACCGCTGCCCGAGAAATTGGTGAAGAAACAGGCCTCAAAGAAATGAAGGTGCTCAACTGGTTAGGCAAAATTAACTTTCGCTACCGTCGCCAACAGAGCTTAGTATTGATGACCACAGAAATCTTCTTGGTAAAGGCGCTTGGCGATACTGATGACTTACAGCCAGAAGACTGGATGAATGGCATTAAGTGGTTTCCTGCCAACGAGGCGTTAGAAAAGATTGAATATGACGACATCGGTAAAATTATCCTTATAGCACTTAAAAAGATTCGACAAGGTAATCTCTAGACCATGGACTTTACGGTATATTCCCGCTTTGCGACCGACAAACTAGGTATCGAATTTAATGATCTCAATCTACTCGTAACCGCCTTTACGCACCGTTCGTATGTTAACGAGCACAAGAAAACTGCCAAAGAGCACAATGAGCGCTTAGAATTTTTGGGCGATGCCGTGCTCGAACTGGTAGTGACCGAATTTTTGTACGGCAATTACAGCGACCCAGAAGGCATCTTGACTAACTGGCGTTCAGCGCTCGTGCGTACCGAAAGTATTGGCGCGGCTGCCAAGCGCTGCGAGTTTGAGCCGCTACTACGACTGAGCCGTGGCGAGAAGCGCGGTACTGACCGAGCACGTGATCAGATCTTGGCAAACAGCTACGAAGCAGTTATCGGCGCAATTTATCTTGACCAGGGCTATGATGTTTCTAAGAAGTTTATTACCGAAACGCTACTAACAACATTTGATGAAATCCTAGAGACAGGCTCGTGGCAGGATCCAAAATCTCACCTGCAAGAAGTTGCCCAGAGCAACGAAGGCCAAACACCTCTCTACAAAGTTATTAGCGAAGACGGCCCAGACCACGAAAAAACCTTTGTGGTTGGTGTGTACGTAGATGGCAAGCTCAAAGGGCAGGGCTCTGGCCCTAGCAAGCAAGCCGCCCAAGTGTCCGCTGCCGAAGCCGCCTTGCAGACATACAAAGTCAACTAATATTGCCTTATTTCTTCACGCGAAGTAGAGTGAAGCTATGAGTCAGTTGCCGATTATCCGAGGTGGAAAGACCACACGCGACCCGATTGGCGAATACTTTCGCTCACGCGTTATCGGCGACATGCATGCAGACACAACCACGCGTAGCTTTGAGCTCTGGAAAAAAGTACTCAATATCGCTCTACTGCACCCAGACCCAGATCATCACTACATCCTCGACGGTCTGCTCAGTCCAAAAGTGGAGTACAAGTATGCTGACGACCAGCCAGGTGTGGTGCTCTGGTTGGATTGCTCATCTCAAGATACATCCGCCTCTCCGTTTCTACTGGATCACACCATAACATTACACACGGCCAGTGAAGCCTCGCCTGGCATCAGCAATGAAGTAGGCTTGTACGAATTTACTAAGGTTGCGATCTATCGTTTCATTGACTACTCAAATCAGCCTGATGAACGTTCCCAAGTCACGGATAGTGCAGAAATAAACTATCTTGCAATCCTCATGACAGATATTGCTAAAGAATTTGTCTCCCAGAGTTGACAACAGAGGTGATAATCTGTAGAATAACGTGGTTAATTAGCAAACCTAAGAAGGGAAGTGTAAACCAGGATGTTAGTAATCCGTATGCAGCGAACAGGCCGTAAAGGTCACGCTCAATTCCGCGTTGTCGTTCAAGACTCACGCCGGACCCCAACCAGTGG
>CAZEBF010000050.1:2112-2878 GCA_964510235.1 uncultured Candidatus Saccharibacteria bacterium | reverse complement strand
GGCGGATATCCCGGCTGATGGCTGGCCGGCTGAGTTTGACCCGGAGGTTTGCGAGCGTATACTGGGTTACTTGCCCGAGTACGAAGACTAGACCGTTCGTTGGTAATGGCAATATGTCGTGTTGTGTTCGGTGTCTATTTGTTCAAAGCCTAGTTTTTCGTAATAGGAACGAAGCCCTTGATTGTTGGCTGGGCAATCGAGGCGGATAAACTGCCGGTCTCGCTTCCTTACTTCTTGAAGCGCCCAGTCGATCATCTGTTCCCCAAGACCTTTGCCTCTGTAGTCGCCACGAACCATTAGGCCGTGGACATAACCAGCTTTGCCATCCAAGCCTTTCTTGCCCCAATTATGTTCATCCTCCCAGATGAGCGTAATGCTACCAACCAGCATGCCGTCTGCTTCGGCAACGTAACAAGCCTTACTCTTGAGCCGCAAATCAATATCGTCTTGGGTAAAAGGATATTCGCCCCAGGCGTCATCACCGAGAGACAGTTTGAACTTACGCGCTTCTTCAAGTAGTGCGAGCAACGCTTCGCTATCGGCTTTTGTCGCCCTCCGTATCTGTAGTGATAGATCTTGCACAGTCAGTTTAAGTCTGCGGATCTGCGTTATATCTCTTTGTAAACTTGTCCAGAAGAAGTACGAGAGGCAGGTAGAAACAGAGTCCGAATAGGCTTGGTAGTGGCGATGAGGCTTCAGAGTATGGCATCCCACCGTCACCTGATCCGCCTACAAAATAAAGGGTTATCGCGGCAATGACAGCCAG
>CAZEBF010000050.1:0-2102 GCA_964510235.1 uncultured Candidatus Saccharibacteria bacterium | reverse complement strand
TGGGGAACGGGTTGGCCACCGTTAGCGTGGCTCAGCGTATCCGAGCATGACTTGATAAGAATAATCGTGAGAATTAATGCAGGCACACCTATGAGGAAGAGAGAGAACAGTAGCCAGACAAATGCTGAGATTGTTAAAATGACGATTAGAACAGTAAGCACTATTTTTAAATCTTTTTGATGGAGCATGTTAGTACTATATCAGATTAAAATATCTACCAAGTCTGGATATTTCAACTGGTGGGCGTGAGGGGCAGCGCACATCTGCGGCTGTCCTCGGAATGAATTCCTGTGCGCAGTCTTGATGACCGAACCTCCGACTAGTGCCAGCAAGCTGTCGCGTCGGAGAACCAAGCCCTATAACTCAACCAAATAAAAAACCCGCATCTAGCGGGACTTTTAATTGGTGGGCGATGAGGGACTCGGTCACCGTTGGCGACCCCACAAAAACATCTTTGAAAGCATGCTTTCAAGAGTTTATTGCCGTCCAAACTGCCACTGGCAGTTTTCCCCTCCGACCTCTAGAGTCGGAAGTTCGAGACGCAACATCCACCAAGCAGGTGCTCTAGCCAACTGAGCTATCGCCCCATATAACTAGCCAAATTACTCGGGTAATTCTAGCGGAAAAGCAACAGAAAGACAAGTGGTGTATAATTTCTGGCATGGAGACGGAAAGAGTTAAGGACGGTGTAGCGAGTGTATCATTGGCCGCAGCAGAGTTAGGTCATATATATCTAGGGCTCTGCGAAGTAGAACAGTATGACCTTGCAGGTCAGGTTGGTGAAGTTCTAGATAAGATGGGTGTGAGCTCCGCTCAATTGCATGATATGGTCGGCAATGGGCCAAATTTACCTCGAGTTATGGGAGAAAAAGCCGTACGGCTGGGTGGCGTCAGGGCAGATAAGCTCTTACCACCAGAAGCGATGAATGATTTAATACAAAGTCTTACTCCTAAACCAGCTACGATATCAGCACGACGTCGTCGCAAGCGCCCGCGCCTCGCGTAACACCTTACAGACTGTAGCACTTTCTACAGCACAATAGGGTTGACTACCTCTGTTTGTAATGGTAGACTAGCTTGGTACTTGAGTTTAGGCCCGAGATTAGACAGTAATTTCAAGCGTAAACTCAAGACCTAACAGGGTAGGAATACCGAACACTATGGTGGCCTTGAGTTTCGCAGCTTAAAAATTTGGTTGAAGATGAAAGTCTTATATGACCTCACCCGTCATATAAGCAATAGTAAAGACAAACGGCATGTTGTTGGATCATTAGCTCAATTCTCGTAAAAGGGAAAAGAGCAGTCCGAGCAAAAATCACATTTTTTGCCCGGCACGTCGAGAAAAACCGCAAGGTTTGTCTCGATACTGGTGATTACCAATAACTAGTCAATTGCACAAATAGCAACAGAGTACTTGTACTTTGTTGCCTATCGTAAAAAGTTACTCAAGCGCATACAAGGGATGCCTAGACGTAAGATACCGATGAAGGACGTAGTAGGTTGCGATAAGCTTCGGGGAGTTGCCTAACAAACTTTGAGCCGAAGATATCCGAATGGGGAAACCCACATGGAGTCATGTCCATGTACTCTTGCCTGAATATATAGGGCAGGTAGCGGGAACCGGGGGAACTGAAACATCTTAGTACCTCGAGGAAGAGAAATTAAACAAAGATTCCGTTAGTAGTGGCGAGCGAATGCGGAATAGCCCAAACTTTTTAGGTTTTTGCCTATCCATTTATGGATGGCAAATAAGTTGGTAGACGAATATCTAAAAAGGGTTGTAACATCACAAATACCAGTACGGAGATCTGCTTTCGAGCAGCCTTCCGTATTGGAAACGAACGCTACCACCGTTCGTGTAAGGTCACAAATTAGCAGTGCGAGTAGAACAGTCTGGAAAGACTGGCCAAAGACGGTGATAGCCCGGTATACAAAGTGGTGCTAACCTTATAATTTGTTTTGTTGAGTAGGTCGGAACACGTGAAACTCTGACTGAATCTGGGGGGACCACCCTCCAAGGCTAAATATATCTTACGATCGATAGTGAACAAGTACCGTGAGGGAAAGGTTAAAAGAACCCCGGAAGGGGAGTGAAATAGAAC
>CAZEBF010000049.1:0-3143 GCA_964510235.1 uncultured Candidatus Saccharibacteria bacterium | reverse complement strand
AAAAGTACCACCACGATTGGCCAGACGAAGAAACCGGCCCGGACATAGATAACTCACAGTACTTAGCTGACTTTCAACAGATTGCAAATTCTGTACAGTTCAAGCGATAGTTGCCTCTATGGATTCAGTCCAAGCTGTGCAATGAGCTCTTCGAACTCTGGGTCGGCCAGCCTTGCAGGGTAATTAATTGGCGTCAATGGTGCGTCATTCTCTTCAAGCCCCATAAAGTCCGGATTGAGCGTAATCACTGTCAGGGCCTCATACAGCTCTTGGAGCACTGGACGACGCACTGCTTTGTTTCGTTCATCGCGTACATGTTTGTTGTGGCGTGCCAACGGATCCCATACAGTCAGACTCATGATTGGCGTATCATCTTCGTCGCTTCTCGTAAGCATATGTGCGCCACAATCTGTGATATATCCACGTACGGTTTCTGGTATTTGACCGATCACTAGATTACCGTCATCCTCAAGCAAAATTGGAGGAGTATCGATTCCCAAGTATGTATGCGGCTCATCAAACAGTGAGCCGTCTGTCATATCCACTTCGATTTCATCCACCGTACCATAACGGCTCAACAGATCGCTGACTTGCCAAGCGATTGTTCGTTCTAAATCAGCCCGCTCATTGCCCTTAAATTGTCGAATGTCATCTGGGCGCGGCAATTCCAGCGGAAAATGATTCCATTTTGTCATTGATTTGATTATTCACGATTTTTATGTAATTGCAAGCATGTACAGTATCATAAACTGCGCTGATAGACCGGTGGCGCATTAGGCTGAAGGGCAAATCTCGCGTATAATACCTCTATACAAAGCAAGAACGGAAGTAGTTATGTCAAAAGACAAAGGTCGCAAAGAAGTCAAAAAGCCCAAAAAAGCCAAAGTTGTTGGCCTCTAGTGGCGGTTTCATTTAAGCAGGCAAACTACTACCATACAGAAGAAGGTCAGACTGCTCTGGCTACCCTCAAAGAAATGGCTACTAACATTCGTTACAACACGCAGTCGACTTACTCGTCCAACAGCGACGCTTACCCCGACAACCAAATGCCATTTGTCGATCACCACATGCGCTACCTCAGCATGCACCAAGCGGTTAACATCGACCACTACCTTGCAAACCTGCGTCTACTCACCCGCGTCCGCTAGCCTCCAAAGCCAGTTATTCTGCACATGCTTGTGGTTGTAGTTACTGACAGGTATTATTCTGTGAATGAGTGAGATCAAACGAGGCAAATACATTGTGTTTGAAGGCGGCGAATGCACCGGCAAATCGACCCAGTCCAAAATGGTCGCTGAGAGAATAGATGCCCAGTGGGTACGCGAACCAGGACAGACGCCCTTAGGCGCTCACCTTCGAGCAATTATGCTTGACCCTAGCATAGAAGCAACTGGAAAGTCACTGGCTTTTTTGTTTGCGGCCGACCGCTCACAAGTCGTCGATGAAGTTATTGAGCCCACCACAGCAAGCGGCCGCCATGTGGTCAGCGATCGCAGTTGGCGGTCAAGTTACGCCTATCAATCAGCCCAAGGTGTCGACGGCGAACTGACAGTTGCAGTGAACCAACTTGCTATTGGCAGTTATACGGAGCCTGACTTGCTAATCCTACTCGATGGCGATCCAGAAGAACTCGCTCAGCGTCGCATGCGTGATAATGACCGATTTGAAAATATGGAGTTTGATTTCCACCACAAAGTACGTGAAGGTCTGCTCGAGATATGCCAAGGTGTGGGCGCAGTAACTATCGACGCAACAATGGAGCTCGAGGAAGTAACAGAAGCTATCTGGGCAGCCGTAGAACCAATAGTTGGAGAATAACGCACATGCTTGCAGTTGCCTGACACATGTAGCAAACTGCAGATATGGCCACTGGCGAAATTCCTAAGATACCACCACCAAACGATGATGATTTTTTAACACGCATACGACGCACTGTTCGTATTGCTTCAGACTTCAAAAAAATGGTTACTATCTTCAGCACCAGAGATTGGTGGGATGGCCGTGACGTCGAAGGTCAAGAACCGTCGGAACTAGATAGTAATGGTCACTTTATTAACACTGTAATAATTTCACATGGCGATTATATTGTTGTGCCTGGACATGACCAAGAGATAGATCGTGTCAAAACAATTGAGACGAGTGTTAATCTACTAACACCTGAGGGTGGCAGAAGATATTCCCTGACGACCGTAAGCAAGCTCGGTAAGCTGGCAGAAATTTACTACGACGAAGACAACCCAAGCAGGCCTGGAATACCAAATCATCTTGACGTATTAGATCGATTCACAACAGCAGATAATGGTATTTTGGAGTCTGTTACCAGCGCCAGAGAACTAGAAACGATTGATTTGTGTACGAGAGGTGTTCTTGCGGTTCAAAGCGCACGCAGGCTATTAATTGCCGGCTGCCCGAATTATTAGCTTGAGCTATTAAAGAAGAACTGCATCCAGGCTTCGAAGTTGCGTTGGTATTCTGACTTTTTGGCTTGTGGTTGTGGTTTAGGCTTTTCTGACTCCTCAGTTGGAATGGAGTTCGCCAGTGCGACTGCTTCTGGAACTAATACGAGCTTCTCACCAGGTGCGGCTTTGCCAAACTGTCGCCGAGCAGCAAGCTCCAGGAACTGATCGGTCTCTAGGTATTGATTGCGTAATTCTGCGTTGGCGTTTTCCAGCTCTTTTACTTCAACTTCTTGCTCTAATCGAGCGATCTTCTGTTGCAACTCGTAGTTTGTCTGGATAGATTTGATACCGCTCCAACTAACCAGCAGAATAATAACTACAAACGCCAGCAAACCAAGCACCCGCACATCACGGAGCTCTTTTGCATACTGTACGTACGGTGAGTTTTTGATTTTATCAAGCATCAGCTACCAGTATATCAAGGACTGCTAATTATCGCTTGGACCTGAACGTAGCAGGCTTTGCAGATGTGCAGTTTTTTAACTTCACTTTGTTCGTTTGGCGGGCTTAGAATAATAGCGCCGTAGTCGGTCAGCTCGTCGCCACATTTATCGCATTTTGGTGCTATTGCCATAGCTAAAGTGTAGCAAATTAAAAAGAGACCTCTTAAAGTCTCTCTTTGTATCGGATTTGGTGGGGGTGGAAAGAATTGAACTTTCGACCAATCGGTTATGAGCCGACTGC
>CAZEBF010000048.1:0-3294 GCA_964510235.1 uncultured Candidatus Saccharibacteria bacterium | reverse complement strand
GTTTAGATAGCAACAACTGTGGCTACTTACAGGCTGATGATGTAATAACTACCACCATTGCAGGCGTTGGTGGCAACCTAGCAATTGGGCAAGGATTAGCCATGAACGGTTCAACGCTTTCCAGTACCATAACTCAGACGGTGCAAACAAGCGTGAACAACTCGATAGGTTCGATTACTTTACAAGGAACAACCAACCAGGTCACCGTCACACAGAATGGCAACGTTTTGTCATTGAGCGGGCCACAAGATCTTGGCATTACCAACGCTCCAACCTTTGCCAGTATTTCGATAAGTGGCATTGGTACGCAGAATGGTAACGTAATTTGTGATTTTTCAAACAACTGTGGTTACAGTGGCGTCAACAGCTCATTTGTGCAAGGTGGAAACAGCTTTGGTTTGGCTGCGGTGCTTGGAACCAATGATAATTTTTCACTCGCCTTTGAAACAAACGGCGCAACTCAGGCCACTCTCGCGGTGGGTGGTGCATTCACCATGCAAAACAGCACTGATTCAACAAGCGCATTCCGTGTGATGGATACAGATGGTGGTAACCCAGTTCTGAATGTCGATACATCTAACGAGAGAGTTGGTATTGGTACCGCAGCACCATCAGTCGAGTTAGATGTAGTAGGAGACACAGTTATTTCGGATCGCTTACAGGTTGGACCGACTGGCGACAGCATTGATGAGTGTACATCAATATTCTTTGGCGCCCTTGGTTGTGATGTCGCCATCGATGTGGTAAATACATCAACAGATCCTAATACCGCCGTTTACGGAATAAACAATAACACTAGTATTACTCCTACTGGCACAAATATCGCCACCAATTATGGGTCTGCAAATAATCTCTTCTTGGGTGGGGTAAATAATTTTAGCTCAGCCAACATTGGTGTCAGTGGCTCAGTTATAGCGACAAACTCAGCCGGGACTGTTGCCCGTATTATTGGTGTAGATGCGACGGCTGCCATGCTCACCACTAACAGTACTGCGACTGTAACTGAGGCTATAGGATTGCAGACTGGTGTTGGAGTATTTAGCACTGGGAGTGGCGGTACGATAACTACGGGCTATGGTTTGCAGGTTAACTCCGCTTCATTATCTGGCGCTGGAGCAAGTATTGGTACGAACTACGGTATCTATGTGAACCCGCAAACAAATGGGACTACTGACTATGGCGTTGCGATTGGTGCCGCAGATACACAGACTTTGTGGCTCTCATCCAACGCTGATAATACTTCAGCATCGGCTGGTATTGCCTTTGGATCATCTGCGGATACTAACCTATACCGTTCGGCTGCAAATACACTCAGGACCGATGACGCTTTGAGCGTTGGTGATGACATTACGGTGACCGGTGATATTTTGCCAAGTGCTGATGACACCTACGACCTTGGCTCCAATAGTAACAGATGGCGTGACCTCTACCTGGGCCCAGCGACACTTTCCATAGGTACGAGCACAGCTGATTATAAGATCAGTTACGATACCGGCGGTAATTCACTTCTGTTCAATAACGACCAGGCTGATCGTGACTTCCGAATCGCGGGCGTAACACAGGCAAATCTGTTATACGTAGATGCCGGAAATAACCGAATTGGAATCGGAACTAATACTCCGGGATACGAGTTGGATGTTGTTGGCAATCTCAACGCTTCAACTTCTTTGTATGTGGGCGGCACTCAAGTCTGTACAGTAGGTGGATGTACGGCCGCCTCTGGGTCGGGCAATTATATCCAGAACGGTACGGCTCAACAGACGGCGAACTTCAACATCCAATCTGCTGGTGCCGCGTCAATTGGCGCTGTGGTTCGGGGCGCCACCAGTCAAACGGCTGCACTGCAGGAATGGCAGAGTAGTGCCGGGACTGTATTGGCGAGGATCACGGCAAGCGGATGGATGCAGTTTGATTCTGGCAAGGGTATAACTGGGACAGCAGGCGATGGAAACCTGTATATTGGAGACAGTGCTCGTGCTGGTGGTGCAGGTGGCAAAAACCTCTACTATGGGTCAGCATATTACGGCGGTTACGGTCATGAGTTCTTTGGTGGTTCGGCCACGAACATGTTGGGTGTCATGCTTATTACTTCTTCGCAGGCTTCCAAGATCGGGCTAACTGTGAGAGGCGCGGCTTCGCAGAGTGGTGACTTGCAGCAATGGCAAAATAGCTCTGGTACAAGGCTTACCTCTATAGAGTCGACTGGTAGTTTATATTCACCAACGGCGCCGATCAAGCTTGGTTATAATGTTGAACTTCAGGGCGAGTACAGTACTGGCGGAGGTTTCGTAAACCTAATCAAGCGAGGAAGTGGCAACGATGTAACTGTTGGAAACACCACCTCAGACACGAAAATTTACGCTAATACCTATCTAGATCTAACTAATAGTGGCGGAAACGGTCTAAGGATTTCTAGCTACAACGTCAATAAGTACAGCAGCATAGGTTACCTCGGTTCAGCAAGTGCGTTTTGGAACGCGCTTTGGTTACAGCCGGTCAATTCTACTAGTGTGGCAGGAACGATTCGTGCCCAAGCGGGACAGATCGCCAACTTGGTAGAGTGGCAAGACAGTGCTGGTACGGTCAAGTCGGCAATTGCAGCAGATGGCGATTTTGTATCTACTGAGCAGATATCTATCGGTACCCTAACGCCAATTACAGGTGTTAGGCTTAGCGTTTATACCGCTACTGGCACGGCAAAGGGTTTGGTAGTCCGCGCATCAGGTTCGCAAACTGCTAACCTCCAAGAATGGCAGAGTAGTGCTGGAACAGCCTTAGCGCACGTGAACGCGAGCGGTCAACTTACTGCAACAGGTTTGGTGTCTACACAATCTGGTAGTACAAGGGATCTGTATTTTAACCGGAGCGATACTGGTGCAGTTAGAATCCAGTCCAACTGGGGCAGTGCAACCGCTTACGGGGTGCAAATACAGCCGTCGGCTGGTTCTATAACGAGCTATGCCAACGGTTACGGCGTGATCATAGGTAATGTGTATAGTTCATCGGTTACATCGGGTAACTACGATATTTTGAGGGTTTATGATAACGCCTTTAGCCCAGCAAGTGGTAGTTCTCAACTTTCAGGGATAAATATAAACCCAGTAATCAACCAGACCGGAACAGCAACTGGCATAACCAGAGGGCTGTATGTTAACCCTACTCTCACATCCGCAGTAGATTTTCGTGGAGTAGAGATTGCTAATGCGAGTGGGTTTGGCCTGTACCAATCAGGTGCAAGTGCCAAAAACTACTTAGCCGGCAACTTAGGTATAGGCACAACTTCCGCCCAAGCGA
>CAZEBF010000047.1:0-3297 GCA_964510235.1 uncultured Candidatus Saccharibacteria bacterium | reverse complement strand
TGAGCTCTTCGGCTTGCTTAAAGCTGACTGCAAAGTCTTTTTCGACTGCACGAGTGTAGGCACGACCGCCAATACCAAACATTTTGGTTCCTTGCACACCGCCGTCATTGACCAGGGCGATATCAGTGGTACCTCCACCAACATCCATCAAAATCGCACTCATACTGGCATCAGGGTCATCACCAACTACAGAACGAGACACGGCAAACGGTTCAGCTGCTACCGCTAATAGATCTAGATCAAGTTGCTCAGCTGTTCGCTCTAAAGCGCCAATATGGATAAGAGGTGCGAAAGCTGTGTACAGTTGCACAACAACTTCTTTACCCTGAAAACCAACTGGATTTGTCACCTTATAGCCATCGATCTCGATGCCAACTAAAGCACTGTTAACCAGTCTAACTTCAATCTCTTTGCCACCAAGCTCCCAGGCCAGCTGTTTGCGAGCGTTCGTCTCGGCACGTTCTTGAACCAAGGCGACAATTTGCTCTACCTCTGGGATATCCAGGGCTTTACTAGCATCTTTGCGTGCAACTCG
This sequence comes from uncultured Candidatus Saccharibacteria bacterium, assembly GCA_964510235.1. Lineage (GTDB taxonomy): Bacteria > Patescibacteriota > Saccharimonadia > Saccharimonadales > CAYUUR01 > CAYUUR01. The sequence goes on along the minus strand of CAZEBF010000047.1, from coordinate 2,762 downwards.
AACGGTCGTAGTTGTACCTTTAACCAGCTCACCAGCAATACCGAGTATCGATGTGCGAGCACTCACTCCAGCTTGCTGCTCTGCCTGCTCTAAGGCTTGGTTGCAGTTAGCTACCACACCTGCGATATCAGCAATCGCGCCAGCTTGCATGTCATTCAATGCCTGACGCTGACGACCGACACCAATGATTTCTATCACATCATTGTTGACTTGGCCAATCAGAACTTTTACAAACTCCGTACCAATATCAAGCGCAACCAGGTACTGTTCTTTGGAAGCCGGCGTCTTGTCACGCAAGGTTTTTATTTTTTCAAGCATAATCACGTTCTATTGTATCACAATTACAGGGACGGCTAGCCGATTTGTTCGTCAGCCTGCATCAATCCAAAGTGTACAGTTGGAGCGCTTTGAATCGCCGCCAAGACCTGACGCGCTGACATGGTGTCATCAGGATGCGCGCCACGAAAATCCATAGCCATAGAGCCAACTACTAATTCATGTTCGGGTGCCATGCTATATGCCCCTGTCAGGTCGCCCCATTCCTTGACCGCCTCTTTGAAATTGCCTCGCGCAATTGACTGAGGTCTTGCTGGATTACTGGCCTCAAAGGCCAGCTCAATAACTTTGCCGCCGCTTCGTTGGTGCGGCGTAACTACAATAGCGGTCAATCGACCATCTTTATAGGCCGGATTATTCTCGGTCTTTTTGCCTAGTACTTCTGCGAATGTAATTACTTCGTGTGTCATAAATGTAGCCAAAGAACGATTATACCCCTTTAATACTCATCCGCAAGCACAACCAGTATTCGACTAGTTTGTTCTGTGCTTACTGCAGCACCGCTTTGATGCGACGGATGCCGGCACTAGATGATTCTTCTTTGAGGATTTTGAACTTCTTGCCGTCTTCAGTCAGTTGTAAGGTGTGGTCAACGTGCGGGCCGCCACAGATTTCAAAGCTGAATGGCTGTTTGGCATCATCAGCAATCATTTTATAGACTTTTACGGTTTCACCGTAGCGATCGCCGAACTGTCCAAGTGCACCAAGTTTGCCGGTGGCTTCTTCTGTTGGGTATTCCGCCCACGAGACTTTAAGGTCTTGGCCAATTTGCGCGTTTACGATCTTTTCTACTTGATCAAGTTGCTCACGAGTGACCTTTTCTGGATGAGAAAAGTCAAAGCGCAGGCGCTCCTCGGTAATGTTACTGCCGCGCTGGATAACGTGATCACCCAACACGTCACGCAAAGCCTGATACATCAAGTGAGTGGCAGTATGGTACTTCTTGTGTTGCAATGTCTGTCCGCCCAAGCCGCCCTTAAACGTTCCTTTGCTCGCCGTCTGACTACGCTCGCGCTGCTCTTTCATCTTGGCATCAAATTCTTGCTGCCAGTTTTCGCTCAGTGGTAGATCCTTCATGAAAGCATCTTCAACACTGAGTTCAGCCGGGAACCCATAGGTATCATAAAGAGTAAAGATATGATCGCCAGTCAGCTTGCCGCTGGAGGCCATTTTCTCAAGTTCCCTAACGCCTTTGCGCAAAGTTTGGCGGAAGACTTTTTCTTCGCGTGCTAATGTTTCAATCACTTCGTCACGCTTCTCGGCTACTTCTGGGAAATCCTCGTGATAAAGATCAGCAATGACGGGGACAATTTCTTGCATGAAGTTTTGTTCGACACCAAGTTCAAACGCAAAACGGATCGCTCGGCGCATCAGCCGGCGCATCACATAACCCTGCTCTTTGTTGCTCGGCTTCACGCCATCAACCGCCAGAAAAGTTGCCCCACGTAAGTGATCTGCGATCACCCGCATGCTTGTGGTATTACTTTCGTATTTTTTGCCACTGACTTTTTCAAGCATTTCAACGATCGGCCACAGGACACTAATTTTGAACATATCATCAGAATCAATTGCCGCTTGTGCGATGCGCTCTAACCCGCCCCCAAAGTCTACGTTCCGCTTTGGAAGTTTTTCAAAACCATCGTCAGTGAGCACGTATTCCATAAATACTGAGTTACCGACTTCTATGTATCGACCGCAGTCACAGTTAGGGTGGCATTTTGCTCCGTATGTTGGGTTGTGCTTTACGCTTTCTAGTCGATAAAACACTTCGGTGTCCGGACCACACGGCTCACCGACTTTGACATCCTTTGGTGCACCATTTCGGCTCCACCAGTTTTTCTCGTCATAGAAGAAAATACGGGCGTCTTGCTCACCAATTTCGTAGCCGTTAGCCTCACTGCCCACATCAAGCTGCTTAGGATCAATGCCCTTTTCGTTGAATAACTTTGTCCATATTCCTGCGCTTTCAGTGTCTTTAGGAACATTGTATTCAGGAAATCCAATACAACATGTAACATATAGCCTGTTCGAGTCGAGACCAATTGTGTCAGTCAAGAACTCCCAAAACCACGGAATTTGCTCTTTTTTAAAATAGTCGCCAAGCGACCAGTTGCCTAGCATTTCAAAGAAAGTTGTGTGTCGATTGTCACCGATTTCCTCAATGTCCATCGCCCGTAAGCACGTCTGACTATTAGTCAATCGTCTTCCCTCTTGGTGTGGCTCACCCAGCAGATATGGTATAAGCGGCTGCATGCCAGAACCGGTGAACAATGTGGTTGGGTCATTATATGGTACTAGTAGGGCACGTGGAATCACAGCATGCTGCTGTTTCTGAAAAAATTCTAAGTAGGCTTTGCGGATTTGTTGAGCGTTCATCTCTGTTAATTATAGCATTATTTAGAGATTATGGAATAGTACTAGCAAGG
>CAZEBF010000046.1:0-3351 GCA_964510235.1 uncultured Candidatus Saccharibacteria bacterium | reverse complement strand
TCATTGGCGCGATTGGTTTTTATGTTTTTCAGAAACAGAATCAGCCAGAAATAACCAATTTTACTGAGTGTAAAGCCGCCGGGAACCAAATCATGGAAAGCTATCCCGAACGGTGTTTAGCCAACGGACAAACATTCACGAACACCACTCAGAAAATAGAAAAGAAGTCCCTTGGGATTAATGAAATTGATGTAACGCTACCACTCGGTAGCGAAGTCGCAGGGGCTTATTATACTGTTCGTAGCCCGCAATCTGATCCAACAGAAACATATATTGAACTATTTGATGCCGACTTTGATGCTCTCAAGAATGGTGAAGGCACTACTTGCAAAGATAGCAGCTTCCCATTGTTTGTGATCGGGCGTATATCTGTATCTGACTACAATAAGAAGGTCGCAGAAGGTGCTGAAGAGAATAGTGTTTTCCTGAATTTTGATGAGCCTTTCAGCTTTAATTCCGAGTATCGGTATACGGGCGGAGCTGCAGTGCAGTCACCTCCAAGTTGTGCATTTGACTCTGCCGGCTCAGAAAATCGCGACCAAAAGGTTCTTGAAGTCTTTAATGCCAAGAAGAAAGCGTTCACAGAGGCATACAAGAATATGCAAGATTTGTAAGAGTGTTGCTACAATGGAGGGATGACAAAGTTTCAACTAACGTCGAAATTTAAACCGACTGGTGATCAGCCGACGGCGATTGCTCAATTGGTTGAAGGTTTGTCAAAGGGAGAGAAAGAGCAAACACTGCTGGGTGTGACCGGTTCTGGAAAGACATTTACAATGGCCAATATTGTTCAGCAAGTTCAGCGACCAACGCTGGTGCTCTGTCATAACAAGACTTTGGCTGCGCAGCTTTATAACGAATTCAAAAATTTCTTTCCAAACAATGCGGTACATTACTTTGTTAGCTATTTTGATTATTACCAACCAGAAGCTTATATCCCGCGATCAGATACATATATCGAGAAAGACTCACAAATCAATGAAGAAATTGATCGATTACGCCACGCAGCTACAGATTCACTACTGACACGCAAGGACGTATTGATTGTTGCTAGTGTTAGCTGTATTTACGGCATTGGTTCGGTAGAGGATTATGATGGTCTGTCTATCAAGGTGCAAAAGGGTGAGCGCCGTGTTCGAGATAAGTTCCTGCGCCAACTGACCGACATCCAATACCAGCGCAATGACGTCGATTTTCATCGTGGTACATTCCGAGTACGCGGTGATGTGGTTGATGTCTATCCAGCCAGTGAAGAGCTGGCATACCGTCTTGAGTTTTTTGGTGATGAGATCGACCGGATTACCAAGGTTGATCCGTTAACGGGCGAGATTTTGAAAAGTCTTGATTCACTACAAATATTCCCGGGAAGCCACTATGTAACGCCGTACGACAAACTCAAAGTTGCACTCGGTCACATTACTAATGAGCTCGAAGAGCGTACCAAGTATTTTAATGAACATGGGCTACTGCTTGAGTCGCAGCGCATAAATCAGCGCACTAAGTTTGACCTTGAGATGCTTGAGGAAACTGGTTTTGTAAAAGGAATCGAAAACTACAGCCGATATCTAACAAATCGCGAGCCAGGTGAACAGCCGGCCACTCTGCTTGACTACTTTCCAGATGACTACTTAATGTTTATTGACGAATCTCACATGACCATTCCACAAGTACGTGGCATGTACAATGGCGATCGAGCCCGTAAGGAAGTGTTGGTAGAACACGGCTTCCGTTTGCCGAGCGCGATGGACAACCGCCCGTTAACTTTCAGCGAATTCGAAAAGCACGTTAACCAAGTTGTCTACGTTAGTGCTACACCAGCTGATTATGAACTCAGTCGTAGTCCAGACCCTGCTCAGCAAGTAATTCGTCCGACCGGCCTGATAGATCCGCATATCGAAGTTCGACCAATTGATGGTCAGATTGATGATTTGTTAGCGGAAATTCGTGACACAATTGCCAAACGCCAGCGTGTCCTTGTAACGACGCTGACCAAACGAATGTCCGAGGATCTAACAGAATACCTCCAGGAGCTTAAGATCAAAGTAACCTACTTGCACAGTGATGTGGACACGTTGGATCGAACAGATATCTTACGAGATCTCCGTATGGGGACTTACGATGTGCTGATTGGTATTAACTTGTTACGCGAAGGTCTCGATTTACCAGAAGTTAGCCTTGTAGCCATTCTTGACGCCGATAAAGAGGGCTTTTTACGTAGCGAACAAGCTTTGGTGCAGACAATTGGTCGGGCAGCTCGTCATATTGATGGTCGTGTGCTGATGTACGCCGACAGAATTACCGGCAGCATGGAACGCGCCATGAGTGAAACTAATCGCCGCCGCACTATTCAAGAGGACTACAACAAAAAACATGGTATTACGCCAGAAGGTATCGCCAAAGCCATTGATAAAGGCATGCGCGCTGACATCCCAGATAGTGAAAAGACCAAGAAACTTGACCTAAAAAAGATTCCAAAAGATGAGTATGGCCATATGATTCGTGAGCTAACATCACAAATGGACCTCGCCGCCGCCAACCTAGAATTCGAAAAAGCCGCCGAACTGCGCGACACCATCAAGCAAATTAAAGAAAAGCTCTAATCGTATTTTTTGGCGGTTTCGTACAGTAGAACACCGCGTAGAACTGCCAGCTCATCGCTCATAATACCGTCAACGTGTCCGTAGCCGCGCATGACGTTAACTTCTATGTCAGGAAACTCTTCAAAGCGTTCTTCTACTCGTTGCGGGTGACTATAAACATCTTGGTCAAACGCAATCACGTGGGCTGGTTGCAGACGATCAATAAGTGGAATGACTTGACCAGTCGAACCGTCAGTCAATCGAGGGACAACCACGGCGTGATGATGAAAATCCTTATGGTTGATCGTGCCTTTAAGTTCTTCGATTGCCGCGCTTTCTATCTCGCGAGCAACTCGCAGAGTACCACTGATCATACGGCCAAAACCGCGCATGTTACGCGGCAAGGCTAGCCAGTTAATCTTATCGTAAAAACAGGCAGCTACAATTTGAGCCTCTTCAACTTCCATATCGTATTTCTGCGCTAGCGCCATGATGGCAAGGCCTTTCATAGCCGCTTGAGATTCGCCATAGACATACATGCGATTATGGTCCGGCATGCGCTCTTGGTCTCGTAATGCACGTTCGAACATTAGTGTTTCATTAGCATCTTCTGTGATCGGCATGCCACGCAAGGTCATGCCTGGGTAGCGGGGCGGGCCTTTTAAGGCTACTTGAAACCCAGCTGCCATCATTCTTCGGGCGACTCGGTCGTTGTGCCCGGCTGCACTGGTCATTAGTGGTGTATCCATGAAAATAGGCGGTAAGTCGGGGT
>CAZEBF010000045.1:0-3361 GCA_964510235.1 uncultured Candidatus Saccharibacteria bacterium | reverse complement strand
CCAAAAGTAGATTTTGAACGACTACTCAAGGTTGATATTCCGAGCCAGCCGCCCGAAGCTGTTGCTGCCTTTAAAGCCACAGAAGGCAAGTGGGTCCGAATGACACCAGAAGGTACAACCTCAAACCAGTACTTGGTAGGTTCGATCTTTGGGATTGTGCCGATGGCGCCGTTGCAACCAGAGCAACAACGTGAACTAAGTGACTTTATGAAGCAAGAAAACTTGTATCGAATTGATAAAACTGTGCCAATCCAAAAAGCGACAGTCGAAGGCAAGGCAGTATATATCTACACTGTCACCGTCAAGACATCTAGCTATCTAAAGTACCTGCAAAAATTTAGTGAAGCTGTTGGTATTGGTGATGCAGCCCAGTTTGATCCTTCACAATATGACGACCAAGAAGATGCTCAAATCGAGATAGCCGTCAGTCCACGCTCTCGCCAAGTTATTGAAGTTAAGTTTCCTAAAAATCCTGAACGCACAGAAAAATACACCAGCTACGGCATTATGAACAAGTTTATAGAGCCAGCTAACGCTACACAAAACCCACAGGCAAATCCGCAACAACCTGGGCAACCTGGCCAGTAGAACACTATGCAGATTGTTGTAGATTCCTTACTTGTTTCGTACGACGAAGCGGGCGGCAAAAACAAGCAAGTCATGTTGTGTTTGCATGGCTGGGGCGATGATCGCCGCACATTCGCCGGGCTCACTGCTGCGTTCAAAGCCGATTACAATGTTATCGCGTTAGATTTACCTGGTTTTGGTACGAGCCAAGCACCGCCAGATGTTTGGGGGCTTGAAGAATATGCCCACTTTGTAGCAAAGTTTCTTAAAAAGCTGGGAATATCTGAGGTTGACACTCTTGTTGCGCACTCAAACGGTGCTGCGGTTGCAATTGTGGCTATAGCAGCTGGTCAGCTAGCTCCAAAGCACTTTGTGATCTTGGGCGGTGCAGGCATTCGTGATCAAGAGAAAGCCAAGAAACTTGGCCTCAAAGCCGTTGCCAAAGTTGGTAAAACTATGACTTTTTGGCTACCGGCTTCTAAGAAAAAATCCTTGCAGAAAAAACTCTATGGCGCAGCCGGGTCAGACATGTTGGCAGTACCACACCTGCAAGAGACGTTTAAGAAGACTGTTTCCCAGGATGTGCAGGCAGACGCTCGCAAAATCGATGTACCGACGTTGTTAATTTACGGCGAGTCTGATCGTGCTACACCGCCAATGTACGGTGAAATATATCAGCGCCTCATTCCAAATTCACAACTGCAAGTTATTGCAGATGCCGAGCATTTTGTACATCACGATCAAGCCGCCAAAGTACACACACTTATTAAGGAATTTTTAGCATGAAACGATTACTAAGTCAGTACAGCTACAAGTATCCTGCAGCAATGGTCTATATGCTGCAATCAACCGAGTACCAAGTAAAGCCCTATCTTGCCTGGTATGGTCGCGTTGGCAGCTTTAGCAGTGTAATGAAGCGGCGGACACTAGAAAAAACTTCTGCTGCTCGGATGTTAAGGTTGGGGCTAACACTCGGTATCTTGCTGCAGGTGATTGCTGGAGTCGCCCTGTTTAAGTATGGACAGAATGAAGGCTCACTGATCTTACAAGTGGCTGGTATTCTTTTAGTTTTAGTGTATCCACAAACTTGGGCACGGCTGGTCGTGCTCCCACTTTGGCTCGGTAAGACTTTGATTACTGACCCCAAGCATCGTAAACAAATTGCGGCCTCAGAGCTGATTTTCCGCGATCATCCGGCGGTCAAGATTGCCGTACTCGGTAGTTATGGCAAAACAACTATGAAGGAGCTACTACATACCGTACTGTCTGCCGAGAAGAACGTAGCCGCCACACCTGCCAACAAAAACGTGCCAGTGTCGCACGCACTTTTTGCTCGCAAGCTTACCGGCGACGAAGACGTTTTGGTCATTGAGTACGGCGAAGGTGCACCAGGAGATATTCCTCGTTTTGCCAAGGTTACACACCCTTCACTAGCGGTGATTACTGGTTTAGCGCCTGCTCATCTTGATCAGTATCCAACCTTCGAAGCGGCTGCTGAGGATTTGTTTTCTATAAACCAGTATGTTGAGCCTGCAGAGGTCTACGTGAATGTTGAACCGTTGGCAGTAAAGCCGTATGTACAGTCTGCGAACATCAAGTACGACCGTCACAACGTCGGCGACTGGACGATCTCTCACATAAAAGTAGATATTGATGGCACCTCATTTGAACTGATCCATGGCAGTACTCATCTTAAGCTGAAAAGTGGGCTGATTGGAGCGCATCAAGTCGGTCCACTCGCTACCGTCGCTGTAATTGCGCACCAACTTGGTGTTAGCGACAAAGCGATAGAACGAGGTATTGCCCAGACGACAGCTTTTGAGCACCGTATGCAAGCCAGGCCGTTACATGGTGGCTGGATATTGGACGATACTTATAATGGAAATATTGAAGGCGTCAAAGCTGGTCTTGAGGTGCTCAAGACACTTCAGGCAAAGCGTAAAGTTTACGTAACACCTGGGCTGGTTGATCAAGGAGTAGAGACCGAGTACGTGCATATAGAGATGGGCAAAGCAATTGCCGCTGCCAATCCGGACAAAGTAGTGTTAATGCAAAACTCTGCTACAGAGCATATCCAGAAGGGCTTACACGACGGTGGCTATAACGGATCTGTTCAGCTTGAAGCCGACCCGTTAGATTTCTACACAAACATTGAACACTTCATTGCTGCCGGTGACCTAGTGCTCATGCAGAACGACTGGACAGACAATTACAATTAAACGTAATTAATTGTAGACAACAACAAAAACGGGCGTATAATGGCTGGTATGAAAACAATTGCAGTCATCTTTGGTGGCAAATCTACAGAGCACGACGTGTCCATTATTACGGCGCTAGCGAGTGTCATTAAGCCGCTTGAATTAACCAAGCAGTATCAGGTTGAAGCGATATATATTGCCAAAGATGGATCATGGTATTGGGACGATAAACTCAAAGACATCAGTTTGTATCAGGGTGACGAAATCGAGACGTTCCTGAAGAAAGCTCCAAAAGTGCATCTACTATTTGACGAGGGGTTAACACTCGTCAAATCAAGCCAGTTTGCTGGCCGTAAACAATACAAAAAGATTGATGTTGTGTTTCCGGCAATGCACGGCACGCATGGAGAAGATGGTGAGCTTATGGGCGTGCTACAAATGGCTGACGTGCCGTTTGTGGGCTGTGATATGGCATCGAGCGCTGTTGCGATGGACAAAGTACTTTCCAAGCTTATGGCCGAGTCGCATGGCCTGGCAACGCCAAAGTTTGTACACTTTAAGCGGAGTGAATACTCTCGTAACATGTCCGAGATTCT
>CAZEBF010000044.1:0-3739 GCA_964510235.1 uncultured Candidatus Saccharibacteria bacterium | reverse complement strand
TTGGATCCCATGCAACCTTACTATTGTTTGGGTCTAGGTAGCGCAAGAAGTACCAGCTACTACAAACATAGCCGTCCATGGTGTCGGTTTCGCGCTTGCCCGGGCCATCGCATTTTGGACACGTTGTGTTGACCCACTCTTCGACGCCAGCTAACACTGAAGCGTTGCCGCCAGTTGGTTTGTAGTTTTCTATCTCTGGCAAGACGACAGGCAAGTCTGCTTCTGGGACAGCTACCGGACCACACTTTTCACAGTGGATAATCGGAATTGGCGCACCCCAATAGCGTTGACGGCTAATCAGCCAGTCACGCATCTTGTAATTAACCTTTTCATGCGCAACGCCTTTTTTGGCCAAGTCAGCGATAATCTTATCCCGAGCTTCGCTCGAACTAATGCCATCGTATACGCCAGAATTAATAAGCACACCTTCACCTTCAATTGCAGTAAGTCGATATTCTTTAGTGTTACTTGTTGTATCTAGGCCAAGCTCGATTGCGCGGGCGACGGCTCGTTCTAAGAAGATGACGTAATGATCGTAACTTCTGCCTTCGTCTTGTTGCCAAAGCTCCATCACTTCTTCAGGTGACTTCCATACTACTTTATAGTCTTCGTGGGCTTCTAATTTCTGTGCTTGTCTTTGGGTAGACTTTAAGGTCACCAACATGCATGCAGCCTTAGCACGTCGATTTACTTTTTTAAGTTCATGATAATACCTACCGTAAGCAGTAAGTATGACTTCTGTATCGCCAATGTCCGTGAAGCCACTCTCCTCTTCAAGCTCACGTAAAATCGCTTCTTCTATAGTCTCGTTTTCTTCTGCTCCCCCAGCAAAGAAAACAATTGCACCGTTCTTTAGCTCTGCAAATGCATACTTCTGCTGTTGCGGATCAAAAACGACTGCAGCACCACCCTCTGCGTAGGTTTCATTCTCACGTTTTATGCCCGTCTCAGGTGCAACTACTTGAGTAATATCGAGCTTAAACTGCCTGGCGAACTCAAAGTCGCGTTGGTCATGGCCTGGGACGGCCATGATGGCGCCTGTGCCATAGCCTGTTAAAACGTAGTCGGCAATCCAGATAGGGATTTTCTGATCATTTGCTGGGTTGACTGCGTAGGCGCCAGTAAACACGCCGGTCTTCTGCTTGTCTGCATCTTGCTGGCGTTGAACTTCTGTCTTTCGTAAGGTCTCTGCAACGTAATCTTTGACAGCTTTTTGCTGTTCTTTGGTGGTAATCTGCTCAACGATGGCATGTTCTGGAGCAACAACCAAGAAGGTCGCGCCAAATAAGGTGTCTGGGCGGGTAGTAAAGACTTTGATTGAGCCTTTGTGCCCGTCCAGTTTGAAATCAACTTCTGCGCCAACCGAGCGGCCAATCCAACTTTTCTGCGACGAACGGACCGATTGTGTCCAATCGAGGTCATCGGTATGCTCCAGCATCTCATCCGCGTATTCGGTAATTTTGAAGAACCATTGCTTGAGGTTTCGTTTTGTAATAAATGGATCATCAGCACTTTCATGGCGCCAGCACTTGCCACCAATTACCTGCTCGTCAGCCAACACGGTCTTACATTGGTCGCACCACCATTGAGCGCTTTCCTGTTGATAAGCCAGCTTGTGCTCAAACAACTTAGTGAAGCACCACTGTGTCCATTTGTAATACTCAGGGTCGGTGGTATTGATTTCTTTAGTCCAATCAACGCCCCAGCCCATGGCACGATATTGGTCGTGGTATTTCGCGATAGCCTTCTTGGTAGATTCTTGCGGAGCTACGCCCGTTTTAATTGCAAAGTTCTCTGCTGGCAAACCAAAACTATCCCAACCTACTGGCTGATAGCTCTCGTAGCCTTGTTGACGCTTAACGCGTGTCACTACATCTGGGATCGTGAAGTTGCGGACGTGACCGACGTGAATACCGGCACCGCTTGGGTAATTGAACATACCAAAGCCAATAAACTTGGGTTTGTCTGAGTCAAAGTCAGCCTGGTAGATGCCATCGGCCTCCCATTTCTTTTGCCACTTGGGCTCGATCTCTTTAGGATTGTAGCGTCTCATAAGAGGTAATTATACGAGATAACAGCGGTAGATGAAAGCCCGCTATGCTGTTTTTACGCCGAGCTGCAGCAACTGCTCGTCTGTCGGACCTGCTGGACAGTTTTCTAGACGCACTACGCAGCCTTTGCAAACTTCAGCTGCCACTTTGTCAGCTTGAGCTCGTAAGCCAAATTCTTCTGGTGTGGCAATGCCGTCGCAGTTGGCGTAATTCTCCCAGTTGTTAGGGAAATTACTTTCACGATCAATAGTTTGTACTTCTGTCATATTTGTATTGTAAAACTACAGCATGAAACGACAAGCATGAGCTTCAAACCTAAACAAATTTTACAACACTAGCCACGTGGTGGCACAGCGATGTGAAGAACGGCATTCTGGGTACCCTGGAACTCTTCGACCAGGTTTATGCGACCTGCATCATGGAGCGAACGTGCAACATTGCGAGCAATGTCGACAACACGAGGATCATAGCTATAGTCGCAACTGAAGTGTCGTTCTTCTGGCTGATCATCCATATAAGCTCGCTGTGCAGCGGCGCGATCTGGGTGACCAACACTTATAAGATCGGCGCCATCCCAACGGAAGTATCCTGAGTTATCTTGGTCGAATGCATAGCCTGCACAGTGTGTGCTGTCTGGTGCAGCTAACTTGGCAGGGTCTGCCACGAGTGCATCTTGATAGGCTTGGGATCGCGTATACGATGTCTCGGCAAGACGGATATCAGGACGATCTATACCGGCCGCTTTCATGGCAAAGCGCCATCTTCGGCCAAACTCGTTTCGGATGGCTAGGGCTTCTGGGCGAAGTAACGTCGGAAAGACTTCTGGATGATGTATAAACCTTCTAATTGGTTGCAAGTGCAAATTACCGTGCACCCGCACAAGCTCGCCACGTTGTCGGGCCACTTCAATATCAGCATCAGTTTGATAACGGGGCGTATCGGCGTGCCAACGACGTTCGCGTTCAAGCAATGTGTCAAGTCGACTCATTTCGTGAGCAGTTGCTGTCGCTAGGGCTGGTGGTCGATAATCTGTTACTGCCATTGTTAGAATTGCTTTAGGTAATTGGTGCTAAAGGCCGTGGCCAGCTTTTGCTGCTCACGGTGGCGAGCCTCGGCATATTCAACGAGCTTGGTAACAAGCTCAACATTTGAGACGCCGGCTTTGTTCCAGTTGTGGCTATACAGACTGCCTGGCAACGGGTTAATCTCGTTGAACTGCACTTTATTGGTCTTGCCATCAATTAACATATCGATACGGGCAATTCCTGCGCAGCCAACTGCTTTATAGACAGCAAGGCCGAGCTGCATCGCCTCGTCATACAACGCTTTCGGGATATCTGCTGGGATTTTGCTGTAACCTTGCGCACCTTGATCGCCGCCGCCCTTTTTACCGCCACCTTTTTTACCACCCTGCATATACTTAGTTTCGAAATCAAAGAACTCGTCAGTCTTGAGGAGTGGCTGTTCGAGTAAAGCTGGCACTGGTTCGTCATTACCAATAATCGGTAGCGTGACTTCGATCAGATTTTCGACTCCTTCTTCTACCAAGGCTTTGTCGTCATAATGAAGCGCCACTTCTATGGCGTTGTTTAGCTCGTCTTTGGTGTTCACCTTGGTAATACCAATGCTTGAACCCAGGTGGGCAGGCTTCACAAACAGAGGATACGTCAGCGTCGAGTTAATCTGCT
>CAZEBF010000043.1:0-3755 GCA_964510235.1 uncultured Candidatus Saccharibacteria bacterium | reverse complement strand
TTCAAAAGTAGCATTAGGGCCAGCTTTAGCTGGCAAGACATTCTATTTCTTGCGGGGGAAACGGCGGGTTTTGCCTTTGGCTGGTGCTTCGGCGAGGAGTTTTTTACAATCGGCTTCTGTTAACTTCTTAGGGTCTTGGTCTTTGGGAATCTTGGCATTCTTTTTGCCGTCAGTGATGTATGGACCAAAGCGGCCGTTTAATACTTTGATGGTGCCAAAGATGGCAATGTTCTTCTCAGCTTCACTCTTAAGCTTTGCAGCGTAGAGTTCACGGGCTTTGGCCTCTGTTATATCTAATGGTTCGTCTTCTTTGAGTGAGACAAACAGCTTGCCGACCTGAATATACGGACCAAAGCGACCGATGTTTGCTTTAATCTCTTGGCCGTCTTCGGTGGTTCCAACGGTACGAGGTAGTTTGAACATCTCGAGGGCTTGCTCGAGCGTGACGGTTTCTAGTTTGGCGCCTTTTGGTAGTGGTGCAAAGCGCGGTTTGTCTTCTTTGTCGTCAGAGTCAGTGGCACCAAGCTGCAGCATTGGGCCAAATCGACCAAAACGGGCCAGCACAGGCTTGTCTGTTTTGGGGTCAATGCCAATCTCACGGGCTTGTGCGACAGTGCTGCGGTCAATGCCGCCAGATTTTTCTATCAGCTCCTGAAATGGGGTATAAAAGCCCAGTAGCATCTTGTTGCGGTCGAGTTTACCTTCAGCAACCTGGTCAAAATCTTCTTCTACATGAGCGGTAAAACCATAGTCCACAATTGGGTTGAAGTGGTTGGTTAAGAAGTCGCTCATGACTTGCCCGGCGGCGGTTGGCACGAGTTTGCCTTTATCTGAACCGGTTTTTTCTTGGATGACTTCACGGTTAACGATGTTTTTATCAAGTTTAAGGACGATGACGTCGCGCGGTTCGCCTTCTGATTCACCCTTTTCTGCGTATCCACGGGCCATGATAGTACTAATAATGGTGGCGTAGGTGCTTGGACGGCCAATGCCTAACTCTTCTAACTTTTTAACCAGGCTACCTTCGCTGTAGCGGGCTGGTGGTCGGGCAAAGACTTGGCGAGCTTCTGCAGCCGTCAGGTCAAGTACCTCTTTGGCGCTGACAGCTGGCAGAATCTCAGGATCCTTTTTGCTGCCACCGTACACTTTGAGGAAACCATCAAATACAATCACTTCACCTTTAGCTTCGAACGCTTGAGATTGGCCTGATATCGTAATAGTAACTGTGGTTTTCTCGAGTTTGGCTGGTGCCATTTGGCTGGCGAGTGTGCGACGACGGATTAGGTCGTATAGTTTTTGATTATACGGATCAGAACTGGCTACTTCTTCACTCGGGTTGGTTGGTCGAATGGCCTCGTGAGCTTCTTGGGCGCTGGATGACTTGGTTTTATAGGTGCGGAACTGGTGATATTCTTTGCCAAACTGCTTTTCGATGTATTCTGCGGCTTGTGCTAAAGCTTGCTGGCTCAGGTTGACTGAGTCGGTTCGCATATAGGTGATCTTACCTTCTTGGTACAGTTTTTGAGCCGAAGACATAGTGGCTTTGGCGCTAAAGCCGAGGCGGCTGTTGGCGTCTTGTTGTAAGGTGCTAGTAGTAAACGGTGCGCTCGGATTGCGTGTCGCGGGGCTAGTAGTGACGTCGCTGACAGTGAAAGTAGCGTCTATGAGGCTACTCAGGAAGGCCTGAGCGGCTTTTTCGGTGTCAAAGCGTTGTGGGAGCTCTGCCTTCATAGCTTGGCCTTCTACGGTGAATATGGCGGTTACCTTATAGTTTGATGATCCTGCGAAGGCTTCGATCTCGCGCTCGCGCTCAACCAGCAGTCTGACGCCTGGAGATTGGACGCGGCCAGCGCTCTTGCCGCCTGGTACTTTCTTGCGCACCACATCCGATAGGTCAAAACCAACAATTCGATCCAGAATCTGGCGGGCTTGCTGAGCCTGGACCAACTGCATATCCACAGTTCGTGGGTTTTTGACAGCTGCTTCTATGGCAGGCTTGGTGATTTCATGGAAAACAATGCGTTTGGTAGTCTTGGGGTCGAGCTTAAGGACTTCACATAAGTGCCAGGCAATTGCCTCACCTTCGCGGTCTTCATCAGTTGCCAGCCAAACTTCATCGACTGCTTTGACAGCTTTTCGTAGCTCGGCCACGGTCTTTTTTTTCTCAGGGTCAATCTCGTAGATGGTCTCAAAGCCATTCTTGACGTCAATAGCTTCTTTGCCGTCCTTAGTTTTGGTGGCAATTGAGCGGATGTGGCCAATACTGGAGAGTACTTTAAAATCACCACCGAGGTATTTCTCGATGGTTTTGGCTTTGGCTGGGCTCTCAACGATTACTAAATTTTTGCTCATGCTTACGTCTAGTGTATGGACTTAGTTGATAAATGCAACAGTTCCCCACCCTACGGCATTGCTTGGCATTTTGCAAGCGTCAGCTCAGGTGCCACCTATCGTTACCGAGAGCGGTGATGACCCCATTGAGTTCAAGCATGGTGAGTGTTTGGGAGTACAGACTAGTATTGAGTTTTGACCGCTGAAGCAGTTCTATACCATCGGTTATGCCTGATTGTAACAGCTCAATGAGTATTGCCTCTTCTGGAGATGATGCGAAGATGGTCTGTTGTTGTTCTGTTTGCTCGATGCCCAGAGCTCGTAAGATGTCCTTACTACAGGTAACCGGAGTGGCACCTGCTTTGATCAGACTATTTGTTCCGGCGCTGTGTGGGCTGGTGATGTTGCCTGGTATGGCCAGCACCTCGCGGCCTTGTTCTAGGGCGAAGTTGGCGGTATGAAGCGTGCCACTCTTTTCTGTAGCTTCGACGATAAGGACAGCTTGGCTCAAACCAGAGACTAATCTGTTACGTTCAATAAACTGATGCCTCATAGCTTCACTGCCATCTGGATATTCGCTTATCAGGCTACCATTATGTTTTAGGATTTCCTCGGCTAGCTGCCGGTTACTTGCTGGATAAACCAGATTGACGCTGCTCGGTAGAACTGCGATGGTCCGTCCAGCGTTACTAAGTGCTGTTTGGTGGGCTAGTGCGTCTGTTCCCAGTGCCAGACCGCTCACGATGGTTACGCTCTGCCGAATCACATCAGGCAATACTTGTTGCACGGCTGCTCGTCCATATGGACTGATGGCACGGCTCCCCACTACGCTTAATAATGGCTGATCTTGGTATGAAGCTAGATCTGCTCCCCTGACCCAGAGTTGTTCTGGAGGCTGTCCGATTGCTTGTAACTGTGGCGGCAGCTGATTTTGTGAAAGACGTTGTACCCGCATGATTGCACCCCTGTTAAATCTGCTTTATAACGCTAATGTTATGATACTATACTTGCCAAACTATCAAAAAGGTATTGACAAATGCCATAAAGTTGCTAAAATGGCAATTCGTAACCGTTTTTAAAGCGGTTTCGCACCTTATACCCCCAATTCTAACATTTGTTAGAAAACAATTGTTAGATTGTTTTAGAGCGTGCTTTTCAAAGTTGTTACCCTCCACTTAGTTTAGCTCTCTTCGCCCTTCGGGGTTTTAGAAAGCGCTCTAAAACAGACTAACCCCTTTAACTCTGTTCCGGATTCAAAGCGAGTATTACAGTATTCCATCGTAAGATGGAGGCACAGGTCCTTATATTAATAGACGCTGATGCTTCGCTCGGGTGGGTTGAAGGGTGTATCTGCGGGACGACTCGTTCGTCCCTTGAATAGGCTTCCGGCGGTGCCCACCCCCTCCGGAAGCCTATTTTTGTTT
>CAZEBF010000042.1:0-3829 GCA_964510235.1 uncultured Candidatus Saccharibacteria bacterium | reverse complement strand
TGTCTCACCCCGATCTTTCGGGGGTTTGAAACCACTCAGAGCCAAAGAAAATGACCCACGCATGTGAGTCATTTTCTTTGGCTGGGGATGAGGGATTCGAACCCCCGATCGCGGAACCAGAATCCGCTGCCTTACCACTTGGCCAATCCCCAAAAACTAGTTTAACCATTCGGATAACAGAGATGATTCTATCATAAATGATCTGGGTAGGCCAGAACTGAGCACCATAAACTGACATAGAATAGTAGATTAAACTTTTGCACAGAGATGCAATATCGCTTATGCTAGTAAAAACAGGAATCAACAATGAACCCAAACGATCCACTCAACCCAAACCCAATGCCAGATCAGACTGGCCAGCCGCAGCCCGTTGCAATGCCAGCACCGAATGAAGGTATTATCAACCCAACTACTCCTCAACCCCAAACAATTCAGCCAGTGCAACAGCAAATGGCACCACCTACCCCGCTCGTCGAGCCATTACCGCAGGCTGCACAGCCAATCCAGCCAGTGCAACCTGCTCAAGCTGCTCCTGCTCAGTATCAACAGCAAGCACCCGTATTACCAACGCCAGAGCAATATAATCCTGCACCAGTACAAGCTTACGCTGTGCCAGCTGTCCCTGCCCCACAGCCGCAAATGGCTACAGCAGGATCTACTTCAATGCTGAGTAAGATTAAAATTCCGTTGATTATAGGTATTATCTTGGTCGTTTTAGTTGGAATCGTGTTTGGTTTCTTCCGTTTGCAATCTAATAACTCCAGTTCTATCTTGCGCAGTTTTTATGAGGTTTACTCTGATCAGTCAGAAGCAAGCACCAACACAAATGATGCGCTGTATGCCGCTCTCTACTACTCTTCAGCCAGTGAGGATAACTACAAATCAAAAGCACAGCTGGCAACAGACTCGATTAATTCAGCAAAAGAGTCTACAACCAGTTTCTCCGAACTCAGCACAGGCCGCTGGCCGGTAAGAAGTGATGTCAAAGATGCAGCCATTGGCTTTAGTAATAGCACAGGCGCGTCAACTGAGCTCATGGAAAAATACCTTGAAGATGCCAGTGCTGGAGTGGCAATTAGTGTAGGCTTTAAAGAGTTGCAAGAGCTTGACCGCACTTCACCTATTCGTGTCTACAGTGACCCAAAGAGTACAGTTGCTGCTCGAGCAGCCTCGCAGCGCGAAAAAGCCAGTGAACTGCGTAAAAAGATTAGCGACACGACCTTCAAAACTGAAGAAGTCAAAGCGGTCTTTGAAGTGTACGACCAAATACTCAAGGGCTGGGTCGAAAACCGAGCAGCCGTTGAGAAAGCCATCAACAAGGGTGACGAAGCTGGTGCAAGCAAGGCTATCTCAAATAGCTATACTCTACTCAATTATGAGCTGATCAACGAGAAGATTGAAGCCATCCGCATTACCCTCAAAGCATCAGTAGAAAACAAAGACTTCACCACAATTGATAAACTCTACCAAGACTCCATACAAAAGTAGTAATTACTAGACCAAAAATCGGCTAATTGAATAGTTTGAGATCGTTGAGCTCTGCTGGCAGAAAGCCTTTAGGATGCTCAAAGCCGGCTTCCCATTTGGTACCTTTTTGATATCCTAGGTCTTTCATGAGTTTGGTTGGGGCATTTCGCAAGTGCAGCGGCACGGGTAGGTCAGGATGCTCCCGTGCAGCTAACTGAGCCTTGTTCATAGCATTGCTAACAGCACGCGACTTGTCGCATTTAGCCAATACTGTGGCGCAGTGATACAGATTGTACTGACATTCTGGCATACCAATTCGTTCCACCGCCAAGAATGTTGAGACAGCCAAATTCAAAGCAGGTGATGCAGCAATACCAACATCTTCTGAGGCAAAAATCACCATTCGTCGAGCAATGAACTTTGGATCTTCGCCAGCCTGTAACATCCGAGCCATGTAATATAGTGAGGCATTGGCATCATTGCCTCGCAGAGATTTAATGAAGGCACTAATGATGTTGTAATGCGTTTCACCATTCTTGTCATAACCTGGCACGCGCTTCTGCGCAGCTGTTTCGACTATCTTGGTAGTTACTGCATTCTTAGTTAACTGTAAAGCCAGCTCCAGGTTGCCAAGTGCCACTCGTGCATCTCCACCCGATAGTTCGGCTAGCAGTTCGATACTTTTTGCGGGTAAACGCTTAGCACTGAGCCTTTCTGATTTCGCAGTTTTTTTGAGAATGCTTATAATTGCATCTTTGGTTAATGGTTCTAGCACCAATACGCGACTACGTGACAATAGCGGCGTAATGACTTCAAAACTTGGGTTTTCGGTAGTAGCACCAATCAGAATAATTGTGCCGTTTTCTACATGCGGCAGAAAAGCGTCTTGCTGGGCTTTATTGAACCGGTGGATTTCGTCAACAAACAGTATGGTTTGTTGCGCTAGACGTTGATTGCCTTTGGCGTGTTCTATCACCCGGGTTACGTCAGCTTTACCACTTGTAACGGCGCTGAGCTCAATAAACTCTGCATCAACCTCGTTGGCGATAATTCGTGCTAAAGTCGTCTTGCCAGAGCCGGGTGGGCCCCACAAAATTAGGCTCACTGGTTGCTTTTTGGCAATAATTTCCCTAATAATCTGGCCCGATTCCAACAAATGCTCTTGACCGACGACGTCGTCGAGCTGCATTGGCCTCATTCGCTCCGCAAGTGGCTTCATCCTTACAGTATACCTCTATCACAACAGATGTGGTATAATGGTGGTAAGTTAGAGCGCCGTTTGGAACTCAAATATGGCGCTTTTTTAATGAAAGAACTATGACACAACTACAAGACCCCACCAAGATTAGGAATATTGCGATTATCGCACACGTTGACCATGGCAAGACTACACTTGTCGATGGTCTGCTTAAGCAATCAAAAACCTTCCGTGACAACCAAGCCGAGATGAGCCAAGACCTCATCATGGATAGCGGCGACCAAGAGCGCGAGCGTGGCATTACTATTACTGCCAAGATTACTGCTGTGCAGCATGATGATTATCGCATTAACATTGTGGACACGCCCGGGCACGCCGATTTCTCTGGCGAAGTAGAACGCACCCTCAACATGGCCGACGGTTGTATCCTCATCGTTGATGCCCAAGAAGGCCCAATGCCACAGACCAAGTTTGTGCTCAGTAAAGCGCTTGCTCAAGAGCTCAAACCAATCGTTATTATAAATAAGATCGACAAACCAGGTTCTCGAATTAAAGAAGTCGAAGATGAACTGGCCGATCTGTTTCTCGAACTAGCTGTCCATGAAGACCAACTCCACTACCCTGTGTATTACGCAATCGGTCGCGCTGGCAAAGCCTGGTCTGAAGTTCCAGAAAATGCCGAGAAAGACGGCGACTTAGAATGTATCTTTGACGCCATTATCGAGCATGTCCCCGCGCCAAGCATTGAACGTGACAAGCCATTCCAAATGCTAGTAACCGCTCTGGCTTGGGATACATTCAAGGGCAAGTACGCTATTGGCCGTATCACTCGTGGCCAGGTCAAAGCTGGTGATCAAGTTGCTCTTTGCAAAAAAGACGGCACAGTCAGCAAAGCCAAGGTTGATAACGTGTATATGAGTCATGGTGTCAGCCGCTTTGAAGTCCCGGGTGGTGTGGCTGGAGATATCGTTCAATTGACTGGTGTTGGCGATGCCCAGATTGGTGAGACCGTTGCTGACGCTGAGCAACCAGAGGCCTTGCCAGTTTTAGAAGTCGAAGCGCCAACTCTAAAGATCTATCTTGGACCAAACACTAGTCCATTCAAAGGTACTGAAGGCGAGTTTAGTACTTCACGTCAAATTGGTGAACGCCTTAATAAAGAGC
>CAZEBF010000041.1:0-3928 GCA_964510235.1 uncultured Candidatus Saccharibacteria bacterium | reverse complement strand
CTGGTTAGCGCCATTGTAGCCATCATCCAACAGACAATCATTCTTCGCCAAGACACTGACGAAATGGAAGAAATCGGCGACCGTGCGGCCAAGCGCGACGCAGCCGTCGAAGGCGAGATTATTCCACCAAAGAAAAGCACCAAACCAAAAAAGAAAGCCGCCAAGAAAACTACCAAGAAACGTAAGCGGAGGTAAACATCATGGCAGATCAAGACCAGGCAACTCAAACCGAAGGTAAAGGGGTAGAGGAGTCTATTCAGTACGCCAAAGGCTACATAGAAGACCTGTTGTCGTTCTTTGGTCTTAATACTGATGTGTACGCCACCAACAGTGATGACGAGGTTATTGAGCTACACGTGCCATCAACTCACCTCAACGGCTTTTTGATTGGCCAACGTGGCGAAACCATGCGCGCCCTGCAGTTTATGATCATGACCGCCCTGCGCAACCAGGGCTACGCTATGACACGCGTCAATGTAGACATTGCCGACTACAAGAAAAACCGTGCTGACCGCCTGGTCGAGCAAGCTCAAGAATGGATGCAAAAGGTCAAAGAGTCTGGCGAGCCAATGCACTTACAACCGATGAACGCCGCTGACAGACGAGTCATTCACAAAGCCGCCGGCGAAGCCGACCTAGTCACCGAGTCAGAAGGTGAAGGCCGTGACCGCCATATCGTCATCAAACCTGCCGCTAGCTAGTTTTTGTATAAAAAGTCCTTGCGTTTTAAAAAGCCCGGGCGTATAACATAAGCAACTTAAATAACTTTAAGGGTGCACATGACAACAAGAAAAAAGATCGTAATTGGCCTAGCGACAGTGATTGCACTGTGGGTGACCTATGGTTTGGTGGATTTCTTTATCTACCCGTTATCTTCTGGTGATAAACCTACGTTTAAGGATGTCGAACAAACGTTCAATAAAATTCCTGTTCCTGATTCGTGGGTTGAGATTAGAAGCTCAGAGAACCCAGGCATCAGTCATGGCCGCATCTGCTGGATTGAAAACGAAACGACATGCTTCCATAAAAGCAAAGTATACAAAGTTACAGATAGCAAACAGTACGACATTGAAGGTATTATCGTGAATTCTACACAGTGTACGGTTATAGACAAGGACAAACCGAGTAAGAGTGCAAACACAGATTTTTATAGTTTGACGTGTGCTTTACCAGATAGAATCGAAATTAACGCGAACTTCGGGGGTGCAAACAATGAAGTTTATATCGGGGTTATCGGGACTCCATCATCAGACTAGAGTTGTTTCCGTTTCATTGGTGATCGTAGCTAGTTTAATAGCAGTTAACAGTTTTCCTTTGGCATCACGTGCTAACGAATGTAGTGACGCCACGGTTGTCTTCGCACGAGGCTCTTCTCAGAACAAGACAGCACTTCACCTGGACGCACCACTTTCAAAAGAGTTCTTTGAGAAAGAAAATGAGTCTGGGTCTTTCTTTCAGCGATTCCAAGAGGAACTAGAAGCAAACTACCCAAAAGTTAATACCAAGTATGTTTCGGTGCACAATTTTGAGGACCAATACAACCCGCTTGGTTATGAGGCGAAGGGCATATTTGGTTGGGCAGACAGAAACAACATGCTCCAAGCCGAGTTATCCTGGTGGCCGAACGGACAATACAATCGCAGCGTACTCAATGGCAAACAAGAACTCGTTGGTTACGTCAAAGATCAGATTGCACTATGCCCAAACCAACTCATTGTTTTAGGTGGTTATTCGCAAGGAGCTCAGGTGGTGGGCGAGTCATTGTTTGAGTTTACTCCAGAAGAACGTGCTCGTATTAATGCGGTAGCGCTGTTTGGTGACCCTAAGTTTGTTGCTGGCACAGCAGGGCAAGGTGTTGATTTCTGGAAAGAATCAAAGCCGTTCCCGTGGAAGCGAGGAAGCGCCAGTGAACGCGAGCGTGGAATGGCCGATCCTCGTCAGCCGTACGTACCCGACGACATGACGTACAAAACATTTAGTTGGTGCTTCTCTGATGACTTTATATGTAGTGGTCTGTCCGGTTTTAAACTGGCTCTCAACTCAAAAAGAGTAATCAAGAATAACACCACTGGCCACTCAAGATACAAGGCGGTTGGTATTCCTGAGGCGGTGAAGGAGATAACCCAAACAATATCGCCGCGGTTGTATGCCGCTAACAAAGCTAATGGCGGCATTGATGAGGCCGCTGGTCCAGATCAAACTCAACCGTCACGGCCTAATTTTGTCCCGCAGGATGTTGTTTTCTTAGTTAACACTAGTGGAGAAGTCAAAAACACCATCAGCTCTATTCGATATTTTACGGGTGATGTTATAGGTACAGTTAATAAGTTTTATGCCGGTGCTCGCTACGGTGTAGTTGATTTCAGTGAGGTTTTACAGGGAGCAGACTACATCCCCCGAACCAACGTACGACAAGGCCTGGCCCCATATCAGAACAACAACCTAACTCACACAATGGCGCAGAAACTGTCTTGGGGCGGCCTTGGCGGTGGTGGGGCAGATCTGCCTGATCCACACGCCTTGGCCATAGAAAAAGCCATCCAGAACCAACAATGGGACGAAAAGGCCACCAAGCACCTAGTATTGTTCACAGACAGACCCGCTAAAGAAACGCAAACGTACAACGTATGCAATAGCTCGGTGCAGTCGAACATGATTACTGAGGTCGTGCGTCCCTGCAATGAAGCACAGAACTACCAGACGGTAAGTACGAACCAAGGGTCATTTTACTGTGCAACAATACAGATTGTTATGGAAAGACAAAACTGTAAGCTCCGAGCCTCACAGCCATACTACATCAACAAAATAACTCGAAGTCTGAACGATGCAATCCTACTTGCAAACAGTAAAGGTGTGGCGATTACAGTGGTTGCGCACCAGGCGATGAACAGGGCTGATGTAGATAACAACGCGGTTAGGCAGCAGATAAAAAGCATTGCTGACAGAACCGGCGGACTATTTCTGGAGTACCAGGCCTTTGATAAGCCGCAGTACAGTGATGTCATGTGGAAAGTACTAACCCATAAACCAAAAAAGCTACGACTTACATCATATGACAACACCCGTTTCTTTGACGGAGTACAAAAATTGTCTTCTGTGCCAAAATCATATGTGGCCGCTAGAAGTAATGTGCCAACCGTGCTAGATGTTGCTAGTAACAGTAGTGAGTCATATGACTCGTATAAATGGGACTTTAACAGCGACGGGATCTGGGATAAAGAGACATCTTCGCCAACAGTTGAATATGTTTTTGATTCGAGTAATAATAGTGACGTCTTAACGGTCGCCGCTATAGATAATGACGTAATAGTAGCTTCAGTAGCGCTACCAGTAAGCGTTCAGGCGTACGATGGCCCTGCGGTTGAGATACCAGAACAACCTACTTTTGACTCTTCTTTCACGACAAATAGAACTGAAGAGGATTTACGGGTCAGTTGGGATGTCACCGATGAATACGCTCCGGGTGTAGTATTCATCGGTGACCAGTTTGGACTGCCCATAAAGAGCGCACCGTATACGCAAGGCCACGCAAGCCTCAAACTTAACAGTGTAGGGCAGGGTGGGGAACTTAAAATTTGGTTGGTGAAAGACGGTGTTTCTTCAGAAAAACATACTTTGACAGTCAATTAACAAAAAAGCAAATCATTGTGTAGTATGTTTTTGTAATAAGGTAGGGGAGTTGTCAAATTTTCATCCTGGCTAAGTGTGATGATCGCGGCTACAAGTAGCGATTAAAAACGTCGAGTGTTTGCTGTGCCATGCGAGTCCAAGAATAGCTCCCCGCTACAACCCCACCATCTTTACGAAGAGTGTTCGCTATTTGTTTGTTTTCTAAGACTTTGGCAATATTTTGCGACATGTCTTTTTCATCAAGCGGATTAAAGTATATAGCTCCATTTTTGTTGACTTCAGGCAAACATGACGCGTT
>CAZEBF010000040.1:0-4139 GCA_964510235.1 uncultured Candidatus Saccharibacteria bacterium | reverse complement strand
GGCTTCCAAGAAACTGGTCAGGTCCTAGAGTGGGGCCAAATTGACCTTATCAGAATGAAGAAAGACCTGTTGCTAGATAGCTAGCTCGGCTACAACGATTCGGTGATCAGATACGACCTGCGGCAAGCATGTAACCTTTTGCATTGCGTACTTTTTTGGCGACGCGATATAGTCAAGCGTCGCTTGGTCCTTTGGATATGACACATAGTCAGAAACTTCTGTAGATAACACATATCCATCGGGTAATGAATGTACATCGAGACTGAATATATTAAAGTCACCAGCGATAACAGACTCAAAATCACGCCTGGCAAGAAGCGCTACAGTATCTTTCAGGTGCTGTGCTGCTAAATCATCTGCGTTACTAAAGTGCACATTACAAATATCAAGTAATACATCGCCTGCTTTCACTTTAACAATTTGGATACCCCTAAACTCAGGGTCGTGATCTTGCTTTGGCAGAATGACGCCTTCTGAGTCAACTATTGGCAGCCGACTGAGTACTGCCAGCCCGTGCGTCACTTCTTGATTCATCGCTCCGTCTTTGCCTATTTGGAGGACTTTCTTCATGGTAGGCGAAAAAGAGTGGTACACGTAGCCCAATGCATCAGCGATTTGTCGGGATTGCGACAACGATGAAAAAGACTGGTTGAGCTGTACTTCTTGGAGACAGATGACATCTGGAGATGCTTCCTTCAATGCCGCAATAACAACGTCAAACCGCGCAGCCCACTCGTAGTAGCGCCACAGGTTGAGCGTTCCAATGGTTATCTTCTGCTGTGTCATTTCATCACTTCTTTCTTCTCATAATACTGACGGAATATGTGCTGTTGGGTTGATGTAGTGTTTGGGTTACGTGACACAAGCTTAAGTAGGTATGCTCCTGGTTCGTTGGCATATAGCCACTCTGCCATCTCCCACAGCGTATCATCTTCTGCCGACGGATTGCACGCGAGCGCCATCATACCGCCCCAACATTCTGGAAATCCAACCGCCTGCAGATAGTTGAATGCGCGCTGCGCCACAGAACTATCAACACCCCCGTTCACGAGTTCCCAAGCATAAAATGCGATCTCAGCTCCACTTGAGGCAAGCTCTAAACTCTCAACTAACTCACTTTGCTTTGGGGATTCTTCTAGGGCAGCAGACCACTCCTGACTAACCTCGGCAACTACTTGATCGACATACTCTTCAATGCTTGTTCGTGCTGCTGCATACACCTCAATAAAGTCTGGCCTGTCAGATACACCTAACTCTAGCAGCTTGTCGCGACAAGCTGCATATATGTTTGCCATTGATAAGCCGTTGATATAGCGAAGCCGCCAATTTTCTTTGGTGGTATAGTTCTCTACTGCGGCGTTCTTGACCATCAGCACAAGTCCAATCGCTTGCTTGAGATAATCCGGGATAGCAAAGTAATCAGCCGCCAGCTCCAGCTCAGGCTGGTCAGCAGCCAGGTCAGTATACGGCAGAGTTCCTGAATGCATTCTGTATAGCCAGTTTATAAACACTACATCTCTACTTGATCCGTTACTGTATTTGATGTTTTCACCATACGTCGCATGCGCCTTTGACTGATAATCAAAACTCCTGAAGTAGTTCCATTCTGAGATTACATTTGTCATCTGTCTATCGAGCGTATTTGCTACTCGTAACATGGGTACAGTTTCGTCATTTGGTAATCCAGCAATATGTCGGGCATCTATCAGTCTATTGCCGTCAACGAGCGTTAATCGGGCCAACCGACTGGCATGCTCATGAGTAACGCATGCGGCTTCTACCTTGTCGAAGCTAGCGTCTAGGCCGCTAGCCCGCCCCCGTGAGAGGCGATCACTAATTACGAAGAGATCGACGTCAGAGTTGGGCAGCATCTCTCGGCGACCCAAAGAACCACCAGCGAGCACTTCGTCTTGCTCTTCGCCAAATTCCCCATACAGATAGTCCCCTGTTAATGTAGACATGTCAGCCATGGCATCAAACGCATTGTATGCAGGGTCGTGATGAAGCCGCCCTGAAATTAAGGCTGTTTCGGCCTGGAACCGTGCCGCCGAGCTATGCATCGAATCTCACCTGACGCAACAGCTTCTCGTACTCGTGCAACAAGAACGCCATCTCTTTCTTGGTGAAGTTATCCTTGAAGTCTGGCAGACGTTTCATTAACCGGCGTGCTTTGCTACTCAGGCCAAACGATTGCATTAATTTGATGGTCTCTTCGTACGAGACCTCTGACATCTGTGAAATATCAAGGACACCTGCAAGAACCAATATGTCTTGCATGAACTTTAAGCTATATTTTTTGAACTTCATGGTGTCGCTTGGCGTGTTTGTTGCCATAATCCGAAGTCGAGAAACGTACTCACGCGCCGTATAGATCAGCGACTGCCTGGAAGCGTCAGGATCAATGCCGTCGATAATCGGTGCATATACATTCTCCCCGTATAGCACCTTTCCCTGTGCTAGAACATGGGCAAAAAATGGCCCCTTGGAACCAGACTGAAAATCAACAAACCCCTTCTCGTTCACAATATCGTCTTCGTAAATAATACTCAGATCAACGTGTGGGAACTCTTCTAGAATCATGCCAAGTTGTTCAGTCACAGCCAAATTCGGCTTATCGAGTACGATCTGCAAGTCACAGTCAGAGCGTTCGTGCACATCAACGCCCTTGCTGCTAGAGCCATACCAAATAATTGAGCGTATGTGCTCAACTACACGTTTGTCGGTCGTGATCTTATAGCTAATCAATAAATGATCGTTCATTGCAATATTTTACAATCTTTATGGACTTTTATCAATACAAAAACGACCCGAAGATCGTTCTGATTCTATGGTAGAGCTGGATAGGACGACCTGGAACTTTGGTCGAGTCAGAACTCATCACCATGTGGCGAATTGTAACTGACTACCAGAAGCAGAAGTACACATCTCCCTAAGCGGGTTTGGTGGAACTGAAATTAACTTCTTTCAGTAGGCTCAGGTATACTGAAGCGTCGTCGTAATACGGCTATCCGATTATCGAATGCTTCAGTTATAGAAAAGCCGTATTGATAAGACTGTATTGAGGCACTATTAAGAAGTAATCTTGAAGCACTACGCATTGCTTTGTGGGTTCCTCTCACAGCTCCGTCACGCGCAGACGCGTGGTCAAGATCATGGAGATTTCCAGCTAACACCCCTACAGCACCAGCAAATGAAGCATAACCCCAAGGTAAATCGCGTAATCCGTCCTCAGCTGTATCTCTGATGTCTTCCTCTTTTTGGGTCAACTCTAGGATTTCATCCGTTTCTACTCCAGCCCATCTACTAAGACGAAGTGCGTATTGTATAGAGTCTGGAGCGATTGCACCACGCACTAAATCTTCATCAGAGAAATCTTTAGTAACCACGTCTTTTGCAAGGTGTGTTAAAACATGTCGAGCATTGGCTTCAAAGCCATTACCCTCTTGTTCCCATGCACCTTGATCTATGTCATAAACATGTAGTTTGTGTGCGAGCACCTCTAGGTTGTCACTGCTAATCATGTAACTAAGTTAATAAGATGACGGATAGTTATGCAAGCTCGTGCATTATAAAACCACTCATGAAGAGTGGTTAAACAATTTTGGTAGCGGCGAGTGGGCTTGAACCACTGACCTCAGGCTTATGAGTCCTGCGCTCTAACCAGCTGAGCTACGCCGCCGTATCGGTTGCTCTTTTTCCTTTCGGGCAAAAGATTAACAGATGGGAATATACCATATCTGGTGGGAATAAGAAAGAGCCCGCTCGTGAAAATGCAGGCTCTTTCTTTAGTATTGCGCGGGTGCGAATCAGAGTTCGCGAATGATTTGATCGACTTCGAGAATCTTCTCGTTATCGGTTGCGCTGAATTCGTATGATAGTTGTTGCATTGTTAGAGGTGCCCTTTCTATAATGCTTTTTATTGGTTGTTTGTTTTGTCATGACAACACTCATATACTATCACGCTTTTGCTTATATGTCAACTATAAAGCTTATGTATTCTGCTCTTGACTGACGTACCCCTGTTTGTTATCATAGTCTAGCTTCCACAACTAGGTCTAACGACGCGGGATGGAGCAGTGGCAGCTCGCGTGGCTCATAACCACGAGGTCGCAGGTTCGAGTCCTGCTCCCGCTACCAAG
>CAZEBF010000039.1:0-4305 GCA_964510235.1 uncultured Candidatus Saccharibacteria bacterium | reverse complement strand
TATGAAAGCAGCGCATCTTGAAACTACCAATCCGGCTGTAGAGTTGGTTGAGCCAGATGTGGCACGTGATGCTGCGCTTGGTGTTGTGTGGTTAGAGGGTGAACTAGGGCACAGCACCTTAACGCTGATGGGTGTGGCCGACAAAGACAACAAACCAACTTCTCTGGAAGCCGAGCAAGAGAGGGTTAAGGGCTTTATTGAACGCCCAGACCAGCTGAACTGGATGATACAGTATGACGGTAAAGTGGTTGGATCGGTATGGGTTGATTTATTTAAGTCAGACAAGCTACCAGCACCATCAGTGCACATTATGATTGGCGATCCTAAAATACGCGGCAAGGGCGTTGGATATTCGACTATAAGCGCCGTGCTTGAATATCTAGCAGCGCAAGGAAATAAAACTGTTTATTCTCGACATTTGACCACAAATGAAGGTGCCAAGTCGTTGTTTGAATCACTCGGCTTCAGTAGTCTAGGTGATCCATATTCCGCTTCAAACGAACTTGAATGGCAGAACGTCAGCAAGGCACTAAGACTAGTTAGCGCAAAGACGACCTAGATCGCTAGAATTTAGTTTGTTTGGGTGATAGTTGGAAGTACAGTCTTTAGGTCTGCGGTCAGTTCGCTTACGAGCTTGTTGAAGGCTGCGTCGCTTGAACACTCCATTGCTGGTTTCCGATAGGCTATAAAGAACTCAGGGAGCTGTTTAGCTAATTCCCACGACTGCTCATCGTTTGTATACTGCCCGTTTATCTTCCACAGTGTTCCAAGCGGAGCCCCATTTTTGGTTGAACATGAAGGCTCTAGGCCAACCAGCTTCTTGGTAGTAATAAAACCGACCGCCTCAATATTTTGAGCGTTATCTCCGCTTGGTTCACCAGGGATGTACTCAAGGTCTTGCAGGGAATCACTAACCTTAAGTTGAATGCCAAGTTCTGAAATCTTTACTACATTTGTATCTGTTGATTCGGACTTTTGCGTGTTTTGTGCTGTAGGTGATATTACAGGATCATTGTTATTTGAGCTGTATATGTAGAATCCTATTCCACAAATCAGCGCAACAGTTAGTACAACAAGCAGAACCGACGCTAATCCAAAACCACTTTGATTTGTCTTCTTCATCTATATCCTTTGATTATGCGTTAGTAGGTGAGACATGAATGTTAATTAATAGCTTCGAGAGCATCAGGTAGCAATTTCGATATCTCAGTTTTCATTGCAGAGGCCTTCGCCTGCTCAGATGCATTTTCGCTACACATCGCTTGGCCACTAGTATCGAAGAAGTAGTAGTTGCCAATCTTCTTGGCGGTGCTTTTTTGTGGACTGGCCTGTTGATCTGTCTCGAAGTCAGTGTCAGTGTAACGGCTCAACGCTATTTGTGAGGTTTTATCGGCTGCACAGTCAGTTTTGCTCAGCTCTGTTAACGAGAAATACGCTGTCTTGCCGTCGTTGCCAATCGAGTAGTAGAGATTTTTTAGAGTCGGGTTGGTCTTGAATTTGACTCCAAGCTGCTCAATTTCAAAGTACTCGGTTGCAGCCACTTTAGTAGAGTCGCTGTCTGCTTCTGTTGTTTTTGTAGATGCTTCCGTAACTTGCTTTTCAAGGTCAGCAACTTTTGCCTCGCTGGCAGTCAGTTTTGTTGCGAGATCATCGATCTTTGACTGCTGCCAAAAGTAAGCACCAGCAAATGAACCACCAATTAATAGCATGGCGAGAATAACGAGGGGCAGTTTCTTTTTACTCTTTTCAGGGTTTTGGCGTGCATTTTGTGGCGGCGTATTGTGTGTTTCGTTCGGCACAGTTGATTGTAGTTGTTGTTCATCCATGACCTTACTATAGCTAACCTAAGCGTAAACAGAAAGGGTAGGGCGTAGGGTTAAGAGCATGCTTGAGCTACTCTGCGGAATCAATTGGTTCGTAGCCGAAGGAGTTTATCCAGTCAAAGACAGGTTGCTTGCTGACGCCGTAGACTACTTCAAAGTGACCTGGTTCTAAGGCTGCTTCTAACGCTTTTGTGATCAGCAGGCCAAGATCTCGATGACTCATCCAACGTGTTGGCGTGTCCGGTCGCGGCTTGTCTTCTGGGTTCACGTTGCCGATTCTGAGGGCGATGACACGTAAGCCGTGTTCTGCTGCAAGCTGTTTGCCGCGGGCTTCCATGCGCTGCTTTTCTTCGCCATATGCATTATTAGGGGTTTCCGGCCCACCGGAATAACGGATCCGACCATCAGCTTCAAGCTGATTGTGGTCGCGGGCATGGTTAGAACTGCCCATAATCACCAAACCAATATTGTTCTTAATAGCAGCAGCATATGCGTTCTCGTACATCGTCTTGTTGGCAGGATCGACGTTATTTACATCCAGATCTTTCCAGGCCAGATGGATAAGCGCATCATGCCCACGAGTGGAATTTGTCAGATCCTCTAGGTTAGTGGCATCGTGTTCTGGCAGATCTAGTTGGGTGATTTCAAACTGTGGTGGGTCCAGCTGTGCAATAAGCGCCTGCGCAACTTTGCCCTTAGCGCCTGTAATTGCTATCTTCATGGTCTCAGTGTAGCAAAACTTAGTTGATGGAAGTATGTGGGCGTATTTAGAAAAAGTTTCTTCTGGCTAGCTCGTTTTGTCACGAAGTAGTTCAGGGCGTCGTCTTAGTAGGTAAAAAAACCCGATACCTAGCAGTCCGATTGCGACTAGTCTCGCAGTGCTTGCGTTATCTCCGGTGTCTGCAAGAGCATTAGTGTCTGCAATCGCTAGTCCGACTGGGTCGGCTACTTCTCCGTCATCCGGATCAAGGTCAAGCGGGCCATTATCCACGATGTTGTACGTCACCAAGAGTGCATTCTTACCTTCATAGGTAGTTTCACTTACAGAGGCCTCAGCAATAGTCGCATATTGATTATTCGTTGGATTATATTTACGAACCAGAACGTCGTCTGGATTTAGGTCGGTAACAAATACAAGGCTAACTTCATTTGACGCATCGGCTCCACTGAAACAGAAGTCTACTAGTCCGAGTGGATAGGAGTAGGCGATATCCGTATTCGACAAATCAGATTCTTTGACTGCAGAATGGCAAGTGATTGTGGTGCCGCTTGGGGTTGTTAGGGTGATGGTCTTTCCACCTTCAGCGTCATCTAAGGTAACGGTTGGTGCCGTTTCAGTAACGGGGCTGAGATATGCTTTGTCTCTGCTCGCCACAAATATTTGTGATCCGTCTTGGTTTATGTCGACAGAACTCCAATAATTTGTGTCTGCGTATTCCTGGCCAGGATCTTCTTCGTTCCAGCTTGTTCCACCGTCACTCGTGATGAGCATTTTATTGTTTTCTTTATCAAGTAGAGACAGCACCGCTCCGTCATCGGACATCGCTATATCCGTGTCGTAAGTGCTAGCTGTATAATCGTATGTACTCTCCGTCCAGTTATCGCCCCAGTTCTCGGATATGAATACCGAGTTGCTATTATCTAGTCCGACTGTAGATACAGCTATTTTGTTGCCATCTGCTGAAATCGCATGGCTTAGCGTAGATTTGTCGTCTAGGGAGATATCTTCCCATGTGTCACCGCCGTCAGTAGAAATATTGATACTACCATTTTCACCGCCGACGAGTATTTTGTCTCCATCATCAGATATTGACACTGATATAGCAACCCAAGAGTCTGGATTATGGTCTGTAGTCGTCCAATTATCACCTCCGTCTGCAGATATATATACGTCCTGTGATCCCTCTTCGATTGCGGCTATTTTGCTTCCGTCACCAGAAACAACTACCTCTCGCCAATCAGCAGTACCCACGGGAGTTATATCATTCCAGCTACCACCTCCGTTTTCCGATAGTATGATCTTTCCGTCAGTAAGGTCGCCAAGATAATAACCGACGTTGCTCGACGCGATCATTGTTTGTCCGTCGTTTGAGACATCAACAGAAGTCCAGACGTTCCGCACATTGTCATCTGCAATATCAGCGGCATCAACCCAGGAAGCACCGTGGTTACTGGAAATATACAAAGGGTTAATCTGGTCAGGCATACCTTCGCCACCTTCAGTCACGCTCAGCATAAGGTGGCTGCCAGTGGATGAACTGGCTACAGATGTATAATCGCCACCAAATCGATCAAGATCTTCTACTTTTATCCATTCATATACGTTGCTCGCCGCATACACACGGGTTAAGACCGACGGACGTGAAGCCGCCAGGACCGCGCCACAGAGTACGCTCGCCAATACAAGCCTACTGTTATGCTGTACTACGTTTTTGGTCTTTATGGCCATTGACTAACTCTTATTACCTCTTTGCTAACAGTG
>CAZEBF010000038.1:0-4733 GCA_964510235.1 uncultured Candidatus Saccharibacteria bacterium | reverse complement strand
ATGCCACGCCAGCCGTAGCTACGTTACCAATAACAACCATGTAGTAAGGTTGTGCAACATCAGCTATGTCACTTACCAATGCATCGTCAGTTGCGAAATGCACCGTTGGTGCGTTGTTGTAGCTTGAGTTGGCGGCATCATAAGTAGGTTGTCTAGAGCCAGTGGTTTGCACTAAGTCCACTGAGTTATTAATAGTAACCGTAGCTGCGTTGGCAGATGATTCGGTAAACGTCTTTGACCAATCAGTTGCTGCTTCGAAGTCTGCGTCAAATACCGTTGTACCACCTATGCCATCTTTTATCAATGCACGACGGATTATGCCGCGAAACATATCAGCAGTGCCTAGCTCATTCCATGCGCCAACACAGACAGGGTTATTGCTACTGACGAGTGAAGCGATTGTAGTTGTGGTCACATCAGAACCGAGCTGAGTCCATGTCACTGCATTTGGGTCGTTGGTTGCATCATTTGAGTAGTAGAACCTAGCAGTGCAGCCACTCAGTGTAGCCGTAACCCGTAGCCATTTTGTTAAGCCGCCAGAAAGCGCCGCCGTAGATACGTGTGAAGTAAAGGTGGTACCGTTAGGCGCAAGACCAAGCAGCATTGTTCCGTTGTCGCTCACACGCCAAGCAAAAGGTCCGTAATCACCAGAGTTTTGCCCGTGCTTCGAAATTAAAGCACGAGCGCCAGCACCAGTCCAAGCAGTAACAGTTACCTTTGCTATTAGTTCGATATTGCCAGTAATATCTAGTGCAGCCACGTCAGGCGTGGAAGCGTAGTTGCCAGATACCTGCGGCAAAACAAGTCCATCCTGCAAATAAGCTGCCTTAGGTACGCTGTTTATCGTTACGGTTGCGGCGTTAGATGATGACTCTGTAAATGATGCAGCATCTTCTGTGGCTGCTTCAAAGTCAACATCCAAGAAAGTCGTCCCATCAATTCCGTCTTTAGCAATTACCCGATGTATAGTGCCAGCGTGACCAACTGCGGTAGCAACACCTTGTCCAATAGTTACGCCTGTCACATCCGAATTAGCTGCTGTGGTCGTAGCATCAGTCAGTGTTGAGCCAAGCTGAGTCCACGAAGAACCGTCGTCAGATAAATAGAATTTGACCTCTGATTGCGCTGAACCGTTGTTTTGATCGAAAGTTGCTTTTATCCACTTTGTCGCACCGTCTAATATGTCTATTGGCACTGACGAGGTGAAGTTGCGCGCAGTAGCACCAGATGGACGAGCAAATGTAAGAGTCCCTGTGGTGTTGTAGTAGAGATACCAGTTGACAGTTGAATTACCAGCATTACTGCCGCACAAAACTAACACTTTTCCTGCTGTTGGCGTCCAGTCTATAGTCGTGGCTTTGACTATAACTTCAATGTCGCCTGTTGGTCGTAGTACGGCGTTATCAGCTATGGTAGCGCAATCTGCACGAGCTGTTGTTACGTTGCCAGGGCAGACCAAACCTTTTGCGCCTATGTAAGCTCCCTTAACAGCAGAGCCACCATTACGCCAAGAAGATACCGAACCAGTATCAGCAGGCGGTACCCAGTACGGGTCGGCCGTGGAGAAGGCATGCAAAGGCGGAATTGACCAGTCAGACACTGGATTAAATAGTGGGGTAGATATTGCAGAAGCAATAATTCCTAAATTGCCCGGCATTTAAATGAGCGCTCCCATGAGGTCCCATTCGTCGGTAGCCACTTTGACCAGAGTAAATGCTGCAAATTGTTCACTGGTTGCTGAGCCGATAGAGTTGATAGTTACACCACCTTCTCCGGATATGGTTATTTGTCCTGACCCAACCTGTATTCCATCAATGCGCGTACCGGTTGGGAAGGCTTGGTTGGAGTTCAGTGGCACCGTAACGGCCACGGCAGAGTTACTGGTGAAGCGGATGTAAGATCCAGCATCGGCTAGTGTTAGTGATCGTGAAAGATTTCCGTCAGTTGTGATTGTCTGTGTGGCACTGTAGATTGATGAGTCAAAAGCAGCAGCAGTCGTCAGGATGTCCAGCACTTGCGCAGCTGTTAAGTCTTCGGGAGCACCGGTTCCGCCAGACACTCGACCCTTAACAATATTCTGGGCGATGTCGGCCAGCTTGGCGTTGGTAACTGCTCCATCATCAATCTGAATGTTGCTTACTGTGCCATTAACAGCACCACCCACCGATGTTGCCTCGACTGATGAGGTGAAATCACTAATCGTCGAAGCAGCCTGACTCCCTGTATGATTGGCCCTGTCCAACAAATCAGCACTGTCTGCTGTAGCTCCAGTCCCAAGCTCTAAATTAGTTCTTGCCCCCGCAGCATCAGTTGCCCCAGTGCCTCCTTTTGAGACATCGAGCGTCTTCTGAGTACCATCATCATTATGCTCAACACTAAGAAAATCATTGAGTACATCACCCCACGTGCCGTCATCAGATCCTGGTACTGGTAATCGAGCCATGGGCACAGTTCCTCGTCATCCTAACAGATTAGCATAAGCGTGGGTCTACGACAATTTAGTTGAGGCCCTGTTGACCAGATATACACAGACCACGCCGACAAAGTAGAGGAAGACTGTTGGGCCGGCAATGAGAGCTTGGTTGATTGGGTCGGGAGTCGGTGTGATGATGGCTCCAAAAATAAAACTCATCAGAATCACGTAGCCGCTCAGGCTGATAAGTTTTTTTGCCGACACATCAGTAAGTTTACCAATCAACGTCATAATAAGCGGTAACTGAAAGATTGCTGCTAAACCACAGATGTAGAGCAACACGAAAGAGATATACTCGTCAGTTGTTATGAGCGATTGAATTGAGCTACTAGCAAATTGCTCCAAAAAATTGAGTGATGCCGGCAGAATAATAAAGTATGCAAACATGACCCCACAAAAAGCTAGAAGACTCGATGCAATAAATGTGGTGATGACGAGACGCTGATTGATGACCTCATGCGCTGGCTTGATGTACGCCAAAGCTTGATAAATCATCAGCGGCAAACTGACTAAAAACCCAAACAAAATGCAGATTTTAATAACAAAGTTCAGCCCACCCGCTGGAGATGTATATACCAGAGTTTGTGTGTTTAGTGGCTGCAGTAAGAATGTTTGCAACTGTTCACGAAAGACGTAGCCAACGATACAAGCTAGCACGAAAACAATCGCAACTATAGCAAAACGGTTATAAAGCTCCCGTAGATGCCCTTCAAATGACTTGGTAGCGCTATTTGTCTGT
Organism: uncultured Candidatus Saccharibacteria bacterium; assembly: GCA_964510235.1. Taxonomy (GTDB): domain Bacteria; phylum Patescibacteriota; class Saccharimonadia; order Saccharimonadales; family CAYUUR01; genus CAYUUR01. The sequence continues at coordinate 1,521 of CAZEBF010000038.1, read as the reverse complement.
TTTTTTGGCGGGCTTGCTGGCGGTTTTTTTGCTGTCGTCTTTGGTGTCACCTTCAAATCCTTTACGTAATTCTCGGGCAGAGTCACCGAGGCTTCGTGAGAGCTCTGGTAGCTTCTTTGCGCCAAACAAAAGCAGCAAGATCAGTAGTATAACAATCAGTTCTTGTAAGCCTAGTCCAAACATGGTTCCCCTCGTTTCTTTTCTTAAATTATAGTAACATAGACATTAATGATAGCTAAGCATATACGTTTACAGATTTCAGCAGCCATCCTTATTGTAGTGGCGCTGCTACTTTTGGTGACCCCAGTGCAAGCTGCTCCGTACGGTGCCGACACCTATGGCAACTGTGAGTATAGTCAAGGCTGTGATGCAGTTACCGGCGAGCCACTTTCTGACACAGGTCGCAATCAACAGTACATTCTTTACGGCGCTTTAATACTAGTTGGTGCTGGTCTTATTGCTTACACATATCGCAAACGTCGATATAAACTGAACCGCTAAGAGTTTTTAGCTGGCACACGGATGCCGCCTCTAGCTTGTCCATCATGCCAGCGGTACACAAACAGGGCTTTTTCTACGGTATAAAATCTAGCTCCGGCGTCGCGTAGATCAATCCAGAGCTGTCTGTCTTCGAGGTGTACTGTCTTTTGACCGCCAACTTTCTCCCAGTAGGATTTACGAATAACGGCGGTCTGCTGCCAAGGGCAAAACTCTTCCAAAGTATCCGGACTAAACGTTTTGTACAAAAAGTGCGGTTGGCCTTTAACGCCTTGCCAGCGAGGCCAGGTGAATATGACGTCAGCTTTATGCATATGTGGAACGATGTTCTCAACGTACTCTGGGTACAGCCAGTCATCGTCATCGAGTGTTAAGATCCAGTCAGTTTTTACTTTCTTGACCATTGCGTTTCTAACTACTGGTGCCTTGCGACCATTAGCGTTTTCTATAATATGCTCGGCTACTGGCTGTGTTTGCCAATTGACTGAGTTTTTGCAGTCAGCCAGAAAGGCTTCTCGCCCCGCAACGGTAGGGGTGATTACGGTGATGTCGGCGGATGAATAGTCCATGAGGGGTCTTTCTTGTCTGGTGGGATTTGGTTGGCGTCGAACATCTTCCATTTGTTAGGCCAGGGTTCGACATAGAGCTCGTCGGCTACTTTTGCGATTATACCATCGGCATCGCGCACCAGTTCCTCGTATGTTACTTTCAGGGCGTCCGGGTAGCGCTCGGCGATACCTTTTAGAGAATCGTCTATGGCGATGATTCTGTTCGGCAGGTGGCGGATGGGGATGGATTCTTCGGTTTTCTTTCTGTCGCGAGTGATGACGACCACTAGGTCGTAGTGTGTATCTTGGTCTTTGGTGCCGTGTGATTTGTCGACAAACGCACGAACCTCAGGCCCGCTGGCTAGTACACGGGCTAGAATGCGGTTACCGCTGGACATCGGGCCGGTCACCATGACTACGGACATACAAAGCTCCCCAGTGCTCGCTTCTGTGCGGCATAGACTTTGTCTGGGTC
>CAZEBF010000037.1:0-4933 GCA_964510235.1 uncultured Candidatus Saccharibacteria bacterium | reverse complement strand
GTCACGCTCAATTCCGCGTTGTCGTTCAAGACTCACGCCGGACCCCAACCAGTGGCCGAGTTGTAGCTCAACTTGGTAGCTTAAACCCACATACAAAAGAAGCGATTCTCGACAAAGAAAAAGCCGAGTTATATCTCAAGAACGGTGCACAGCCATCACCACGTGTGATTCGCTTGCTTAAAAGCCAAGGTGTCAAACTACCAGACTGGGTAGAAGTCCCGGCTGATAAGAAGCGGGCTATTCGTAATACTGAAAAGCTCCGTCGTAACCGTCCAGCTGAAGAAAAAGCCGAAGAGGTAAAGGAAGCTCCAGAAGCAGAAGCAACACCAGCTCCAGAAGAGGTTGCCAGCGAAGAAACAGCAGCTCCAGAAGATGCTCCTGCCGAAGACGAAGCCAAAGCGTAAGCTTGTTCCAAATTCCACATCATTTTGGCGTCCAATGTGGCGTATAATGATACTTGTCAGTAAATGAGGAGAGACAGCATGAGCAGTATTGACCAGCAATTCATAGAATATATCGTAAAGTCACTTGTAGGTAAGCCAGACGCAGTTGTTATTGATCGAACCATCGACGAAAAGGGCGTTCTGTTAGAGCTAACCGTTGATCCAGAAGATCTCGGTCGTGTGATTGGCAAGCGCGGTGCAACCGCCCAGAGTTTGCGAACGCTGTTGCGCGCACTCGGCACCAAGAATGATGCCCGCTATAACCTCAAAATTGTTGATAATGGCGAACCGCGCCCAGAAGGTGACCGACCTCCTCGCAAGGCTGAGCCAAAATCAGATGATACCGCCGCTTCTGATGACACATCAGTCGTTGATGATACGGTAGTTGATGACGAAGAGCCAGTTGAAGAGGAGAGCGATCGCCTCAAGAACACTCGCAAAGAGCTAGCCGATCTAGACGATCTAGATATTTAGTAACGTGATGAATCAGTGAAAAACGGTAGGCAAGCACTGCCGTTTTTTATTTAGCAGAAAAGTGTTATAATAGTAGTCTTATGAAGATTCATATCATCACACTATTTCCGGAGGCGCTTGAGCCTTACTTGAATGCCAGTATGCTATGGAAGGCCCAAGATAAGGGTGCAGTCACTTTTGATCTGATTAATTTACGTGATTTTGGAATAGGCCCGCGCAAGCAGGTAGATGATACACCGTATGGTGGTGGTGATGGTATGGTGCTTCGACCTGAGCCAATTGTGGCGGCTATCGAGCATGCCAAGAAAACTTCACCTGATGGACTGGTGCTTCTGCCTACTCCCCGAGGCGAGTTCTATAAACAATCAATAGCCAAGCAGTTTGCTGCAAATAAGCAGGATCTGATCATCGTCTGCCCACGATATGAGGGCTATGACGAGCGAGTCATCAAGTATGTCGACAAACAAGTATGCATTGGCAGCTATGTCCTAACTGGAGGCGAACTACCGGCTTTGATTATTGCAGACAGCGTTGTGCGCTTACTGCCAGGTGTACTGGGTGGTGAAACAAGTGCCGAGAAAGAATCATTCCAGGAAGACGACAAGAACATTGAACACGCCCAGTACACCCGTCCAGAAACCTTCCGTGAAGCCAAAGTACCTGATGTTTTGCTTAGTGGTCATCACGCCGAAATAGAAAAATGGCGAAAGGTGGGTCGATAATATGTCCACGCATGAGGAAGAACGGGCGTTTAACAGCGTTGCTTTTGCCTGTACTGCCGAAAACATGCGAGACAAACTGGCTGACTATTATGATCTTCCACGTATGCGCGAAGAAGACGCAACTGTAATAATCGGAGACCCGCCACTACATACACTCGAGAGAGTAAACGAGCGCACATACTCCATTGTAGAAACGGGCGAGGGTGGTTACAGCTTGAATGCAGAAGATTTCCAAAATTTTGAACGAGAAGTTGATGTAGCATTTAGCGATCGACCTGACACAGAAGAAATTGGAAGAGCTTTGTTTGTTGGACTTGGTGTCGCTGGAACAGCACTAGCGCACATTCTTCGTAACAACATGCCTCCGGCACTCAGACAGAGAAGTTACGCGCATGCATTGAAGGAGTTTTTTGCCTCTCATGATGGCATAGAAGAATCATTTAGATCGATGTTTACGGGTAAAATGCAAGGGCGTGCTGAAATGGTGAGTGATATGTACGACGCTCGAGCCATGAGCATAAACGGACTACGTGTGCGACTCCGCATACTATTTGATGCTATGTCTGATACAGATGATATGCCAATCTTTTATGACGACTTGATCACTCATGCTAGGGAACATATCCCTGAGCTTTATACTGCAGAGAGCCAGCATTACTGTGATGTAATGGTGATGAGCTTGGCGCAAAGCCCACAAAAGGGTGACAGCATGTTTTTTGCTACCCTGCCGGACTGGCTGATTGCAGCAGCTGCACCGATTCGCCCGCAAGAATTACGCCAAATTGTGTCACCTGCCTGGCAACACGAATAATACGTTATAATAGAACAAACAAAGGGAGGTGAGATGTTCAAAATAAAACCAGTCTATGCACATTGTGATTTGCCGTGTGGCGTGTATGATCCGGCACAGGCACGAATAGAAGCTGAAAGCGTACTCATGATGATGAAGAAGTACCCTGACTTGGACGAACATAATAAACTGCGAGCTGTGATACTAAAAGAACAACGAGCTGAGCTCGTCAAGCATCACCTATGGGTGCTGTGGACCGATTACTTTAAGCCTGAACATCTAGAAAAGTATCCTGACCTCCATGACAAATTCTGGAAAGCAACCAAGCAAGCTGGTGAATGTAAGCATCACCTTGAGCCAGCCGAAGGCGAAAAGCTACTGGAAATGATTGATGAAATTGCCAAGATCTTCTGGGAAACAAAAAAAGCGTAAACTACTGATTGTACGCCGTGTGCATGGTCGTAGCATGATGCCGTATCTGAACCCAGGCCAGATTGTTATTGCCCACGGGCTGTATAGGAATCTAAAGCCGCTGGATGTGGTAATTATTGAACATGCCGGATTAGAGAAGATAAAGCGTATAGTATCGATTCATTCCGAAAGTATTATAGTGAACGGAGATAATCAAAGTGAAAGCACCGACAGCCGTCAGTTTGGACCGGTGCCGATTTCTTGCGTCCGCGCCAAGGTTATCTCCTAGATATCAATATCGCGTCGTAAGAAACCAAGCAAGCCTGCTCCCAATAGCACGGCAATGAATCCTAAAATCACCAGAACGTTTGACCAGTCTAAGCCGGCTACAACAGGTTGCGGTGCATTGTAGTAGTAAAAGACTGACAGTTTTTCGAATGGCTGCAGTGCTTTGACGGAAGGTGCTAGTGAGGAGATGAAGAAACTTAGGAATGCGTAGGCGCTGGAGACGCCAATGGCGAGTGCTTTTTTGCCTGTTCCCATGCCAATTGCATAGGCCACCACACCGTATGCAACATTGAGTAGACTGAGCATAATTGTTGCCTGCAGTAACCTGACAATTGAGATACTTTCACCCAATGCTACGACACCGCCGAGTACGCCGATGGCGACGGTAACACTTACAATTGTCAGAACAACTGCGCCAGCATAAAACTTCTGTAAGTATAGGCTCGTACGAGTGATTGGCTGTGCCATAAGAGTTTGCAAAATACCACGATCTTCCTCACCAACACCAATGCCAATATATAGCACAACTGCCAACACAATAGTCATGATAGGAATTTGTGGGCCATAAATCTGTTGTGCCACATAGCCAGGAATGGACTTGAAGCTTTCAACAGAACCAATCAATGACTTGAGTGAATCTGGTACAGAATTCACAAACTCATCGGCACCAAGCTGACTAAATGAGGGGTATAGAGCCATGGTGATAGCAGCAGTTATGATCATACCGAGACCCCACGCTAACATCATCCAACGCTTTTCATACAGAGTTTTAGCAAGGATGCTCTTAAACATTTGCTGCCTCCTCAGACTCATAAAAACTCATGAATATATCATCCAGATTTGCATCTTGAATGCTAAGGTCTTTGATCTTGTGTTGACTGAGTACTTTCAACAGAGGGTTAACGTCACCTTGTAATTTCAGGTGTATCGTCTGGTTGGTGATGGACACACTGGTGACGTCTTTGATCTTTTGGAATTCTGCTTTACTTGGTTTGCCGATGAGTGTGACGCTTACACGTTTGAAGGCTTGTTTGGTGAGTTCCTTCAGCGGCTGAACCGCTATTAGCTGACCCTCGCGAATAAAACCAATCCGGTCACATATCTGCTCGACCTCACTGAGATCGTGTGAAGAGATGAATGCGGTTTTGCCTTTTGCGCGATGTTCACGGATAATTGCGTTAAACTCCGATTGCATTATTGGATCGAGCCCGCTGGTTGGCTCATCAAGTATCAGAACTTCAGGATTGTCCATGAGCGCACTAACTAGTGCAACTTTCTGTTTGTTGCCACGCGATAGTTTGCCAATCTTGCGATCTGTCTCGCACTGCAAACGATCAATTAGTACTTGGGTTTTGCTCCATGGCACACCACCGCGTAAGTTAGATACATATTCCAGATACTGCCGGCCGGTTAAGCGAGGGTCCATTTCCATGTCGCCAGCCAAGAAGCCTACACGCTTGTGGATTTGTGTTGGCTGTTGTTGACAGTCCAGGCCGAGTACCTTGGCTTCGCCACTTGATGGTCGAATAAAATCCATCAGCATTCTAATTGTTGTAGTCTTGCCAGCACCGTTTGGCCCTAAAAATCCAAACACCTCGCCTTTTTCTACGCGAAGGTCGATGTCAGATACGCCACGACTTGCGCCATAGCGTTTGGTAAGTTTACTCAGTGATATTGCTGGGACTGCCATCTTATTACTAGTATAACAAGACAGACAAGCAGAAGGTAGTTTATCGCTACGGTTTGTTCTGGCGTTTGCGTTTGTTAGGGTCAAGTTCACGCTTTCGCAAACGAAGTGATTTTGG
>CAZEBF010000036.1:0-5661 GCA_964510235.1 uncultured Candidatus Saccharibacteria bacterium | reverse complement strand
TACAATGAGAGGGTTAATGACGGTAGATATGAGATAAAAACATGCCAAGATTACCAATAGTTGGTTCAGATGACGGTACCTGGGGGGGCATCCTCAATGAGTTTCTTGATGTGGAACACAATGCCGATGGAACGCTGGATACCAGCGGAACGCTAGGTGATTATGCGCCTCTTGCTAGCCCAACCTTTACTGGTACAGTTACTGTCCCGACTCCTTCAAACCCAACGGACGCGGTCACAAAAGCATATGTTGATAGTCTAGACGGTAATAATGTTAAGACGACAGGCAATCAATCGGTAGCCGGCATCAAGACTTTAAGTGATCAGCTTAGATCCGAACACGGCACTGACGGCAAGGTAGTTATCGACGGCGTGACTGGGGCAGGTGGCGTGGTTAGTCTGTATGGTAACGCAGCAGACAGCGATACAAACAGCAAGCTTGCCCTTTCCGCTAATGCCGGGGTATTGTTCGGTGATGGCAGTAGTGCTCCAGACACAACTATTAGTAGATTGGGAGCAAACAATCTCGGATTTGGCGGCGCGCTCCTGTCCAACATCGATGATCCAGTCAGCGCCACGGATGCTGTAACCAAGAACTACGCTGATTCTATTCTCTCCTCACCAAAACTAACCGGCGGTGTTGGCTACAAAACGACCGGTCTTGAAAACTGGTTCTCGGCCCTAAATAGCGCCACAACAGCTGCGCCAATAGACGTGGTCTGTATTACCGACTCACTGGGTGATATCGGCACAACCTACGCCCCAGGATGGCCACAGTTAGTAGAGCAACTCATAAACGAACAACTCGCACGCCCAAAAAATATGCCGTATGCTGTACACGCCCAGGGCGCCGTCTCGGCCACGGCCACTTCAACAGATGGAACAGTGGCCACGGTTTCGCTAGCTGGGCAGGGCTCAACATTAACCAACGGCCAGGTATTAACCCACGTTGCTACCTGTACTGGTTTTACAGTAGCCTACCGCACTGATCCAAGTTTTGGCACTATGACCATTCGTGATGGCCCCGGCGGCACTATTCTCGGCACTATTAACTGTAGCGCAGCGACGAAGTCGGGAAATATCTGGACTTCTGGAGCGATTTCAAACACATCACACACACTGCATATAACCTCCAGTGGTACGACCTGCCCAGAAATAATTCGACCAACTCTAGAGCATATTGTACGGTTCTGGCCAGTCGGTGAATCTGGGGCTACCTCTTCGCAGTATACGAGCAACCCGCACCGTGCATTTGATCTCATCGATACGCTTGAGACAGCCGGAACACTCAAGCTTGTTATTGTTGCTACCGGCGCGAACGACACGAGCTATGCAACTGATGTGCCTGCCCTTGTGAGCGCTGTGCAATCACATACCGCAGAGGATGTTGTCTTGTGGATACCATATCGAAGTAATGCATTTCCTAACTCTGAATACACCGCCGCTCGACCAGCGGCCTATGCAATAGGCGTTCCAGTAATAGATTCATCGACAGTTGTCACCAACACAGGAGCAGGATTTGACGGTACACACCCTGATGTGTACCAGCGCGGTGTTATTGCAACGCACATCGCAGCCGTAATAGGCGGAGACCCCATAGGAACGCTCGTAAAAAGTACTCAGTCGACTTGGAGAGCCTGGGGAACGACATCAGGTAACTCACCGTATGCCGAGGTTGCACCTTTTGATAAGGTGTTTTCAGCGTTTCTTGGTGTAACAGGAGCTGGTATTGGTTTTGGTGACGGTACTACGCTGATACCCGATACCCCGCTATCCCGACCGAGCGCAAAAATGCTCTCCATCGCGAACAGTACAGGGACACTCGCCGCTAACCTTTCACCCTCAATTAACGCCCAAACAGGAACGTCATACACACTTGTTCTCGCAGATGCAGGTAAACAAATTACCCGCAGTAACGGCAGCGCGTCAACCCAGACATTCCCTCAAAACAGCGATGTAGCTATCGCTGTCGGTACGCAGATACGGATATTCAACATAGGCGCCGGAACGGTCACACTGCAGGCAGGTACAGGCGCAACATTGACTGGTGACACCAGCCTCACTACGAACAAGACCGCGCTCGTAACCAAAGTAAGCACTAATGGCTGGCTGGCTTCTATAGGGGGCTCGGCATTGCTCGATGAAGACAATATGGCATCCAACAGCGACACTCAGGCTCCGACTCAACAGTCTACAAAGGCGTACATAGACAACTTGGATGGTGCGAACGTGAAGCTTACCGGTAATCAAACTGTAGCGGGCGATAAGACACTTACTGGAACCACTACAGTGGACGCTGGAGGAAACGGTAAAATAGCTTTTGCTGGATTTTTTGGTGCAGCTTTCACGCTCTTCCGCAACAACACAGATGCTCAGCCAAAGCTATACTTTCATGCGGCAGATACTCCAGCGATTAACCTTGGTCCTGGTGGTAGCTCTGGTACGGATTTAAGTCTTACTCGATCCGAAGCAGCCAGGCTCGCTATTAATAATAGCGAGGGTACAATAGCTGCCAACCTCTCGCCTTCTATAAATGCCCAGACTGGTACGTCGTATACACTACTACTCACTGACGCGGGCAAGCACATAACTCGCAGTAACTCTTCTGCTTCGACCCAAACTTTACCACAGAACAGCGATGCCGCGATACCTATCGGTACACAATTAAGAGTGACGAACATCGGTACAGGAGATGTCACCTTCCAGGCGGGGACTGGCGCAACGATGAGTGGAGACACGAAGCTTGTAACAAACGGGACGGCTTTTGTGACCAAAATCAGCACAAATGGTTGGTCTGTCGTAATCCCGGCAAACTCTAGCGCAACTTATGAACTCGTCGAAGGCGCGGGCATTTCAAAGGTAGTGGATGGTGGGGCCGGAACAGTTACCGTAAGTGCCATTAGTCAGAATATACAAGAGTTCACAAGTAGTGGTACGTGGACAAAGCCTGCTAACGCACTCACCGTAGATATCTACTTGATTGGCGGTGGCGGTGGTGGTGGCAGTGGCCGTAGGGGTGCTGCTGGCTCTAACCGCTATGGTGGAAACGCGGGATGGAGTGGTGCAGCAACTAAGCTAACAGCACTACCCGCTACTTTGCTTTCGTCTACGGTATCAGTAACCATAGGTGGTGGTGGCGCCGGTGCCAGCGCAGCAACAGCTAACAACACGAACGGAACCACAGGATCAGCGGGCGCAGCTACAACTTTTGGGTCGTTTTTCCAGGCTGGTGGCGGTGGTGGTGGCGCTGGGGGCGCTGCAACCGCAACTGCCAACCAGACGCTCACGCAAGCATATGGCTTGGTCGGTGGCATGAGCGGAGGCGCCGGTAGTAATACTGCTGGTGCTGCTGGTGGTCCACTTTTCGGCCAAATCCCAGGCGCAAACGGGATTACAGTATACACAGGAACTGGTGGCGGTGGCGGTGGCTTGAATACATCAAATGCCGTTGCTGCTGGTGGTAGTGGTGGAAAACCTGGGTATATGTCTGAGGGTATCTATGGCTCAAGCGGTACTGCTAGCGGAGGCGCTGGTGGTAATGGTAGTGTGGCGAGCACGGGACTGTGTGGTGGCGGTGGCGGTGGCGGTGGCGCTGGTGATGCTGGCGGCACTGTAGCTGGTGGCAGTGGCGGCACTGGAGCTCGGGGTGCGTCTGGTGGCGGTGGCGGTGCTTCAACTAATGGCGCAAACTCTGGTGCTGGGGGCGCGGGGGGTGCTGGCTATGCACTCATTGTAACTACCGTGGGATCTGGATAATGTTGCAGGCATGGCGTGCGATTGCTGATCCAGAAGATAGGGTTATCGCTTGCTTTGGAGATAGCACAACCGAAGGCACAGTGGGCGTTACCAATGGTGGCTACCCCGAACAGCTTAGACAGCTCATGGTCAACAGATGGGGGCAAACTGCGGACTATGGTTTCTATGGCACGTGGCGAGATCATTGGTCATTCACGAGTGGTGGTGACGCATGGACACTAGGAACAATTTCTGAAGCATGGAGCGTTGGACCATTTCAAGCGGGGACTCCAAACGCAAGTGTCATGTTTGCAAACGGTAGCAGTAAGGTTGCGACTTGGTCAAACAACCTCAGCGGAAGCAACACAATCGTGGCCACCACCGGCGTACCAGTAAACAGCTTTAGTTTATACATGGTAGATGGATCGGGCGCCGGCAACTTTTCATACAGATTGGGTGGGGTTTTTGGCTCTTGGACAAACGTATCCGAGACATGGAATAACGACAACAGCATAAAGGTCATCACTGTGAACAGTGAGATACTCACAGGCAGCCTAGAGGTACGAGCAGCAAATAGTGCGGGTACAGCTGTTAATACATACCTGATCGGTGTGCAACCTCATAGCCTAACGACAGGTCCGCGTGTGCATAATATGGGGGTAAACGGAAAGTTTCTTTCTACGTTCGTTAGAACAACTGGCCCGGACTGGGGTAAATGGATTGATATCGTACAACCCAAAATTGCTATCGTCATGTTTACAAATGACCTCCTTCTCTGGAGCCAAGCCAACTGGGAGACGCAACTAAATGCCTTCATAAGTCGAGTGAGAAGTAACGGAGGGGAACCGATCATTATGACTATGTGTGGTCAGAACGGCAGAGAAAACGGCAACTACGATCAGCAACGCAGCTCGAACCAGTCAGTTGCAGCAGCACAGGGCGTTATTCACATCAACTTCTATGACATCATGGGGGATTATGCGACCGCTAATGCTGCCGGCTATATGGCTGATAACCTCCACCCCAGCAATAAAGGTGCGCAACTTATGGCGCAGCACATTTGGTCACACATTGGTTCAACAGGAAACGGTGCAAGGTTTCGTATAGGCTAGTGTGCGTCGTTGGCTAGCCTCTGCGAGCGTATAACCGCAAGCAAAATCATGATACACTGGCACAGACAAATAGCTGGGAGAGGAGAGACGGAATTTTAGTTCATGCAAAGCTATACATTGATGACAAACTTGCCCTGGAGGGTGAGCAGCTCTTTTCTCGAACCGAAAGTCAAGAAACAGCTCTAGAAGAAACCAGAAGAATCATTGAGGAAAACGCCACTGGGGTGGTGTATGCAGAGCTTGAAGCAGTTTCCGATAACGGTACTCTGAAAAAGTCCTACCACATAGAAGGCAAGATGCTTCAAGTACCGGCCGCTACGAATGGGCTAGACTCTGAAGCCATTAGACAGTGGCTGAACAATGCGGTCGGAACCGTATATGATGGCGACGGCATGTATGGTCCTCAGTGCAAAGATTTTGCCGATGCATATGCTTTATGGCTTGATCATCCTCTGAAGCCAAGTAATGCTGCTGATATTTGGGACGTTGAACAAGACTCATTCTGGGTCAAGATTCCATACGAAGCTGGAGAGCAGCCTCAGCCTGGTGACCTTGCGGTCTGGGCTCCATGGGAAAACAATCCGTATGGACATGTATCAGTTGTGTTTGAAAGCCACAATGGGTACTTTATCTCTGTCGATCAAAACGTAAATAACCAGGACGGGAATAAAGGCGCCAAGAAGGTCAAGCACTCGTATAATAAGCCAATCGTATTGGGTTATTTGCGTCCATCACCCTAGCGAATATCTTGCCCGAAACCATACCAAAAACCCCACTAGGACGGCACTTAGTGGGGTTATTTGCTGAGATGTTTG
>CAZEBF010000035.1:0-5718 GCA_964510235.1 uncultured Candidatus Saccharibacteria bacterium | reverse complement strand
CAAAGTCCAGCAAGCATTCACGCTGCAGGACTTTGATACTATAGGGACATGGCTGATTTGTTCGTTTATGGTACATTACAGAATCCGGAAATTGTAAGAGCGCTTACTAGTAAGTCTTTTAAGCAAGACAAATATGTGCTGAGTGATTACGCGGTGTCCCTGGTTACGGGCGAGCATTTTCCGGGCATGACTAGGTCCCCTGGCGCATATGCCAGTGGCTACATACTGTACGACGTAGACGAGGAATCGCTTGAGATGATTGACAAGTGGGAAGGACCGAACTACACGCCAACTAATCTGAGCATCTTGGTTAATGACCAGGCGACAGAAGTCGTCGCCTATATATGGGCTGATGGAAGCCAGCTTGAAGGCAAGTGGAGTAATGACACCTACAGAAAGACTCACATGAAAGAATGCATAGAGAAATGCATACCGCAAGAATTCAGCGCCCCTATCAACTAAAGTCAGTGACCGGTATACTGAGCCAGTTTATTCGATTCTGGGCGTAGCCTTTCAAAGCAGTACCCCTCTCAATATCGCCACAACAACTCCTTGCTATTGTTGTTTTCAAAATACAAAGCCGGGCGTATAATTCAAGATATAAAGTAGAGGGGGTACAGATGGACACAGGGAAGACACATCCAGATAATGTGTATAAAGTGATGCCAACAATCAAGAATTCGTTATTGGTTTTCTTGGGCTACATAATAGTTATAGTTGGATTACAGAAACTGTCGGGTGTTCCGTACACCGATTTTACAGAAACAAGCTCAAACATGCTCAGAGGCATACTGTTGCCAGTAGCTGTAGCGTCACTCTACGTAGGCGTGTTTGCAAAATGGAGTGGTTGGTCGCAAGACGTTTTTAAAGATAAGTTTAAGATTCAGGGCCACAACTGGATGTACTTATTGGTCATATTCGCAGTTATAGGCACAATCGGGAATATAGCTTTTGGTAACATTGGCGATAGAAGTTCTACATTTATTTTATACGCGGCAATTGCTACTGGGCTTGTAGGTTATTCTGAGGAACTTATGACACGCGGACTTTTACTACGAGGCGCTAGAGGATCAGGATTGAGTGAAATCAAAGTTTTTTTATTCACATCAGGTCTTTTTGGCGCGATGCATGCACTTAACATTTTTAACGGCCAAGACGTCAAGACTACCTTAACTCAAGTGCTGTTCACATTTGGTGCTGGTGCAGTCTATTATGCAATTTTTAGAAAAACCGGGCTTTTATGGGTGACAATGGTGCTTCATGCTACATGGGACTTCTCTTTACTGACAGGGGCAGACGGTGTGAATGATGCTTCGGCAGCAAGCGCAGGACAAGGTTTACTTGGTATATTAGTTTACGCGTCTTACATAGTACTTTTTGCATCCATTCACCTGTTTAACGTGAAAGCTGGTAAAGACAAGAAAAAAGTAGCACCCAAGGCTGCAGCTTAAAGCCATGAAGGAATCTTCAAATGACAGAAAACGGTTTTTAGTAAAGAGTAAGATTGGACTTGGTAGAGATTTTACTGTTTACGATGACGAAGAAGCAAAACACAAAGTCTATAGGATAGATGCAAAGATCGGTTTGGGGTCTAAGGCAGAAATCATGGATGCCAATGATACCGTCATCTACACTGCCAAGGGGAAAATCATCAACATACCAAAACAAATGGATTATTTTGATACTGACGGCGGCCACGTGGCAAAAGCTCGAGCCCACATTTCACCAATCAGATCCCGAATAACCATAGAGCTTACTAATGGTCACAAATGGGAGCTAACCGGTAACTTTATCGAGAAAAATTACCAAGTCAGAGACGGTGATAGCGTGATAATTGAAGTGGATCAGAAATGGCTCACTGTTAGGGATAAGTATATGGTTGAGATTGCTAACGATGTCGATGTGCCGCTTGCCTTAGGGATTATTTGGGCGGTTGACGTGTGGCGAGAAGGCAAAAACAAATAACACGTCTTACTCCGTAGATTCGCCTTATATTGCGCAAAGAGTTCGAAGACCTAGCCGGCATTACTGTGAGCCAATATTTGCTTAATTGTGCAATCCAAGATTGGCTAGCTATTCCGCTGCGGAGTCGGCGACCGACATAGGGAGCCAAAGAACACGTGCCGTCCAACACGATGGCTCTTTTTCTTTGTTTTGTTATAGTTTAATCTATGAGCAAAGAGAGTGTTGTGAAGCTAGTTTTGCATATGGGCGCCTCTAAACAAGAAGATAAGAATGGTGAGCCAGTACTGACTGATGATCACGGGATAGTTGAGTGGAATTCAAACATACGTAAGGTAATTGGTTTTAAAGACATGGACGACCTGAAGGACAAAGAACAAGCTTTGGCTGACATCATTTCACAGTGGTTAACACTATCTGTGCAGGATCCTTGATCGGAGCACGGGACAAGACTAGGTCCAAAATCTAGGCTAAGAGTTCCTGGACCTGTCCCAAACTTACAGACCTAAATTGTTTGTTATATCTTCAACTGCCGTTTGACCTTGTTCAGTAACAGAAGTAACGGCATCGGTTGCCCCATCAGTAGCAGACGTCACGGCATCAGTTGCATTACCTGCAACATCCTGTACTTCTTGTACTCCTGGAATTTCACCGAGACCACCGACAACATCACCGACTGAACCTTGTACCGAGTCAGAAGCCCCACCAATTAGGTTTTGTATTGAATCAAGTATGCTCATATCATCTCCTTACACGTTAATTACTAAACTTTCTATATCCCTTATAAGAGGTCGAAAGTCCTCAGATTTTTCTGTAACAAAATAATGATTTTCTATACCGCACTTGCGGCAGTCCACCAGCCCTTGCGCCTTAAGAAGCATTAGTTTCTTGGACAGAGTTACGGCATTAATATCTGTCATTCTTTTAAGTTCATTAAACGATTTCTCACCAAAGTTCATTAGTTCATAAAGAATTAACACATTACTAGTGTCTCCAATAATCCTGGCGATACTTTTAGTTTTAATGATTTGTTCGTGACTGTATTTAGTGCGCATTGGTATATTCTGTTTACTGGTAAATAGTACTTACTAGTATAGCGAACGAATGACTTTTTGCAAATACACTATCAAAGTAGCGGTGTGCCCGTTTTCTAACCCTTTTTCCATGACCAAGTATCATGTATTAAACAGGGTGCCGATAGAGTACTCGCGATACTGTGTAGTTGTTATAATCGAGACGTGAACAAAGAATACTACTACATTGCGTAAACTTAAAGAACAAGGCAATTGTAGGCTGGGGGACCACTCAGAATGCAACGCACACAGGAAAAACTAAAGACCCAGATGTGCATCGAGTATTCCTCACAAAGGGCCAGTTCAATAAACTGGTTAAGTATCTTGACTGACCAAAAGGTCTGTAACCAGTACGCGGAGTCGAAGTACGTACTTCGCAACGAGGCAGAAATGCCTGGTTTTGCTATTATTAAGTAATGGCAAACTTAGCATTAATATATCCAAACATTAGTAAAGAAGACTTTGAGACTATTCAAACTATTCGAAAAGAACATGATCCAAAATACTTTGACGTTGTAGACCCGCACATTACCCTAGTATTTAGTACAGACAAAATCACCGCTGACGAGTTAGTTGAACATGTGAAGACAAAGCTGAGTGGTATGGGCACATTCAGTATAGAGTTTGAGTCGGCCAAAGTTGTCGAAAACGATGCAAAAGATTTCTACCATGCCTTTCTGATACCTTCAATCGGTTTTGATCAGATAAATGCCGTCCACGACCTGCTATACACTGGTGTTTTAGAGAGCGAGCTAAGGCACGATATTCCATTTATTCCGCACTTGGGCATTGGGACGGGCACCAAAGAAGAAATGGAAGCACTTGTTAGTAGGCTCAATGAAAGTAAGATCTCAATTGCTGGTAAAGCTGATACCGTTGCTATCGTTCAATATGATGGCAGCAAAGTTAGCAAATACGCTTCGGTGTCGCTCGTATAGTTGCGAAGTATATCGACGGTGTGGAGCTAAACCGGCCTATCTTACTACACGGGACAGGTAGGCATATACAGAACTCAAAAGAGGTCGCTAAGATATTGACTTAAATCGATATTTGTGTTATATTTACCTTATGTCAAATCCAGAGGAAGCAATCACTTTCTTGAACGGCGCGCTACCGTCTAACCTAGAACCTATCACACTTGAGGAGGCTCGAAATGGCGCTTCGAAACTAGGTTCATTCACCACTCCAGGTGTAGCTCAGGTTGTCGCAGTCTTCGCGACCCATCCAAGAGAAAATCCTATACCTAGGAAAGAACTTGTAGAGGCAACTGGATTGAGCACACCATCAGTCGGCCGCTATGTAGGGTTTCTGGTACAAATAGGTGCAATAGAACCGCGAGAAATTATACGAACAATACGGGGCGTAGGTCGACCGGCTCATGCAGAAGCCCCGCTGCCTTTACTCGACACCTTAATCGAAGAAATACCTGAATGGAAAACAGCTGTCGAGCAAAAGATTATTGATACCGAGTTAGATAGGGTTGCCGATGAGCTACAACTAACTAGGTGCGAAGCAGTTCGTCATTTAATTGACTTGTTTGAGGCGAGAGTGCACGCAGACCCACCAGCAGAAACTCCTACATCCATCTAAAATACGCTAGCGAAACACAACAAGTATCAACCAACCATAAGCCGTGTTATACTGCTGTTGAATAGACGTGGAGGGAAGCAGTGTTAAAGCGATTAGCTATTGGGCTTAGTGCAGTCATTATGTCGGTCCTATATATTTCTAGTCCGGTATTTGCTGCTGAAACCAGGGTTAATTTTACGCCTCTGGATAATACGATTTATGAAGGCGAGACAACTGCCGTAGAGGTACGGCTAACTGAGCCGATTATCTCTTCTGATCCTGATGAAGCATTTGTAAGCATTGCCTTAACTTCTAGTGTGCCTGGTGTAGTATCGTTCAATGCCAGCCCCGTTGTTTTTGATGACAGTGAATGGTCGAGCGTAAAGACCTTTGAGATTACCGCTGCTGATAATGGTACTGTCAACGAAGATGTGATGCTCACAATTACTGGTACCACCAGCAGCGGATCGGAATTTTATGACGCTTTCGTGAATACAATGCAAATCACGGTCGTCGACAATGACGGTCCAGAAGATGATCTCAACGGCGACAGCATTCCTGATAATACGCAAGCCAATATTGGTGGCTATGTCAGCTCAATCACGGGTAAAACAGTTGCCATGGATGTGGGTGCTGGCTGCGAACTGACAACTGATGACATAGCAGAGGAATCATTCCTTGACGTTCAAGACACCGACTATGAGTACGCTAACGGACTGTTCGACATTGAAGGGGATTGCGGCACGCCCGGCTTTACCACGACCATTAAATTCTACTACTATGATGTCGATTCAGATAACCTTGTATTCAGAAAATACAATCCAACCACACAAGAGTACGCAAACGTGGAGGATGCGGAGATTACTGAGACCACCATTCACGGTCAGGCCGTCACCGTCGTTACCTACGATCTAGTTGACGGCGGAGAACTAGACACTGATGGATTAGTTGATGGCTTTTTTGAAGACCCAGCCGGCTTGGCAACGTTACTTGAGCAAGAAAATGCCGCCACGCTAGCAGATACCGGATCACCAATGTCCGTTACTCTTTTAGCTGCACTCGTGCTTTTGATTTGCGCCGTAATTCCTTTGTTTGCAAACACAAAACGTACCAC
>CAZEBF010000034.1:0-6311 GCA_964510235.1 uncultured Candidatus Saccharibacteria bacterium | reverse complement strand
CACTAAGCGTACCCATTTTGTCGACGGCGTCTAGATACTTGTATAGTTTGGTCAGGATTTTTTCTTTCCAGGATGTGCCATCTCCGAGGTCCATGTTATTAGGTAGCGCACCTATATCTGTCTGGTTGATTTGCTTTAATATTTCACACAGTTGGCTAATGATATCTTTTCGTTGTTCTTCTGATAATGTGTGCCAGACATTGTAGAGGTTTTCTCCTTCAATGAGTGGGTAGATCATGTAGTGATTGTCGATAATCGACCTTGAGTCGTCATATCTCAATAATTGCGGGACCGGCAGGGTGTCACTGAAGAATCTATATAATTGTGCCTCTCTTTTGAAGAATGCTTCATTGCTCTTTAGTCTACAAATCTTGAGTATGTACTTATTATCGATGTTAAAAACTGTATTGGTAAACCCAACATCAATCTTACGAATACTAACAGCTTCTTGTATGCCGTTAGTCTGCAAAAGTTGCTTTATTTTCAATTCTTCCATGAGATAACTATACCAAAGAAAAACTCCTCATTGAGAGGAGTTTAAGCATGCCGGGATTGGAGGTCCAGGAAGGGCAATGCACACCGCGTCAGTTTCTCGATGCAAGCATCTGCGAGAGCTCCTTGTGACCGAACCCTCGACTTGTGTATTTCTAGGAGGGACTCGACGTGCCTTTGGTAGGCGCAGAACTTCTGTCAGGAGGGGCAACGCACGGTTTCACTCGTTCTCGGAGTGTAACTCCTGCGAGCGAGCTTACCGACCGAACCCTCGACTATTGTATTTTCTTGCAGAAAATCCAAGTCGAGGAACCAAGCCGCTCCAGACGACCAATGAAAAAACCGCCTAAGAAGACGGTTCTTTCATTGGAGGGCCATAGTAGAACTAATTGCAACTAGTTTAAGCTCTGCTGAGATGAGTCGTTGACCACATAGACATCCCCGTCTTTAAATGTCTTATGCGGAAGACTTTTCTGAATAACATACTCGTACTCCTTCTCTACATCGTCAGACTCATGGTGATTTGATCTAAAGTGAACTATCGGATAGAAGTCGATCGCACCTAAGCCAGCCCATATCTCACCCGATTTGTAATGCTCGGCTTCGGCATCTTTATCGTCGACTAACTCTACCCCATGTAACGAAACAGCTAATACGCAGAAAGCTGCACTATAGCCTGCGTATACAAGCTTATTTGTTACGACTAGTTCATTAAATGCGCGATCGAATCCGCTTTGTCTAAAAGCTTTGGCAAGAATAAAAGTGTTACCTCCTCGAATCCATATAGCATCATACTCTCGTAATTTATCTGATACACTACCACTATCAAAGTAGTCACGTAAATCGATTTGTTCAGGAACAAAACCCAAAGATTTCATGTCGTTCAACTCATTCTTCAGTGACTCCTCTTTACGAGCTTCATCATTTGAGTAGTCTAGGGCGTTCATGCAGACAGCAACTTTTGCGTCTGTCTTACCAACAAGCTCTTTTAGCTTATTCGGGTGATTACCGAGCCGATATGATGACAAGTATAGTTTCATGATTAAGAAAGTATAGTTTTAACGGTTGCCCGAGCCAAGACATCCATGGTGTCAAAGATGTGCACCTTATCACTTTTTGGAAGTAGTAACTGAAGATCGGTACAAGCTAGAGCAACACAATCTACGTCTTGTTCAGATAGATCTTTAACAACGTCAAGCACCAGCTCACGGTCATGGTTCAGATGCTGCCCCTCAATGAGCCGTTGGATAATTTTATCCAACTTTGCTCGTTGAAGATCATTAGGTGCAACAAAAGAAAGACCTTTCTCCTTTAACTTTGTTTCATAGACATTATTAGCTAAAGTTGCAGATGTAGATATAAGCCCCATATTCTTAAAGTTGTTCTGTTTTATGTAAGCTATAGTCTCTTCAACAATACTAAGAACAGGTATATCCACTGCGGCTCGGATTTCTTCAATAAATACATGGAGAGAATTGCAGGGCATAACTAAAAAATCTACACCGCTTTTTTCGAGTCGCTTGGCTTCCTCAACTAGAAAAGGAATGTATCGCTCCTTGCCAGTATTGGTAGCAATAAGGTCACGCTCAATGTCAAACAAAAGCGGGACACTAGACACAACTACGAGTGGACGCTGTAGGTTGTTCTGCTTCTGGCACTGAAAGATAACTTCCAGATAGAACTCAGCAGTTGTTTCTGGTCCAAGACCACCAATAACACCGACTGATTGCATAGAATAATCATAGCAGACTAGAAAGTAGTTCTGAAGAAGTCTCTAAGTATAACGCTTAAAGGAGTGCCAGGAGGGGCAATGCACGGCTGCAGTCATGGTCGAAGCAAGCTTCTGCGCGTGACTTTGCCGACCGAACCCTCGACTATTGTATTTCTTGCAGATAATCCAAGTCGAGGAACCAAGCCGCTCCAGACGACCAATGAAAAAACCGCCCACAAGGACGGTTCTTTCATTGGAGGGCCAGGAGGGACTCGAACCCTCGACACCCTGCTTAAGAGGCAGGTGCTCTAACCAGCTGAGCTACTGGCCCGGCTACCCTGCGGGTGGCCGGGCTGGCCCCCTACAGGTATCGGGTTGCTGATACTTACTATGCAGTATCGGCTGAAATAACCGTAAAAGCATACCACACACCTCTGTTATTGGCAAGTGGGTTATGTGTTGGTATGTACGCTTTGTTTTGCGCGCCGCTGACTAACAATGAGCTTATATATATCGTACATAAGTAAACCCCCGCCAATCAGGATTACTACAAAGATCAGTTTGTTCTGTTGCCATGCGCCTACAAAGTCACCATGCAATATCCGCCAGTATGAACGAGTCAGGCCGATCGAAGGCGAGGGGATATCAAGCCGTTTCCAGAGAGATAAGTTCTCGAGCCAAGAAAACGGTACAACAAACACTCCAAAAGTGATGATAGCAAAAAAGCTCAGACGACCGGCCGGTGTTTGTAGACCAACCACTTCCCATAGTAGTTTACGGCGTGTTTTGCGAGGCTGCTTGTGCGTACCAGTATTGGACTGCTCAGCCATGCGGAGCTAGTTCCCTAGTTACCGCTGAATGAAGAAGTCAGGCCAAGCGCAAAGTTAGCGATGAAGCTAACAATAAAGAGCGCACCAATGATCAGTAGGACCAGTTTGAGATTCTTCTCGCGATCTTTGAGTGGCTGTCCCTTGGCGTCTTTGAGGCTACCGGTCAGGATGAGAATCAAGTCAACGATTGCCCAGATGCCGCAACCGCCGAGGGTGATGAGCTTAAGAACACCAAGACCAGTGTAACCGAGATAAAAGCGGTCAACACCAAAGCTACCTACAAAGTAAGATAACAGTGATGCGACTAAAAAGTCTTTTTGTTCACCCACTGGTTGAGATGGTTGAGCCGGCTGCATAGGTTGCATCGGCTGCGCAGGTGGCATTGGAGTTGTTGGTGGAGTTGGAGGCGTCATTGGCTCTGGTGGAGTTGTCGGCGCGACTGGTTCACCTGGATTTTGATTTTGTGGTGTTGGATTTTCTTGCATGGAATTTTTCCTATGTTAGTTACTTCTAGCGTTAATACTACCATGAAACCAAAGTGGTCGCATAGCGTAGTTAATGGATGATTATCTCTATGCAACCTTCAAGCTGAAAAAACCGTACTCAATCCAAACAACAATGAGCTATAATCAAGATATAAACATAATTTGGAGGGCTTTATGCTCAATTTATTAGCACAAACGTACGATTACACGTACACAACAACAGAAGTAGGTGGCGGCGAAGCAGCAGGCGCGTTTTTGTTCAGCGGTTTCTTCCTAGTAATATGGCTGGCGCTCGTTGTAGTAATGCTTGCATCAATGTGGAAGATCTTTGAAAAGGCTGGTGTGGAAGGTTGGAAGGCAATTGTACCTGTCTACAACACCTGGGTCTTGGCAGAAATTGTTGGTAAACCAGGTTGGTGGGGACTTGCACCACTGCTTATGTCAATTCCAATCGTAAACTTTATTGCTTGGATTCCAGTACTGGTTGTGCAGGTTATTCTATCAATTGAGCTTGCCAAGTCATTTGGTAAAGAGCCAATTTACGCGGCACTGTTTATTCTATTGCCGTACGTCGGTTACCCATACCTAGCATTTGCAAAAGAGAACAAGTACGTTGGCCCTGGCGGCAAAAAGAGCGGTGGTAAAAAGGCTGCAGCGTAAGCAATCATGACTGAGTCACAAGGACCGCAAAAAGAGTTTACTGTAGCGCTGATCTTGTCAGTGCTACTGGGGCAGTTTGGCGTTGACCGTTTTTACATGGGCTACGTAGGACTAGGTATTCTCAAGTTACTGACAGCTGGTGGCTGTGGTATCTGGTGGCTGATTGATGTCATTCTGATTGCTACAGACAAGTTGCCTGATAGTGACAACCGTCCACTCAAGCACTAAACCTGCTTGATGTGAACTCTGAAGATCCGGCAATAAAGTCGGATCTTCTCTGTTATTGTGGTAAAATTGCAAACAATGACAAAAGAACTAAATGGCCGCGAATTAGCCGAATTTATCCAGGAACGGCAAGCAAAACAGGTCCGTGGACTCAAACAAGCAGAAGCTGTTAATCCAAAACTAGCGATTATTCGCACTAACCCTGATCCCATAGTAGATAGCTACATGCGCATCAAACAGCGCTATGGTGATGATATTGGCATTACAGTCGATGTGCATACCATCGACCAGGCTGAGGCGCTCGATCGTATTAAGCAGCTCAATCAAGACAATTCTGTGCATGGCATTATTGTACAGATCCCACTACCTGACCCTTCTCAAACGGATCAGATTCTTAATGCAGTTAGCCCGCAAAAGGACGTCGACGGTTTGGCAGAGGGCTCGCCTTTTGACGCACCAACGCCAATTGCAATTAGCTGGCTACTAGCTGGCTACAATATTGAACTAGGTAAGGGCAATCAGATTGTAGTAGTGGGACACGGTCGTCTGGTTGGGAAGCCGCTGGTCAAAATGTGGAAGAATACCGAATACAATGTACTGACTGTCGATAAACAGACAGAAGGCCTAGGCGACAAGATAGCCCAAGCCGATATCATCATTAGCGCCACTGGTGTTCCGGGCTTAATTACCACTGAGATGGTCAAACCTGATGCTGTCATTGTTGACGCAGGTGTAGCAACCGACAGCAATGGCCTAATTGGTGATGTGGCTGCAGAAGTTCGCGAGTTTCCTGATATTGCCATCACCCCACAAAAAGGCGGGGTTGGTCCGTTAACCGTTGCGGCGCTCTTTGATAATGTTATCCGCGCCGCCCGCTCCGCAGCAAAGACACATGCAAGTGCCAAGTAGTCATTCAGAAATACGAGATTACTTTCTGGAAAAGTGCTTTGTTCGAGATGATAGAGTCTTTGCCAGCGGAATTCAGGCCAACAATAAAATTGATATGGAGCGTCTAGTAAATGATCCCGTCGCTCATGCACTTGTTGAAAGACTCGGTGGGCTTATTGTGGCGCAGCGCCCTGAATTCTTGGTGGCAGTCCCTAATGGCGCCAGTTGGATGACTGCCATTTTGTGTAACCAACTGTCTATCCCTGAAGTGCAGCTAACAAAACATCAAGATAGAAGCGTCGACTACCTTAATGCAGAAGAAGCAACTAAAGTTCTAAGCTATGAGCAGGGAGTGCTCATAGAGGATATCTTCAACCGGTTTACCAATACTCGAAAAGTATTGAGCTTGCCGGGCATGAGCGAGCGAGTGGTGGCTGTGACTGCATT
Source organism: uncultured Candidatus Saccharibacteria bacterium (assembly GCA_964510235.1). Classification (GTDB taxonomy): domain Bacteria; phylum Patescibacteriota; class Saccharimonadia; order Saccharimonadales; family CAYUUR01; genus CAYUUR01. The sequence goes on along the minus strand of CAZEBF010000034.1, from coordinate 573 downwards.
GATGGATCGTGGCGAACCAAGCATCCGCGAGCCGTTAGAGATACCTCACTTTGTACTTGTCCATGAGCCAATCCCAGAACAACTGCCACCAGATTCGGTATACTGGAAGTATGCAGAATAAGCCGATTATTGGGGTGTTTGATTCTGGCATTGGCGGCAAGTCTGTGGCGGAGGCGCTACAGAAGGTGCTGCCAGATAACCAGATTATCTTTAAACACGACCCCGAGCATTTTCCATACGCCAATAAACCTGCTGATGAGCTTATGCAGTATGTCGTGCCAATCCTTCAGCAACTTGTCGCCCATGGTTGTCAGGTGATTGTTATTGCCTGCAACACAGTAAGTACAACGCTGATTACTCGTTTGCGAGAGATTATAGCAGTACCACTAGTGGCGGTTGAGCCAATGGTAAAACCAGCTGCCAAGCAGACCAAATCAGGAAAAGTGATTATGTGCGCCACACCAACTACGCTCGCTAGTGCGCGGTATGCACAGCTAAAAAGTGACTTTGCAGCAGGGGTCACGGTTTTCGAACCAGATTGTAGCGACTGGTCCTACCTGATAGAAAATAACC
>CAZEBF010000033.1:2974-7181 GCA_964510235.1 uncultured Candidatus Saccharibacteria bacterium | reverse complement strand
GCTGCAATCGTTGCCGCATTGGCCGCGCCAGCCGAGCCTGGGTAGGCTTGTTGCGCGCCGTCACCGAGCGTACGCAAGCTTGGTGTTCCTGTATCGCCGTCGATATTTGCCGGAGCTATAGCGGCGTCCGTGAGGATGTCGTCTTTTAACGTGCCATCATCTTTATGAGCTTGCTCAAGATAATCATTGAGAATATCGCCCCAATTTCCATCATCTGACCCTGGCGTCGGTAACCTACTCACGTCTCAACCCTCTTATGTATGGGTTTAGTATAGGTAACTCAGGCTTTGGCTGCAACCGTCAAAGGGGTTTGCGGGGTCTATTGTAAGGATCTGAGGTCTTTGACGATTTGTACGGCGTGATCTTTGGGCGTGACTTTAGGATACTCGCGAACAATGTTGCCGTCAGGGTCGATTATTTTTGTGGAGCGGATAATCCCCATGAACTTACGGCCATACATGCTGCGTTCACCCCAAGCTCCGTAGGCTTTTATGGAGTCGAGTGACTCGTCGCTGAGAAGTGTGAAGTTGAGGTTGTATTTCTCAGCAAACTTTTTGTGTGAGGCTGGGCTATCTTTGCTGATACCTATAACTTCAGCGCCTTGTTCTTGGATGTATTGGTATTCGTCACGGAAGCTGCAAGCCTCGGTAGTGCATCCTGGCGTGTCATCTTTGGGGTAAAAATATACGACTATCCATTTGCCTTTGTAGTCGCCCAAAGTTCTAGTCTTGCCATCTTGGTCTGGCAGTGAGAAGTCCGGTGCTTTATTCATCGGACGCTTCTTTGGAAAATTCTAGTAATTTGGCGATGATGTCGTGCTCTACGGTGTCGCGATCGTTTGTACCGTCAACTTCTAGTAAGATGCCCATTTGGCGGTAATAACTAAGAACCGGCAGTGTTTTGGTGCGGAACTCCTCGAGTCTCGTTTTGATTAGCTCTTCGCCACTGTCGTCCTGGCGTTCGCCTCGATCGTGTAATTCATTTGCTTTGCGCCAGCGCTCCCAGACGTCTTCCTCAGGAATGTTTAGTACGACTACGGCTTTTAGTTCGTGGCCAGATTGTTCGAGAGCTTCGATTACACCAACTTCTTCGCCTGACCAACGACCAACAGAACTTAGTATTAATGGCTTGTCTTTGAGTTCTGGTTGGCTCAGATAAGGCAGGATTATTCTAGTAAAGTCTTCGCTAGGCACTAGTTTGCCGGCTTGCATTATTTCTTTGACGTTTGTGGGGATCTCGGCGTTTCGCAGAATGTCGCCACTACCAATAAGTGGTGCGTCGAATAGCTCAGCTAGCCGTTTGCCTTGCGTGTCTTTACCGGTGTAGGGAGAGCCAAAAAGATTGATACTTCCTGTGCCCAGCCAGTCTTTGAATTCTTGTATTTGTTTGAGGTCTTCCATGCGGTAATTATAGGGGATCAATTCATTTAAGCAAACTTAGACAGTTGAAGTAAAAATCATTCTTGATGATTGGGGTAGAGGGAAGTCCGCACTCTTGACGGCGTGTCAAGAGTGCTAGGATATTTCACCCGTACCGGCATTTCTGGCGCGAAGTACGCTAACTAGTTTTGTCCGGTTCAGCAAGTAGTGGAATGACCACAACTTGCTCTAATCCTCCAAAACTAGCGCATACTTCATCGCCACAAACACCCGTACAAGCAAAATATCTAGCACTCTTGACACGTGAGTGCCAATTTCCTATTATGTAGAGGTAGTTAGCACTCTACTCTAACGAGTGCGAACCAAAACCACTATGACAGAACGACAAAAGAAACTATTATCCGCTATAGTCGAGCAATACGCCGAAGTCGCCAGCCCGGTTGGTTCGAGCCTGCTAGCTAAGGTCTTTAACGTTTCATCTGCAACTATCCGTGCCGAAATGGCCGAACTCGAACGCGAAGGCTACATTGAACAACCGCACACTAGCGCTGGTCGTGTACCGACAGACAAAGGTTACCGTTACTACGTGAACTCGTTTGCCAACGCTGATACTCCACAAGTTGATAGTCGCGCTCAGCGTGCCATCAGTGCTCGCGTCAATCACGGTGGCGTACCTGACCGTGTTATTCGTAACGCCGTTGATACGCTTGTAGAACTGACGCATAATCTTGGGATTGCCACGATAGGCAATCAACTATATATGAGTGGATTGTCTAATCTTTTTGGTCAGCCGGAGTTTATGCAAAAAGGCCAAGTCCAGGAGGTTGCGAGGCTTCTGGACAACCTAGAGCCGTGGCTCAAAGAAGCCGCGCCGAATGAGCCGCTGAGTGTATACATCGGCAAAGAAAACCCCGTTGGCGGTGCGGCTGGCTGCAGTTTAATAATTAGCCGTTTCCGCAGTCCATTTAGCGATCATAGCTACGTCGGCGTACTCGGGCCGACCCGTCAGAGCTACCGCGACGTCATGCAAATGGTCCGCCGCACAGGAGAAGCATTAGAGGAGACATTACTATGAGCAAAAAGCCAACCATAGCTGAACTTGAACAGCAAATCGCCGATCTGACGGAAGCATTGCAGCGTGAGCGAGCTGATGTGATTAACGTCCGCCGTCAACACGACAACCAGATCAACATGCTGCAATCGATGGTAAAAGCAGGTGTGGTGACAGACTTACTGCCAGTTATCGACAACTTTGAGCGAGCACTCAAGCACGTACCGCAAGACCTGGAAGGTCATGATTTCGTAAAAGGCGTCAGCGGCGTGGTCAAGCAGTTTGAAAAGACTCTGGCAGACATGGGTGTGGAGCGAATCAAAACGGTTGGTGAGGTGTTTGATCCGAATGTGCATGAGGCAGTCAGCCATGAAGACGGTGGTGGAAACGTTGAAGTTGTATGCGAGGAACTTCAACCCGGCTACCGTCTCGGCGACAGCGTTATCCGCCCCGCCATGGTAAAAGTTAAAACGGAGGACAAGCAATGAAAATAAATCCAAATAGTTTTCTAGAACCACAACACCCCACACATCAACCCGAACGTCCCGCTCGTCACGAGTATGAACCTGAAGTTGTGTCACTGTACGACGAGTCAGAGATTAGCGAGTCACCAGTAGTATATGGGCCGGGTGTTCACGATACTGACGGTAATTCCATTGCTGGTCAGCAAGTACCATATGAACGAATTGAAGATGAATAAAGGAGAATAAATCATGGGAAAAATTATTGGAATCGATCTAGGAACAACTAACTCAGCTATGGCTGTTATGCAGTCAGGAAAGCCTGAGATTATTGCTAACAGCGAAGGCAATCGCACAACACCAAGTGTTGTAGCGCTCAACAAAAATAACGAACGATTAGTCGGGCAAGTTGCACGCCGTCAGCAAGTAACCAACCCAAAGAATACTATCTATGAAATGAAGCGTCTGATTGGTCGCAGTTGGGAAGACAAAGAAGTTCAGCGCGACATCAAGCTGATGGGCTACGAAATGGTCAAAAGCGGCAAAGCCGTCAAGGTTAAGATGGGCGACAAAGAATACAGCCCAGAAGAGATGAGTGCGATGGTGCTGTCTAAGCTCAAGGCTGATGCCGAAGGTTTCTTAGGCGAGCCAGTCACCGAAGCGGTTATTACTGTGCCAGCTTACTTTGACGATTCACAGCGCCAGGCAACAAAAGACGCCGGTAAGATTGCAGGCCTAGAAGTAAAGCGAATCATTAACGAGCCAACTGCCGCTGCTCTAGCTTATGGCTTGGATAAAGGCAGCAAAAAAGATGAGAAGATTGCCGTCTATGACCTTGGTGGTGGTACGTTTGACGTATCTATCCTGGAACTCGGCGATGGTGTCTTTGAAGTCAAGTCTACCAACGGTGACACGCACCTTGGTGGTGCTGACTTTGACCGTGTGCTCGTCAACTACTTTGTCGATGAGTTCAAGAAAGAACATGGTCTTGATATCAAAGATGATAACGCCGCCATGCAACGACTCCGCGACGAAGCAGAAAAGGCCAAGATTGAACTTTCTTCAACCAATGAAGTAAACATTAACCTACCGTTTCTGACCGCTGACGCTGATGGTCCAAAGCACTTTGAGCACAAACTAACTCGTGCAAAACTCGAGAACTTAGTCGGTGATCTTATCGATAAAACAGCTATTCCGTGCGAAAAGGCACTCAAAGACGCCGGCCTCAAAGCTAGCGACATTGACGCTGTCGTTCTAGTCGGTGGTATGACCCGCATGCCGTCTGTCCAAGAAAAAGTTCAGAAGATCTTTGGCAA
>CAZEBF010000033.1:0-2874 GCA_964510235.1 uncultured Candidatus Saccharibacteria bacterium | reverse complement strand
CGTGGTGTACCACAAATTGAAGTGACCTTTAACCTCGATGCCAACGGTATCCTGAACGTAACTGCCAAAGACAAGGGCTCCGGCAAAGAACAGAGCATTACCATCCAAGGTAGCTCCGGTCTATCAAAGGACGAAGTCGAAAAGATGGCCAAAGAAGCCGAAGCGCACGCTGAAGAAGACAAGAAAAAGCGTGAAGCAATTGATGCCCGTAATGTTCTCGACAGCTCTGTCTACAACGCAGAAAAAATGAAGAACGACAATAAAGACAAGCTGGCAGAAGAGGACGTAAAGACGCTTGACGAAGCAGTTGAAGCTGCCAAGAAAGTCGTCGCAGACGAAAAAGCTGACAAAGATGCACTTGAAGCAGCCGCCAAAGAACTTAACGACAAAATTATGCCAATTGGTGCCAAGATGTACGAAGAAGCATCCAAGGATGCTGAGACTGAGGAAGATGGATCGAAGACTGAAGACAAAGACGATACAGTGGAAGGCGAAGTCGTCGACGACAACAACAAAAAAGACAAATAAGTACCTAAAGTTTGGTAAGGTTTCCTTAGAAACACGAAAGCATAGGCAAAATAATGAGCAGTAAACTACAAAAAATATACGCATGGATTTTGACGGCTGGTGGCCTGGCTGGACTGATTGCCATGACGTGGCAAGCGGCAGAGCGTATTCAGATGCTCAAGAATCCGGGTGGCATATTGAGCTGCAATCTCAATCCGGTGATTGATTGTGGTGCGGTGCTTGATAATCGCTTAGCAGCTTTGTTTGGCTTTCCAAACGCATTTATCGGTATGGCGGTCTTTGCCATGCTCACATTGAGTGGTGTTCTGCTTTTAACCGGCAACAAGCCAAACCGTGCGTTCAAGCATGTCATGCTCGGGCTCAGTACGGTCCTGCTACTGTTTAGTTTGTGGTTCTTTGGCGTTAGCCTCTACATAATCGCTAAGATTTGCATTTTCTGCCTAGCTGGTTGGGTAGTAGCGATTCCAATTTTTGTCTACACCTTATTTTACTGGCTCGATAATAAAGATGCGCGTGGTTGGCGCGGTTCATTGCGCAACTTCTTGGTTAAAAATCACCTGAACGTTGTGATTACGAGTTACGTTATTATGGCGATCATGTACTTTGCCAAGTTTAGCGAATATTACTTTTAGGAATACAACATGAGAATAGGCGAGTTCATTCAGAAATTAGTACCTACGACCGAAGACTGCAACCAGATTGCTGCTGCGCGGTCTGCTTCGTTTGCACATAGTCTTGGGCGCGGTCCTGTTAGCTCATGTTCGTCATGTGAAGTACTGACAGCTACGGAACGCAAGGGCGCGCAAGTCACTGATTTCTATGCAAACTTGCCAGAAGATGGACAGGTGCCACCATACGAAGAAGCTGATCATAATTTCAGAGACTTAATTCAACCAAGGGTCGAACATGAGTAAACGCGATTATTACGAAGTATTAGGTGTTGGTAAATCGGCTAGTGCGGATGAAATCAAGAAGGCTTTTCGCAAAGCGGCAATTGAACACCACCCAGATCGTGGTGGTGATGAAGCTAAGTTCAAGGAACTGAACGAAGCTTACGAAGTCCTGAAAGATTCGAGCAAACGGCAGCGCTATGATCAATTTGGTCATGCTGGAGTAGGTGGTTCAACTGGCGCCGGTGGCAATCCATTTGGCGGTGGCTACGGTGGTCAAGGCCAGAATGTACACTTTGATTTTGGTGACTTAGGTCTTGGCGATATTTTTAGTAGTTTCTTTGGCGGACAACAGCAGCAGCAACGACGCACAAGGCGGGGTCGTGATGTCGAAACTCGCGTTGATCTCAGTTTTGAACAAGCAGTCTTTGGCACAGAAGTTGACCTCGACCTTGATCTGGATGACGCATGTGAGCACTGCAAAGGCTCAACAGTCGAGCCAGGGCACGAGCTAAAAACCTGTGACACCTGCAAAGGTTCTGGCCAAGTTATGCATGTTACCAGGACGGTTTTTGGTAACATCCAGCAGGCATCAATTTGCTCTAAGTGTGAAGGGCGCGGCAAAGTTCCAGAAAAAGTCTGCTCGGTTTGTCACGGTAAGGGTGTTAAGCGAAAGAAACAACAGATCAAACTCAAAGTTCCGGCCGGTGTTGATGACGGCGCTACTATTAGACTGCGCGAACGCGGCGAAGCAATTGCCAACGGTCCCAAAGGTGATTTATACGTAAACTTGCGTGTCAAACCTCACAAGCAGTTCACCCGAGAAGGTGATCTTATTCTTAGTGAACAACACATTGGCATGGTAGAAGCCACGCTTGGCACTGAGGTAGAAGTTGATACAGTCGATGGTCCCATCACTATGAAAGTGCCGGCTGGCACGCAGAGTGGCACCGACTTTAAGCTCTCTAACCATGGCGTCCATCACTTGCGTAGTGAAAAGCGCGGCGCCCACATTGTCACCATCATCGTCGACATTCCAACTAAACTCAGTAAGCAACAAAAAGAACTCCTCGAGCAATTTGCCCAAACCGAAGGCAAAAAACGTTTTTGGTAACGTTTTCTTAAGCGGACTTCTTGCCAGCTAAAGCTGGCGCCCTGCTACTTTTGAACGGCAAAAGTAACCAAAACCCTTGGGCGGTAGCTGTCTCTTGATCGATCTGTTGTTCGAAATAGGCTTGCTGCGGAACTCACCTAAACACTGCCACCAGGCAGTATTTAGGCTCAAACAGTCCTCGCACCCAAGGGCGCCTATTTAGAACAACATCTCGTCAGGATACAGCTCCATGCCCACCCCACGCCCGGACGCGAATAGCAACAGCGTTACTCTTCAGTTACAGACGTACGGGCGTGGAGCCACGCTCTGAAACACCGGTGGCTGGCAGGACTAAAAAGCCGA
>CAZEBF010000032.1:0-7226 GCA_964510235.1 uncultured Candidatus Saccharibacteria bacterium | reverse complement strand
GTCCGTGCGCATATTGACGGGCCGCTATACTATATTGACAGCCCGCCAGAAACTACTATAGACATATAGTCAGTACGTGATATAATATCGAATCTATGAATACAACACAACGAACTGGCGAGGTACCCAGCGTCCAGGAAAACCACATTACCCCAAACAGATTAGGCTTGTTTGCTCTGTCAACTCTTGGTGTTGCTGCAGTTGTTACTGGTGTCAGCAGCTTCATGATTGATGTCCTAGACCCTTATGAATCAGTCGGGTTTTCTGGTGCTGTAGATGCCAGTCTTATCGTTCTCGGTTCAGTAGCTGCCATTGGTGCAGCCTGGCGCGGCAGCGAAGGATTGTAGTCCCAAAGAAACAAAATTGGCACTCTCGCTTGACGAGTGCTAGTTTTTTGCTATAGTTGGTTATATGATGACTCAATCGCCACAATCAGCTCTTATACCAACAGTAATAGAAAACGAAGGTCGTGTTGAACGAGCCTACGATATCTACTCACGTTTGCTCAAAGATCGCATCATCTTCATGGGTGAAGGTGTCGATGCACACACCGCTAACCTGATTGTAGCCCAACTCTTATTCCTGGATAACGAAAGTCCTGGTAAAGATATCTACCTGTATATCAACAGCCCGGGTGGTAGTGTCTATGACGCACTGGCAATTTATGACACTATGCAGTTTGTAAAAAGTGACGTGCAGACAGTTGGTATTGGCATTCAAGCCAGTGCTGCAGCTTTTCTGCTAAGTAGTGGCGCAAGGGGCAAACGATTTATTCTACCTAATGCATCAGTAATGGTGCATCAGCCATCAAGCGGTACACGTGGCAAAGTGACTGACCAAGAGATTGACCTGCGTGAATCACTCCGGGTTAAGAATCTGCTCGAAGAAATTATGGCCAAAAACACTGGCCAGAAGCCAGCTAAAATTCATGATGATATGGAACGGGACAAATGGATGACAGCTAAAGAAGCCGTCGATTACGGCATTGCAGACAAGATCATCCAGTCACCACCCAAATAATATGCTTGACCTGGGTTCCAAACTTCGGTATTCTACCTCTTGAAGTAGGGTAAGTGGGTAATGCTGTATTTGTTATAAATCATTTTTACAGCCTCAAAAACCCCCATCTTAGAGTCTTCGTGCACGAAACACCAAAAATCTATCACTTATAACTACATGGAGTATTGCTTTATATGAGCAAGAGTTTGTCAGACCTCATCAAGAAGAATGATCGTATCTTCTTCACCAAAGATGATGACGCTGTAGAACTCCCCAACCTAGTAGACCATCAGAACCGCTCTTTTCAGTGGTTCGTAGAAGAGGGTCTAGGGGAGCTATTGAGCGAAATCAGCCCGATCGATGATTACACGGGTACTAAATTAAGTCTTCGTTTCAAGGATTATCGCTTTGAAACACCTAAAATGACCGAGGCAGAAGCTCGCGAGAACAATGTCAGTTATGACGCACCACTCAAGGCTGTTGTCGAGCTGACCAACAAAGTTACCGGCGAAGTCAAAGAGCAAGAAATCTATCTGGGCGATTATCCGTGGATGACCACTCGCGGTACATTTGTTATTAACGGCGCAGAACGCGTGGTTGTAAGCCAGTTGATCCGTTCAGCTGGTGTTTTCTTTACCTCAGAACTCAGTGGTACCAAGAACGTCTATGGCGCAAAAGTAATTCCTGGTCGCGGTGCTTGGCTAGAATTCGAGACTGCTGCTAACGGCGCTTTGTATGTCAAAATTGACCGCAAGCGTAAGATCCCAGTTACGACACTTCTGAAAGCTCTTGGCCTGTCCGAAGCGCAAATGCGTGAGACTTTTGCTCACGTTGACCAAGGCAAACTCAGCCATATTACGGCAACACTCGACAAAGATCCTGCTCGTGGCACAAACGACGCATTGATCGAGGTTTACCGCCGACTCCGACCTGGTGATCTGGCAACTGTAGACAACGCACGAAGTCTACTAGAAAACATGTTCTACAACTTTAAACGCTTTGACTTCAGCCGTGTTGGCCGATACAAGATCAATAAGCGTCTGAACATCGACATCCCTAACACTACTGAAAACCGCATTATGCGATTGGAAGACCTGACAGCAATTATTGCTGAGCTGATTCGTCTTAACAACACACAGGAACCAGCTGATGACATCGACTCACTGGCGAACCGACGTGTTAAGTTAGTTGGCGAGCTTGTACAGCGACAATTCCGTATTGGTTTGCTGCGCATGGAGCGAAACACCAAAGACCGCATGAGCATGAGCGAGATCGAGACCGTTACTCCTGGTCAACTGATCAACGCTCGCCCAATTGTGGCCGCTGTTCGTGAATTCTTTGCGAGCTCACAGCTTTCACAGTTCATGGACCAGATTAACCCATTATCTGAACTCGCTCACAAACGACGCCTTAGCTCGATGGGTCCCGGTGGTTTGTCTCGTGAACGCGCTGGCTTTGAAGTCCGTGATGCTCACGCTACTCACTACGGACGTATTTGTGCTGTAGAAACTCCAGAAGGCGCTAACATTGGTTTGGTACTTAACCTGGCAAGCTACGCTCGTATTAACGACTATGGTCTGATTGAAACTCCATATCGTAAGGTAATCAACGCCGTTACTGCAAAAGATGCTGCCGGCCATGTTGCTAGCGTTAATCTAGAAGACGAAAAAGGCAAAGTCATTGTAAAGGCTGGTGCAGCTATCACCACCGCTGATGCTAAAAAGCTTGCAACCATCAAAAATCAAGTCACTTGGCCAGTACGTGCCAAAGTTACTGAAGAAGTCATGTATCTCGATGCAGCAGCCGAAGAGTCAGCAATTATTGCCAACTCTACAGAAGCTGTTGATGAGCAAGGCTACTTTGTTAACGACCGCGTTGGTGCTCGTAATCGATTGAAGACTGGTGAAGTTGATGCCAACGAAGTAACGCACATGGATGCCTCGCGCAAACAGATTATCGGTTCATCAGCTGGTCTGATCCCGTTTATCGAAAAGAACTATGTATACCGCTCATTGATGGGTAGTAACCAGCAGCGTCAGGCTGTGCCGCTGATCAAGCCTCAGGCTCCAATCGTTGGTACTGGTCTAGAAGGTGCAGTGGCTCGTAATAGTGGCCAGATGATCCTCGCAGAAGACGCTGGTGAAGTTACAAAAGCCACAGCTGATGAAGTTGTTGTTAAGTACAAGGGCGGTAGTGTCAAGTACGAGCCGCTTCATTACGTACGCAGTAACGAAGGTACCAGCATCAACCAAAAAGTTGTCGTTTCGACTGGTCAAAAGGTCAAAAAAGGCGACGTACTGGTTGAAGGTATGTCCATCTCGGGCGGCGAACTAGCCCTCGGTAAAGACCTATTTGTAGCTTTCATGCCATGGCGTGGCTACAACTTCGAAGATGCAATTGTTGTATCTCGTCGTTTGGTAGAAGACGACACGCTGACATCAGTCCACATTGTTGACTACATGACAGAAGTTCGTGAAACCAAATTAGGCCCTGAAATCGTAACTCGCGATATTCCTAACGTTTCAGAAGACGCGCTGCGTCACCTTGACGAAGACGGAATTGTTCGAATCGGTGCAGAAGTCCATCCAGGAGATATCTTGGTTGGTAAAATTACACCAAAAGGCGAGCAAGAGCTTTCGAGCGAAGAACGCTTGTTACGCGCTATCTTCGGCGAAAAAGCCAAAGAAGTCCGTGATACTTCACAGCGCATGAGCAATGGTAAGCACGGTAAGGTTGTGGGTGTAAAAATCTTCAGCCGAGCCAATGGCCATGAGCTCAAAGCTGGTGTGATCATGCAAATCCAGGTTTTTGTGGCCCAGATGCGTAAGATCTCAGTTGGAGACAAACTCGGTGGTCGTCACGGTAACAAGGGTGTTATCGCCCGCGTTATGCCAATCGAAGACATGCCATTTACAGAAGACGGTACGCCAATCGACATCGTGCTCAACCCATTGGGTGTGCCGAGTCGTATGAACGTCGGTCAATTGTTCGAAACTCACCTTGGAATGGCAGCACGAGCGCTCGGTATCACCGTCGCTAGCCCGTCATTTAACGGTGTTAAGATCAGCAAGATCGAAGAACTGCTCAAAGAAGCAGGTTTGCCAGAAGATGGTAAACAGCAACTCTACGATGGTCGTACTGGTGAGGCTTTCACTGAACGAACCACCGTTGGTAGCATGTACATGATCAAGCTCAACCACATGGTGACTGACAAGATTCACGCTCGATCAACCGGACCATACACAATGGTCACGCAGCAGCCACTTGGTGGTAAGGCGCAAAATGGTGGTCAGCGCTTTGGAGAAATGGAAGTTTGGGCTCTGGAAGCTTATGGTGCTAGTAACAGCTTGCAAGAAATGCTGACCATTAAGTCTGACGATGTCTACGGACGTTCTAAGGCTTATGAGTCAATCATCAAGAAGACTCAGATTGTTGGTCCAAAGGTTCCTGAGTCTTTCAACGTCTTAGTTAAAGAATTGCAAGGACTTGGCCTCAAGGTTGACCTAGTAACATCTGACATTGTAATTGATGCTGAAGAAATTCTAGCTGATAACATTAAGGACGAAGCCGATCATTTAGCTGATGTCGAAGTTCCAGCCGCAGAAATAAACCCACTTGATATTACCGAAGAAGCTGTAGCTGATGAGTTTGAGATGATTGAACTTGATGACCAACTGCACGAAAACAACGTGACTACAGCAACTGCACTCGCAGACGATACTAATGATGATAACGACGGAGATGCTGTCGTTGCCATTGAAGATGAAGAAGAAAAGGAGGCAGCGTAATGCGTCGATATTCAAGCGGAACAGATATTGCTGACTTTGACGCGGTACGTTTAGCAGTAGCCAGCTCTGGAGACATTCTGGACTGGTCTCATGGTGAAGTTACCAAGCCAGAGACAATTAACTATCGAACTCAAAAACCTGAACGTGATGGATTGTTCTGTGAACGGATCTTTGGACCGGTCAAAGACATTAATCCTCATGACGCAAAATACAAAGGTGTTCGCTCGCGCGAAGCTGCTGTCGACAAGAACGGTGAGCTGGTTACAAAGAGCATTGTTCGTCGTGAACGTATGGGGCATATTAGCCTAGCCAGCCCAGTTGCGCATATTTGGTTCCTACGTGGTACTCCAAGTGCTATGGGTCTTGTGCTTGGTGCAACAGTCAAGAGTCTAGAGCGCGTTGTCTACTTTGCTAGCTATATCATCAAGAAAATTGATGAGGCCAAGCGCGATCAATACGCAGCCGATAAAGCTGCTGAATTTGACGCAGCCAAAGAAGCAATTAAGCTCCGCTATGAAGCTCAAGCTAAAGAAGATGGTGCTGACGTTAAAGTCTTGGCCGAAGCTCAAAACAAAGAACTTGATGAGCTAACTGCTGATTACGAAGTCACTAAAGCCCAGTTGGACAGTCTCAATAAAATGGCGCTGATTTCAGAGAACGATTATCGTGCATTGCCAGATGAATTCCAGGACATCATTGAAGTTGGCATGGGTGGCGCAGCCTTGCGAGATCTACTGTCAGAAGTTAATTTAGTAGAACTCATCAAAACACTTGACGAAGAAGCACAGGACGCTAAAGGTCAGCGAAAGAAGAAGCTGATGAAGCGCCTGCGACTACTCGAAAGCATGGACCGTGCTGGCATCAAGCCGACAAGTCTATGTTTGTCAGTTCTACCAGTCATCCCTCCGGACCTTCGTCCAATGGTGCAGCTAACTGGCGGTCGTTTTGCGACTAGTGACCTCAATGACCTCTACCGACGTGTCATTAACCGAAACAATCGTCTTAAGAAGCTCATTGACCTCAACGCACCAGAAGTTATCTGCCGCAACGAGCAGCGTATGTTGCAAGAAGCAGTAGATGCCTTGATCGATAACAGTAATGCCCGCAGTGGCCGTGCTGTTGCAGCAACGGGTCAACGTCGTCGTCTTAAGTCTTTGAGCGATATGCTTAAAGGTAAGCAAGGTCGTTTCCGACAGAACTTGCTTGGTAAGCGTGTTGACTACTCTGGTCGTTCAGTAATTGTGGCCGGTCCAGAACTCAAGATTAGCCAGTGTGGTCTGCCAAAGATGATGGCACTCGAACTCTTTAAGCCTTTCGTAATCGGCGAGCTGATTGAGAATGAGCACGCTCACAACATTCGTTCTGCAACTCGCATGATCGAAGCTGGTGAAACACCAGTTTGGGATGCCCTCGACAAAGTCATTCATGGTAAGTATGTGCTGCTTAACCGCGCACCGTCACTCCACCGTTTGTCTATCCAGGCTTTCCAGCCAATCCTGATCGAAGGTAAAGCTATCCAACTGCACCCACTCGTTTGTAAAGGTTTTAACGCCGACTTCGATGGTGACCAGATGGCTGTGCACCTTCCACTGAGTGATGCTGCACAAGCAGAAGCTCGCGACATCATGGCCAGCAACAAGAACTTGCTCAAACCTGCAGATGGTTCACCAATTCTCCACATCGAGCAAGATATTGTGCTTGGTTGTTACTACCTAACCTATGATCGCGCAATTGAACAAGTTGCAGCTCGTGGCTACGCCAATATTGATGAAGCCTTGATGGCACTCGATGGTGGTAGCCTGACCCTGCAAGGTCGTGTACGCATTCCTGTTCGCGGTGAAATCCGTGAGACTACACTTGGACGCGTGCTCTTCAATGAAATCTTCCCAGACGACTTCCCGTACCAAGATGAACCAATGACCAAGAAGAAACTAGCGGCAGTCATGTCACTCGTGTACGAACAGTATGGTCAGGACACTACAGCGCGTATTGCTGATGACCTCAAGGATATTGGCTTCAAGTACGCAACTATGTCTGGACTAAGCATGGGTATGGGCGACTTTACTGATGTTGAGGGTCTAGACAAGATCATCGCAGAAGGCGAAGAGAAATCAGCCAAGATCAGCGAACAATACGACCAAGGTTTCATAACAGAAGACGAGCGATATCGCTTGACAGTAGAAACCTGGATGGACACTGACAGTCGTGTACTTGCTAAGCTGTCTGAACAGTTTGCAACAGAAGACACTGCAATGGCAATTGCTGCTATCTCTGGTGCACGTGGTAACGTCGGTCAGGTTAAAAACACGGTTGGTATGCTTGGTGTAACTACTGATGCAACTGGTCGTGCAATTGAGCTGCCGATTCGATCAAACTATAAGTACGGCTTTAGCCCACTTGAATACTTTACGGCTACCCGTGGTGCTCGTAAGGGTATGA
>CAZEBF010000031.1:1416-7230 GCA_964510235.1 uncultured Candidatus Saccharibacteria bacterium | reverse complement strand
AATAGCGACTATTGCAAGTAGCTAATCTGCTCAAATATAAAGTTGTATCTTTAACATAAGCGTCTTACAATACAGCTATGAAACATCTAAAACAAAAACAATCTGGATTTGCAGTTGCTGAGCTGCTTATTATCGTCGTAGTGCTCGCAATTATCGGTGGCGTAGCGTTCATGGTACTTAACAAAAACAAAGATACAGACGGCACGTCGTCTGATAGCCAGAAAACTACTGCATCAAGTGAAACGAAGAGCCAATCAAAAATCAAACACCTAGGCGTTAACTTAGATGAGTACGATCCAGCCACCAATAAAGCAGGTGACTTTGAGTTCACCAAAGAAAAGATGGCTTTTGATATGCTGTTCTTTGAATATGGCTACGAGGTACCAGCTAATTCTGCTGGACCAGCCAAAAAGAACCCACAACCAACCTTTATTGTGCCGCTTGGCACCAAAGTCCACGCATTGGTTGATGGCGAAGTGTTTGATGTGCCAAAGCTGTACAGCAACGATTACAGTGTGATGGTCCAGGGTGAAGGCAGTGACCTGATATTCGAGACGGAGCACGTCATAAATGTGAAGGTCAAGAAGGGCGACAAGGTCAAAGCTGGTGACGTAATTGCGGAAGTGAGTGACTATGATGCAAAAAACTATGCTGGCATGGGTCTCGTAGAGATAGGCATACTCAAAGGCGGTAACCCGCCACAGCACCTCTGCCCATTCGATTACTTGGATGACTCTATAAAAGACGAAACACTAAAGAAGATAACCGCATTCCAGAAATCCTGGGAAGAGTACCGCGGCGACACTACAATCTACGACGAATCCAAAGCAGTTACACCTGGCTGCCTGACCCAAGACCCAATCGAAGGCTAGCTGACTGACAACCTATATAAGCACTAGTGCTATACTTGTTCTATGGATGAATTCAATAACTCACAAGCAAATGTATCGGCTCATCAGAGTATCAATACTACTCAGCCCACTTCGAAGCAACGGTCTGGGAACGTGTTGAGCAAGCTCTTACTTGCAGTGTTGTTTGTGGCAGTTTTAGCTCTCAGTGGCGCCGTGTTGTTCTTGTACGGTGATGTCAAAAGTATTCAAACCACTCTAGAAGAAACTGGCGGAAGAATTTCTGAGCTGGAGGGAAAAGTGGCTTTTCAACGTTCATTACTACGCCCAGCAATTGATGCTAAAGCAGACAAGGTTGTTTTTCCAGAGCTTGGCGTAGCTCTGCCGTATAATTCAGTTACAAAATCGCTACAGTATTCATCAGATTCAGACAATATTGACAGCGGTGAGGACCTCTTTATTCGAGTTACTAGTACAAATATCAATGATTACGAAATTAGCCAAATGGGCTGTGACGAGCTGCTTTTTGTTAGCACAAAAGATGCACCTCTAATCAACCCGTGGGTTGAAGATGCTGGCTCTGTAAAACTTGCTAACGGTACGACACTCTACATGCAAGCCGCCAAAGCCTTTGCCAATAACGAAGGTTCAACCGAGCATTGTAAACAGGATGCGTGGCTAGCCATACAACCGCAAACTGTTGCCGACGAGTTCAAAAAAGCCGTCGCTTACTAGACAGGTATAATCTATGGCTACTAGAAAGCTGATAGCATGCTATAATTTGGCGCATAACAGGAGTATTACATGGCACAAGATGATAATCGGCGCGCTGTATCGTTCTTAGAGAATACCAGACTTCACATTAAACTATGGTTGGCTTTGTCGGTCGTCGGAATAGTGTCCATAGCAGTATCATTCATTGATATTGACCAGGGAACAACTGGCGTTACTGTGAACGAACAAGGTAACGGATATGGAGTGGTCTTGATACTTCTGTCTGCGTTTGCGATACAAATGGTCACCTTTCTTCTGTATTACGATTTGTATCGATACGTTGTGGCACGGTCCAAAAAGCAATGAATCAAAATCTTACGGCACTAAATGAGCTGCCTGATACGCCGATACTTGATGTCGTAAGAGTGGTGATTGTTGACCGTGAAGGTAGGGTGCTGTTGGTGAAAGAGTTTGATGATGAAAACTGGAAGTTGCCAGGGGGCAAAATTCATGCGAACGAGACTATAATGCAGGCGATTGAGCGTGAAATTATGGAAGAGCTTGGTTGCAAGATACAGCCTGACCATATTCTAACGTACGTCAAAAAACACATTCCGCATTCAGAGCATTTTCGTCACATCGTAAAAGCACACATTCCAGCTGATGTGCCACAAACAACCGACGAAGTAGTGGAACTGCTGTGGGCAGACCCAGCCGCATTGCCAGAATCAGACTTTAAGGAGCATATAAGCTCGGCGATTGGTTTCGTGGCTGATTAATCTTCGTGTTGGTTCAGGAGGAACTGAGTTACTACAGTCTTTGGCACATCAACAAAGGCATCTTCGGCACACGGTCCGTCTGTCGCATTTAGTGTTTGTGTTAGCTGGCCAAAACCCTCGTTATGCCAGCTATGCATGCGGCAATTAACCAAACAGCCATCGACCCTACATTCAAAGCCGTCAGTCATACTTTCGTCTGTTGCATCGATTTGCCCCGTGTAACACTCAGCTGCTGTTGCAACAGCGGTGTCGTTATCAGGGTCATCAAGCATTTGATCGAGTGCATTCAGTAGACAGCGGGGTGTTTCCATGACCTAACCATAGCACAAGAGTGTTTTGAACGGACTTTTCTAGTATACTATTCGTGATAAGGCGCCGTGGCCGAGTGGTTAGGCAGAGCTCTGCAAAAGCTCGTACAGCGGTTCGAATCCGCTCGGTGCCTCCATTATTGCGTGCGCGGGTGTTGTAACTGGTAGCCAAGCAGCACTTAAAATGCTGTGGTCGAAAGACCGTGCGGGTTCGATCCCCGCCCCGCGCACCATTTATTGTTCTAGTTTTGTAGCCTCAGTGGTATACTGTATATGTCATTTAACTGGGGAAAATACATGATCTATGGTCTCATTATTGCAGCCGTCGTTGTCATCGTTCTGATTGTCATCTATAACAGTCTCGTCAAATCTCGCGTTCGTGTGGATGAAGCCTGGAGCGATATTACCGTTCAGCTGAAGCGTCGTAACGATCTTATTCCAAACCTCGTAAACGCAGTTAAAGGCTATGCTAAGCACGAAAGCAAAGTGTTTGAGCAAGTCACTGAAGCTCGCTCAGCAATCATGAGCGCTAAAGGCGTCAAAGATACAGCCCAAGCAGACAACATGTTTGAAGGTGCCATGAAGAGTCTGTTTGCTGTTGCTGAAGCTTACCCTGACCTCAAAGCCAACGAAAACTTTAAGCAGCTGCAAGACGAACTGGTCGACACAGAAGACAAAATCCAGGCATCACGTCGCTTTTACAACGGCTCAGTCCGTGATCTAAACACCAAGATTCAGACTTTCCCGACCAGCCTTATTGCCAAAGGTTTTGGTTTTAAGCAACGCGATTTCTACGAAGTTGATGAAGCTGAAGCCAAGAAAATCGCTGAACCAACAGAAGTTTCATTCTAAGCTGATCCTAACTAGGTAAGGACACCAGTGTACTCAGAGATATCTGCTAACAAACGCAAGTCAGCTTACATCATGCTGTCCTTCTTTGTGCTGGTTGGCTTGCTGGCATATGGTATTGGTTGGTACTTTTCAGACATGAGCTACACGGTTATGGTGGGAATATTTGCAGTTTTTTACGTGATCTGGAGCTACTTTGCAGCCGGTAAGGCTGTTTTGGCTCTAAACGGAGCAAAAGAGATCCAAAAGCGTGATAATCCACGTTTGTTTAGGATTGTTGAAAATCTCGCGATAACAGAGGGAATGCCAACACCAAAAGTCTATATTATTGACGATCCAGCATTAAACGCATTTGCGACAGGGCGCGACCCAGAACACGCAGCAGTTTGTGCGACAACCGGCTTACTAAATGCTTTGAATGATCAAGAGTTACAAGGCGTCATGGCTCACGAACTAGGACACGTCAAAAACTATGATATCCGAGTTTCGGTTATTGCTTTTGCGCTGGTGGGTGTTGTGGCTTTAATTGCTGATATGTTTTGGCGTATCGCATTCTTTAGCGATGATGACAGTCCTGGCGGTGGATTACTGGGCGTGATTATCTTTGTAGTTGTCGTTGTGCTTGCACCAATTGCCGCAACGTTAATTCAGCTAGCCATTTCTAGGAAGCGCGAGTATCTGGCAGATGCCACTGGTGCGTTGACGACTCGCTACCCAGAAGGTTTGGCTAGCGCCTTAGAAAAAATTCAAGCTAGCAGCAGTGTCGTTAAGCGACAGAATAAATCCACCGCCCACTTTTACTTTGCGAGCCCGCTCAAGAAAAAAGCTGGCGCTAGTTTGTTTAGTACCCATCCGCCTGTTGAAGAGCGCATTCGTCGCTTGCGTCAAATGGGGGCACACCAATAATGGCGCGCCAGCGGACAATCAAAAAGAAAGCTCCCGTTTTACCTGTTCGTCAGGCGTCAGACAAGCGGGCCCTCAAGACACCAGAGTACAAAAGTTTTCGACTTAGTAAACGCATTAAACATCCGTCAGCTAAGCTGCCTTCGGGTTGGAGGATGCTCAAATCATCAGTAGCTGTGTTGTGGCGCAACAAACTGTTATTTGGCCCAGTCATCGGAATCTTTACGCTGCTATACATTGTGTTTGTGCGAGGTTTTGCTGGCTCGGACCTAACCATAATTAAAGAAGCGCTCAACGAATCGAATGAACTGCCTGGTGCGCAAGCGTCAACTGCGTTTGGTTTGGTGGCGTATCTGCTTGGTAATACTACGAGTGGTCAGTCAGAAATCGCCAGCCTGTATCAACTTATTCTGGCAGTCGTTTTTGTTATGGCTATGATATGGGGATTGCGGCAAGTTCAAGCCGATAAGCCCGTTGTGCCATTAGCGCGCGAAGCCTACTACAAAGGCCCATCGCAATTCGTGCCCTTTATGTTAGTGCTGAGTGTGGTTGGTCTGCAGTTTGTTCCGGCTCTGGTTGGCTCGACGATTTACCAACAAGTTATGGTAACCGGCATTTCGGCTACAAGTGGTGAAAGTCTGGTTTGGTTACTGCTCTTACTAGCATCGCTGCTACTAACGTTTTATATGCTTTGTTCGTCATTATTTGCGCTTATTATTGTGACCCTACCAGGGATAGTTCCAATGCAAGCTTTACGCTCTGCACGTGAGCTCGTCCGGTACCGTCGCGGTGAAGTGATGCGTAAAGTCGTATTTGCACCTGTCGCACTCGCTTTATTTGGTTTGATTATTTTGCTGCCAATTGTGCTGTTTCTGACGGCAATCGCCGAGTTTATTTTCTTTGGGTATGGCGTGCTATGCCTGACCATCATGATCAGTTATTTGTACCAGCTTTACAGGAATCTGATGAGATGAAGAACGACCAGGCGACTGCCGCTAAGCGTGCCACAGAGCTTAAAAAGCAGCTATCAACATATGCTTACGAGTACTATGTTTTAGAAGAGCCAAGCGTCACTGATGCAGTCTACGATAGTCTTATACAAGAACTGAAAAAAATTGAAGTAGATTTTCCTGAGCTCGTAACTGCTGATAGTCCCACCCAGCGAGTCTTAAGCACCCCACTCGATAAATTCAAAAAAGTCACTCACTCACGACCAATGATTTCACTAAATGATGTGTTCTCGCGTGATGATGTTGAGGCTTGGGTAAAACGCATGGATAAGCTGTTACCAGGTACGCAGCACGATTTCTTTTGTGACACCAAAAAGGACGGTTTAGCGTGCGCCTTGATATACCAAGACGGCGTGTTTACACAAGCAGTTACACGCGGCGACACCAAGATTGGCGAAGACGT
>CAZEBF010000031.1:0-1316 GCA_964510235.1 uncultured Candidatus Saccharibacteria bacterium | reverse complement strand
GGATACGATTTATTGCGCGATGACTCGAGTGAAGTCCCAACCAACATGTTTGCCTATGAGGCGATGACCGAGCTTGGCATTACCAGAAGTCGTGAAGCGACAGTCTTTAAGCACCTCGATGACGTCATGCAATATGTAGAGCACTGGGATCAAGCCCGTGACGAATTACCCTACATAACTGATGGTCTGGTCATCAAAGTTAATGACCGAGCCCAGTATGAGCGCTTGGGTGTAGTCGGCAAGAATCCACGTGCCGCGGTGGCATATAAATACGCTGCCGAGCAAGCCACGACTATTGTGAAAGACATTGTAATTAGTATTGGCCGTACTGGTGCTGCAACACCTGTTGCAGTGTTTGACCCCGTTGTGGTGGCTGGTACAACTGTCCAACATGCCAGCTTGCATAATGCGGATGAAATAGCCCGTAAAGACGTTCGAGTTGGCGACACAGTGGTTATCTTTAAGGCTGGTGATATCATCCCGCAAGTCGAATCTGTCATCAAAGAACTCCGACCCAAAACTGCCAAAAAAGTAGACTACGAACAAGAACTCAAGCGTCAGTTTCCAGAACTTGAATTCTACCGACCAGCCGGCGAAGCAGTCTACCGCGTTAAGGGCGAAACGGGCCCATTGATTCTGAAGCGAGCCGTGCAACACTTTGCCAGCAAGGGTGCTCTCGATATTGATACTTTAGGCGAAAAGAATGTTGTAGCGCTGGTTGATGCGGGTCTCATAAAAGACCTGGCAGACATATATAAACTGACAAAAGACGAGTTACTTGAGCTCGATCGTTTTGCGGATATTTCTGCGCAAAAACTGATTAACGCTATCCAGGAAAAGCGTCACCCAACGTTGCCTCGTTTTATCTATGGTCTGGGTATTCGGCACGTTGGCGCTCAGACAGCGATTGATTTGAGCGATGCTTTTGGAAATCTAGAGTCGTTTATCAACGTCACACTCGACCAGCTGCAGGCAGTCGATGGTGTAGGTGACGTGGTCGCAGAATCGGTACTCGGCTGGTTAGCTGATGCCGACAACCAGCAACTATTAGACAAATTTAAAGCACTCCAAGTCAGCCCAGCGCCGTATCAACAGGCCACTGGTCCGCTTAAGGGTCAACAGTTTGTGATTACCGGCACACTAGAAAGCATGGGCCGTGAAGTTGCAGCCGAGCGGATTCGCTCCTTAGGTGGTACCTTTCAGTCGGCTATCAGCCAAGAAACCACTTACTTAGTCGTAGGCAAGAATGTCGGCGCCAGTAAACTTACCAAGGCGGAGAAGCTTGGTGTCAAACAGATTGATGAATCAGCGATGCT
>CAZEBF010000030.1:0-7452 GCA_964510235.1 uncultured Candidatus Saccharibacteria bacterium | reverse complement strand
GGACGGCAAATAAAGGTCTAGTTGTCCAGGGAGTAGTATCGCAAACTGCTAACCTGCAAGAATGGCAGAACAGTTCAGGCACGGCACTGGCCATGATTGACTCTCAGGGGCGGCTAGGTATTGGTGATGCGCCGGCTAATGACACGTGGCTTTCTATCAAACGGCAAGCTGACGATCACCTTGATACTACACAGCATCTTGTGGTGTCAGCCGGCGGTCAGGCTTACGGCAATAAGATTATTCTCAAAAAGACATACTCAGATGGTAGTTCAACTCAGAACGCGACGATTGGATCTTTTGAAGCTCTGACAAGCAATGGTACGTCAGACTTTACGGTAGGGGCGATACGATTTGACCACGAAGCTACGGGCAACGGCATGCTGAAGCTATATACTGCAACTGGTAGTGTCTCAACAGAGAGAGCTAGACTCACTTCTTCTGGAGCCTTCATGCTTAATAGTACTGGCAGTGCGGGAACGGTAGAAAAGTTCCGTGTGAACACGCCAACTACTACAGATAATCTCGCAGCCAGCATTTTTAGTACTGGTGCGACAACCAGTAAGGGTCTGGTCATTCAGGGCGCAGCCTCACAAACCGCTAATCTCCAAGAATGGCAGAGTAGCGCTGGTGCTAATTTAGTATCTATAACCGCTGGTGGAAATTTGACTATGGGCAGCGCAGCTGCAACTGCAGGCACGATAAGGATGGGTAATAACAGTTCTATTTATGCTCGTAATGCTGCGAATAACGATGACATTAGGTTATTACATGTTACCACTGGTAATGTGATAGAAATTGGTGCGGGTGGCACCCAATCTGGCATTAATATCGGTAGTGTCGCTGGAGGCAGTGGTGTGATTAACTTCGACAGTGCGTACATTGGTTCGGGGGCAGTATCGATTGGGGCGACGTTTGCAATCAGGGACGCCTACAACATGAGTTTCGGCACTACGACAGGCACGAAGATAGGAACATCAACGTCGCAAAAGATAGGCTTCTTTAACGCTTCTCCGATTGCGCAGCCTGGAAACACGACCGATCTAAGGACGGCTATGATTAATCTTGGCTTGCTGGCTACTGGTGGCGCAACGCCACTCAACCTTAATGGGGGCACTCTTACAGTGGGTGATGCTAGCGTAACTGGTACATTGGTAGTGACAGGTGCAGCAACATTCAACAATACTTTGACTGTGAATGGTCACGTTATAACTGGCAATACGAGCGGTACGACTACGGTGGCCGCTGGTGCTGGTGCGGGTACTGGCGCAAGCGCGAGCATTGCCGGTAACGATACATCTGGTAAGGTAACGATCACAACCGGTACGGGCAGTGGTGTGGGCGCTCAGGCAACGGTAACATTTGCCAATGCTTATGGAGCAGCGCCTCGAGTGACGCTGACACCGGCCGATGGTGATGGTGCCTCGATTCAATACTATGCTGGCAGTGGCACCACGACCTTTACGATCAATAGCAATAACGCGCCAACGGACGCTACAGTATATGAGTACTACTATCAGATCATGGAGTAAAACCCGACTAGCGGCCGCTGCATTTGTGCTGATATTTGTATTGGTGTCGGCTTTAACTCCTATGGCAGCCTCAGGCGAGGAGCAGGTAATCAACAAAGGTTACGCCTCTATGGACAGCGGGATCATGGTCGGTATGGCGGTTGCTTCTAGTATTGGTAACGATGAGCAGAGTTCGGCAGTTATCATTGAGCGTGCCACTACAGCCAACGAAGATAGATATTTAGGCGTGGTAACGAGTGTCGCCAACTCAGCAGTTTCGCTCACAGACAAAGATAATGTAGTACCAGTTACAACAACTGGTAAAACGAATCTGTATGTGAGTGACATTAACGGAGAAATCAATAATGGCGACAAACTAACGCTCTCACCTCTGGCGGGAATACTCATGAAGGCCACCGCAGATAGCAAAGTTATTGTAGGAATTGCAACAGGAAAAACAGTTGGTGAAGTCACAAGTCGGACTATACGTTTGGATACTGGTACGAAGCAAGTAAATGTCTATATGCACGGTGCGCTATTGGACAAAGAAGTGCGGGATTGGAAGACGGGTGGTAGCGATAAGCCGTTCCTGCTTTTAGCTGGCCAATCACTAACAGGCAAAGAGGTATCGATGGTTCAGGTTGTTGCAGCAATGGCGATAGCCCTGTTTACCTTCGTGTTCATCGGCAGTGTCATCTATAGCAATGTGCGTAACAGCACCATCGCAATCGGCCGCAACCCATTATCCAAGGTCTCAATTTTCAGGCAAATGAGTAGGGTATTTGTGCTCTCTGCACTAATACTTATATTTGGCCTGGGCGCCGTCGCTATCATTCTATGGATTTGATCAAAGTTATCCACACAGTTGTAACTAACACTACGTACTAAATTTCTTACTGACAGATAGAAAACGTAAGTTTTACTACGACCTAGAAATAGAACTGTTTTTAGCGTCATAACAGAGGTAAAATAGGTTTCTTTTTGCCTGAACAACGCTTATACTTTAACAGAGAAATAACACCGTAATAAAAATGAACCCGAATACAAAATTTGAACCAGAGCAGCTTATCCAGCCTTCCGTAAACGAAGTGCCTGTTGCAACTCCGCCCGTCATACCTGCGGCTGATCAGTTTGGTAGTTTTGAAAGCCTGGATGGCCCTGAGCCAATAACCGCTCAGGTTAGCCCTGCGTCTAACGAGGCGTTAAAGCAGATGATTCAGCAGAACCCAGCGTACTCTGAGCAGTCGGTAGTTGGGAGCGTTAGTCAATCAACGTTACCTGCAGGAGTGTCGAAACGATCTGGTTCTAGCTTGGGCAAAATGTTCAAACGTTTTGCCTTGGCGGCGATTGTGGTTGTAGTGGTGGCAGGTGGTGGCGTTTATTTTGCAGCTAGTAGGTCAGTTGTTGACTACGCAACGGTCGAGGACACGCCAGAGCAAGTAGTTGATATCAAAGGTCAGTCGGCATTTGACTCTCTAAAAGTACTCGATAATGTCGACGGGCCAAGGCTGGTAATCAACGGCGACTTGCTGACAACCGGGTCATTGTACTTTGGCAGTCAAGGTTTTGCTGGCGAGTTCGCAACCACCAAACTGTCAGCCAATCAGTCCTACCTTCTACCGGATAGTTCCGGTGAAGTATGTCTTGATAGTAACAACTGTAACTTTGCTTCACCAGAGGACATTCAGACGGCAACAGCAATACAGGGTGGAGCTGGCATTGCGTACAGTGGTCGTACTATCGTCAATACCGGGCTGCTATCGCTTAATAGCGCCTCCGGTGATGTGACTATTCAGGGCACGACTAATCAGATCACTGTGAACAGATCAGGCAGAACCATAACTTTTTCAATGCCGCAGGATCTGAACTTGACGAGTAGCCCGAGCTTCGCAGGGATAACGGTTAACGATGGAACAATCGGGACTCTCGCGATTACAAGTGGAACGCAGAATGGTAACGTAATTTGTGATTTTTCAAACAATTGTGGCTACAGTGGCGTCAATAGCTCGTTTGTACTGGGTGGAAACAGTTTTGGCGCGCAGGCAATCCTCGGCACTAACGATACTAACTCATTGAGCTTTGAAACCGATGGCGTCACTCGTTTGACGATTGATGCGGTTGGCGATGCGACTTTCACCGGTTCAGTAGTAGCTGCTGATTTTTCTGGCGATGGCTCGAACCTCACGAATCTGAATGCGAGTAATATTGCGAGTGGCACATTGGATGATGCGCGGCTAACGAGTAATGTGGCGATGCGTAATTCTGCCAATACTTTTACAACGGGTAACCAACGTATTCAGACGGGCGCTACGGGTGTCGTCGGGCTGATAGTGCAGGGTCATTTTGGCCAAACCGCCAACCTCCAAGAATGGCAAAGCAGCACCGGCACCGTACTTGCATCAGTATCTGCCACCGGAGCTGGTTCCTTTGTATCACTGACCCAGAATGGTAACAATGTCTGTGACATTAGCAACAACTGTAGCTATGCAGTTTCTTCTGGTTCATCAAGCTACATCCAAAACGGCACAACCATCCAAGCTGCTAACTATGCTATCCAGTCAGCTGCCGCTGGTTCAGTCGGTGCAGTTATCCGTGGTGCTGCAGCACAAACTGCCAACTTACAGGAGTGGCAGGATAGCACGGGCTCAATACTGCAGTATGTCGCTGCTGGGGGCGGGACGATATATAACCGATCAACCGCGAGTACTGGGTACGTTATTGCAGCATACGATCCAGCAATCGGGCATTATCCTATTACGCTTTCAACATCCACTGGTTTTAGCGGTGGGTTGCATTCTAGTCTGACGTTGAATGGGTCAGGAGCGTCTGCTAACGGCGGTACATTAATAGTTCGATCTGCAGGGGATTCGGTGTTTTCATTTGACGCACCAAACAGGATCGCAATATTCAACAGTCAGGTGCAGACAAGAATTGAGCCATATAGCGCCGGTTCTGTTGGGCTGATAATTCGTGGCAAGTCAAGTCAAACTGGTGACCTGCAAGTATGGCAGAATAGTAGCGCTACATCGCTAGCTTCAGTCGGTTCAGATGGCCTTGTTACAGCAGCTGGATTTAGAGGTGCATATTTACAGGCATCTGACGGAAATCCAAGCAAAAGAATAACTACTGCCGACAACAACTTTTACTACAGTACTTTTGCTACACATACGTTCAGAACATGGAACGGAACTAGTTATGCTGATATTCTGCAGTTAAACGGTGGAAGTCTAAATACACAGAATATGCTGTTTCTTGGTGGAGGTAATGTCGGTATCGGTGCTGCAGTACCACTGGCAAAACTTCAGGTCAATAACACTGACGCAGCAACTGTAGCCACGATTACTAGAGGCGCTGCCTCACAAACCGCCAACCTCCAAGAATGGCAAAGCAGCACCGGAACTTCACTAGTGGATATCTCAGGAGGAGGTGTGTTGACCGTACGAAGGGCTTCAGGTGCATCTGACGAGTTCTTGATGGGCATTGATGTCGGGGCAAACAGAAAGGTCGGTTTCTTTAAGATTGGCGGTCAGAATGCTGGCGGCATACAATCTACAACTTCTTTGTATATCAACTCCGGTAATTCGATTTACCTCGACCCAGATGGTGCCTCGTTAGGTAGCGGTTTAAGAGTGACTCGTGCAGCTGGGAGTGTAGTTGCAGGTGGTACTGCACTACTCAGTGGGTCTGGACCACTTGAAATCGGAATAAAAGATGGAGTAGGTGGTGGCCATAGGGTTTATGTGCTTAATCCATTGTTTGTGCGTAACCCGACCGGTGGTGTTGTGAATCTCCAAGAATGGCAAAGCAGCGCCGGTACCGCACTCGCATCAGTATCTACTACTGGCGCTGGCTCGTTTGTATCACTGACTCAGAACGGTAACAACGTCTGTGATATCTCCAACAACTGTAGCTATGCAGCATCATCTGGTTCATCCAGCTATATCCAGAACGGCACTGCAATCCAGACGAATGCCAACCTAGCCATCCAATCATCCGCTGCCGGCTCGGTTGGCGCAGTCGTCCGTGGCGCCACCGCACAAACTGCTAACTTGCAGGAGTGGCAGGATAGTTCTGGAACCGTCCTTTCTTCTATCAATTCGAGCGGCTCACTCGTACTAGGTCCGACTGTAAACTGGCAAGCTGTTAGCGTATCTTCCAATAATTTGATACTCGGTGCTGGCTCCTCTATTGGAGAGACGCGACTCAATGCATCGGGTTCTACGTATTTGCGCCTTGAAGGTTCACGTGCAGCTGTCTATATCGGTACTGGCGTTAATGGCTGGAGCGCGCCCGGAACAGTCGAACGCTTGCGTGTGTCAGCTGCGCCAACCACCGTAGATAATCTCGCTAATGTCATCTTCTCTACGACTGCAACCACATCTAAGGGGCTTGTCATTCAGGGCCTTGCCTCGCAAACAGCCAACCTTCAAGAATGGCAGAGTAGCACTGGTACGGCGCTTGCTTATGTTAATGCTAGTGGTGAGATTAGCACGAGTCGCTATATGGCAGTGAATGGGGCGACACTTGGTGCGACCTTATCGGGGCAAACTGCAGTGTTGAACGTTAATGGCTATGCAGGGATAGACGGTGTAAGAATAGGTGGAAATGCTATCCTTGGTACTGGTGGTGGTCGGATAGATCTAGGGACCAACTCGGTCAATATTCACAACTGGGTATTTACGGCTAACGCTCTTTCGCTTGGTACAAACTACACGTCCCGATTGAGTATTGATACATTTTCTGATTACAAAGGTTTGGTCATTCGTGGCTCATCCAGCCAGTCTGCCAATCTCCAAGAATGGCAGAATAACTCCGGGTCTGTACTGACTTCAATCAGTAGCGCGGGATATCTGAACTCTCCAAGGTTCAAGGAAAATGCTAATGGCGTGGTGATTGGTGGGGCTTCAACTCCTCAAGCGGGTACGAACGTGCTAGTCGAAAGCACTGGCGGATCAAACAAAGCATTAGTAGTGAAAGGTTATACTGGCCAGACTGGTAATCTTCAAGAGTGGCAGAATAGCAGCAGTACGACACTCAGCTATTTAGATAGCAACGGCTCGCTGTCGATCAATAACAGCGCTGCACTTACTGGCGCGACTAAGCTTCGGGTTAAGGGCGGGACTAGTTTGTCTACTTCTGGCACTGACGGCTGGACGCTAAATGGAGTCACTAATGGTACGCAATTCTTCACATCTGAGACGGTCTCTTATGGATCACCTTCAGTTATGGGGATGTCTGGTGAATGGAGCTCTAGCACTGTGCCAACGCTCAGTACTTACGGATATATGGGAGGGTACTTTGGTGCGCGAGGTTCGGGCACGCGCATTCTAATCGGTAGCCGCTCGGAAGCAATCTCATTAGCCACGATCTCTGGCGATACAGTATATGGTAGTCAGGGACTTGCTTCGTTTGAGAATCCGGCGACGGCAACTGGTGGGACAGCAATTGGTTTGCAAGGTACCGCAACCACAAATACATCGTCATCTGGTGATCGTCATGTTTACGGTGTTTCTGGTTCGGCAACTTCGAATGGTGCTAATACGTTTGCTTATGGCGGTAACTTTACGGCAAATGGTACTGGAACAAATATCGCTCTTCGTGCAGTCTCGGGCACTGCGACTACTAAAGGCCTAGTAGTACGTGGCGCATCCAGCCAGTCTGCCAATCTCCAAGAATGGCAGGACAACACAGGCGCAGTTCTAGCTAGCATTAATGGAGCCGGTAACGTATTTACTATAGGTTCTAGTTACACAATAACGGCAGGTTCAGGTAACTGGGTATTCAATAACAACTCAATCCAGATACCAAGCATCCGTCAGAACACTGGTTATCTCCAGACAGTTGGCGCAACTACCATCCTACAGTGGTCAAATACGGTTTCGAATGGCGCGATTGAAGTCACCTCAACCGCCGCCACTCAAAAAGGCCTCATCGTAAAAGGCGC
>CAZEBF010000029.1:0-7511 GCA_964510235.1 uncultured Candidatus Saccharibacteria bacterium | reverse complement strand
TCCTTACCCGAATCAACGCCGACGGCTCCTACGGCTGGACAAAAACAATCGGCGGCGAAGATTCTGAACAGTTAACATTCGATTTGACGACCGATATGGATAACAATGTGCTGCTAACTGGTTCATTTACAGGCACCGTCGACTTCGACCCTGGTGTCGATACTGATGAAGTAACTTCAGTTGATGAGAATTACGATAACTTCCTGACCCGAATCAACGCCGACGGAACCTATGGATATACCAAGACTATACATGGTGTTGTGGATGATCCAGCATTTTCTGTAAGCACTGACCAGAACAACAACGTGTTTCTTGCAGGTAGTTTCTACGGCACTGTCGACTTCGACCCTGGTGTAGACACCGATGAGATAGCGTCTAGCAGTGAAGAGTATTATGACAGCTACCTAACCCGAATCAACGCCGACGGCTCCTACGGCTGGACAAGAACGACTAGTAGTAGTACATCCGACGTCGGATCCACCACCATTAATGTAGATCATAATAGTAACATATACATACTTGGATATTTTCAAGGTACCGTCGACTTCGATCCCGGCTCTGGTACTGACGACCATGCCTCTGCTGGTTCTGCTGACATCTTCCTAACCAAAATCAACGCCGACGGTACCTATGGCTGGACCAAAACTCAGGGCGACGCATCAAGCAGTATCATTCCGAGTGCTGTAGCGACAGACAGTGACGGAAATGTGTACATGAGTGGTAGCTTTAAATACGGTAGCGAGTCGGGCACAGGCCTTATAGATTTTGACCCTAGCACCGGGGTAGATAATCATATATCAAGTGCGCCACACTACGCTAACTATGTCACCAAAATCAACGCCGACGGTACCTATGGCTGGACCAAAGCCTTCGGTTACTCGGTGGCTTACCCCGGTAGTTTCTTAGCAACCGACCAGGAGAACAATGTTTATCTTACGGGCGGGTTCGATGATACTGCCGACTTCGACCCGGGCGTAGGCACAGATAACAAAGTCCCTTCGGGGTTTGATGATATCTTCCTCACCAAACTCACCCAAACCACCTATCAACAAATCACCGGTCTCCCACCAACCCTGGCCGCCACCACTCTCTCAGACACAGACGCCACAGACAACACTATTGAAAACGGCACCAGTACGACCGTACGCCTGTCGCTGAGTGATACCACACCGATTGCCGACATTGAGACCACCTTCTCCTCTGACCTTGACTGGTCCACCGTGACGGCTGAAAGTGACCCAGGTACCGGCAAAGCCTTCGTCCACAACCTCACCGCAGCCGACGGCACAGCGGGCACCTACACGCTATATATCCCAAAACTTGCTGGCGATGATAGGGTTGGTATCTGCCCCGGCGCTAGTTCACTGGCGGCAGTATCCGATCAATGCAGTGGCTTATATTATCTGATTGAAGGCGAAGACGATAATTTAGAGACGGTAACCATAGACGGACAAGACTACTGGGCAGTCTCGGGCCTTACTGGTACTGGTGGGTTTAGTGCGGCGGCAGATAATAGCGACGAAGCTTTAGCTGATACTGGCAGTAATCAATTCTTAGCCGTTCTAATGGCCTGTGGCATTCTTATGTTTAGCGTTATGATACGTCGTAACTATGGGCGAGCATAAATCACGCGCAGAACTTGTTGAAGACTTAGCGGGGGCCGCTAACGAAGTTAAAATTGGGGGAATGTATCAACATTTTCGCCGCGAAGGTGTCTACAAAGTGTTGGGTGTATATATTGCTGAAGCCACCGATGCTGTAGAAGTAAGGTACACTCCGGTGGATGAACCTCGTCTAGAGTTTGGTCGTCCACTTAGTAGCTGGCACGAGCCAAAGTTGGATGGAGATGGTAATTTAGTTCCGCGGTTTGTGCTAGTTCAGGCGGCGGCGGACGAGCTCGGCGGAGATAAGACATACAGGCAAGCCGATGCCGGGGTGGACGTTGGCGCCCACGTAATAGAGACCTGATACTTTCTTACTCTTGTTGCTTGGGCGGAAGATGGCAGTTTGCTTGAGTGTGTGTGCTAAGCCAAGGCCGGTTCCTTGCAAGCTATTAAAGCGTGACTCAAAATCTTTGACACAAAACAACTTCTTATAGATGATGTTTTTACGCAAACCTGGCAGCTTCATCTCTTTTTCCATGGTACTGAGGATTTTGTCGGCGTAGATTTGTAGTTCTTGCTCTGTGTATTCTAATCCGGCTGCAATCGGTACTAACACAAACAGATTTTCTTTACCTTTCGGCGCGACGCT
This sequence comes from uncultured Candidatus Saccharibacteria bacterium, assembly GCA_964510235.1. GTDB lineage: Bacteria > Patescibacteriota > Saccharimonadia > Saccharimonadales > CAYUUR01 > CAYUUR01. The sequence continues at coordinate 5,258 of CAZEBF010000029.1, read as the reverse complement.
GGGATCGGTTTTGCTTGGTGCGCAGACGTAGAGTGATGGATCATCAGGGAAGGTTGGGTTATCAAAAATCTGGTCAAAGTTGGCCTTCCAGTTTTTACTGAACAGTAAGTTGTGGTGCTGGAGTGATTTATATTGTTTGTCGACACCTAAGTACATGAGTAGTGCTGACGGTGCCAAAGTACGTGACTTCCAGTATTTTTCTGAATGATCGCGGTGAGGTTTCTCGAGCAACTTGCTTTCGGTATGATGTGGATCGGCGTTGCTAATTACCGCATCAGCTGCAAACGTTTTGCCCTTTGTCTTCACGCCCACCGCATGGCCGTTTTCAACAGTAATCTTATCGGCAGGGGAGTTAAGCATAATCTTGACGCCATTCTTCTCGGCAATATTTACGAGCGCTTCAGTGACCTTGTACAAACCGCCCTGTGGGTAAAACACGCCTTGATTGAAGTCGACATGGCTCATCAGGTTGTATAGCGCAGGGGCGTTATAGGGGCTGGAGCCAAGAAAAACCAGTGGGTACTGCATGATTTGCTGCAGCCGCGGATCTTTGAAATACTTGCTGACGTATTTATCCATAGTCGATAGCAAAGAAAGTTTGTGCGCTTCTCGGGCGAGGGCAGGGCTCATAAAATCTTTGGCCGAATCATAATTGCGATACAAGAATTTGTTGACCGATACATCGTAGACGTAGGCCGAGCGTTTGAGGTAGTCACGCAGTTTTTGGCCGGAACCTGGTTCGATAGCGTCAAATGTCTTGGTGTCTTTGGTCAGGTTACCGTAAATATCGACTTGCTGATCATAATCTTTGAAGGTCACACGGTAGCTTGGTTGTAAACGCACCAGGTCGTAGTAGTCAGAAGTTTTCTCACCAACGGATTCAAAAAAGCGGTCAAAGACATCGGGCATTAAGTACCAACTCGGCCCCATATCAAACCGAAAGGCAACCTTGTCGCGGTCTGTTGCGTTGTCGCTGAGCTCGCCGTGGGTTACTTCCATCAGGCTGGCGCGGCCTCCGGCCTGTTCGTTCTTTTCGAGGATTGTTACGTCCCAGCCGTCACGGGCCAGTAATATAGATAAACTCAGACCACCAAACCCGGCACCAATTATGATTGCTTTTTTCTGTTCAGACATCTGATAGGTATAATACAAGGTATGCAACAGTACGCCTATATCTGTGTGTTACTTTTCTCGCTTGGTGGGCTGGCTTTTCTTGACTATCAAAAGAAGCTGGCTTGGTGGTGGGACCCGCGCAAGACGGCACTAATTCTTGCGGTTAATCTCGTATTCTTCTTGGTGTGGGATATTGTCAATATTGCAGCCGGAGTGATTGCTACCAATCCGGCGTGGGTCACCGGTATCTATGTCTACTCGCCAAACATGCCGATCGAAGAGTTCTTGTTTCTGACATTACTAGGCTATCAAACGCTCTTACTTTGGCGATGGAGGCAGCAATGTTCACGTACTTCGGCCTAGCCATTCCTTTTTTGGTATTTGTTTTGCTGCTCGATTTGGTGGTGCTCAAGACGAAGGTTGTAAAGACTAGGGACTTTTGGATCGTGCTTGGTATTATGCTGGGCTTCACAGCCGTGTTTGATCAATTATTTACGGGGCTGCCGATTGTTTGGTACGACTTTAGCCTGACCTCAGGCGTCAAGTTATGGTACGCTCCAATAGAAGATTTTAACTACACGATAGCTGCGGTTATCGGGATTGGATCGGTTCTGAAGTATGTCAGCCGCCCGCAAGAAAAAGCCAAGCAAGACTAGCATGACTTTGAAAGAGATTCTGGTGGTGTCGAGGCCTTTTTGGTGGGTCAATACCAGCGCACCATTTGTGGCAAGCTACTTTATCATTGCCGGTTTGGTCGACTGGACACTAGCAGTGGGTGTGCTGTTCTTTGCCTTTGGCTACAACCTGATGATGTACGGCATTAATGACATCTACGACTACGAATCAGATATTCTGAACCCGCGCAAAACTGGCGTGGACGGGTCAGTACTAGCCAAAACCAAGCATCCAACACTCTGGAAGTGGATATTTGTTGTCAATATTCCGCTTTTGATCTGGCTGTTTGTAGTAGGCAATATGGCCGCCAATCTGTGGCTGATACTGATGTTGTTTATGGTAGTGGCATACAGTCAAAAGGGCTTGCGGTTCAAAGAGATTCCTCTCGTCGATTCGTTTACATCTAGTTTTCATTACACCTCGCCGTTTATTTACGGTGGATTGCTGATTGGCGCTGATAATTTGTACATTCCGGCCTACATTGCCTTTTTTGTCTGGGTGATGGCTAACCACGCTTTTGGTGCTATTCAAGACATCAAGCCAGACCGTGAAGCCGGCATCGCATCTGTTGCTACCAAGCTTGGTGCCAGTAAGACTATCGTCATGGTGCTGACCGGCTATATCATTGCGGCCATTCTCCCAGTAGTCTTTTACGGCTGGAGTGCCTTACTAGTGTCGGTATTACTAACGCCTTACGTGGTGATGGTAGCCTATACGTTGCCGTATCGGAACAATGACACCGCACCAATCTTTGGCAAAGCTTGGGATCAGTTTTTGTACTACAACTACCTCAGTGGCTTCATTCTCACATGGGCGCTACTCTTCGGCTTTGACCGTTTGCCTCTGTAGGATGTTGTAAAATAATCGTACTTATGCTAATCTTACGGCTATGAGCGGTGAAACACCCAATCCTCAGTCAGAAGTAACACAAGGCGATCTCTTTAATCAGTTCGATGCAGAGGCGGCCGAAGCGGCCCAACGAGTAGTCGAAGAGCGTAAGGTAACTCCGCCAACCAATCCATATGCTACACAGGAACTGATGGCTGACCTGCGCAGCGAAAGAGATACAGAACAGCTTAAAGTAGCTTTAGATCAACCGAGACAACTGCAAAAACCTGAATCACCAGCAGTCGATGAGGTGTTAGAAGCCGAACCGGTTAAGCTTTCTGGGCCGGCTGCGGTCAGGGCAGAGCTAGACAAGCTACCACCAAGCGTAGATCTATACGGGATTTCTCCACCCAAACCTTCATCGCGCCGCAGAAGCCCAGCAGCCTAGACAAAACGCGTTGTTTACGGCATGATATAGCCTTATGAACTTGCCAAAGCCATTCTTTGTACTTGCGCCCATGGACGACGTTACCGACGTGGTCTTTCGGCAGATTGTGCATGAGTGCGCACCAGCTGATCTGTATATGACAGAGTTTGTGAATGTTGATGGCTTACAAAGCCCGGGCAGGGAAAAGCTACTACCAAAACTCAAGCTGGCCGCCAACGAAGGCCCGGTTATTGCGCAAATCTGGGGCAAAAACCCCGAGAATTACTACAAAACCACCAAAGAGCTCAAAGAGATGGGCTTTGTCGGGGTGGATATCAACATGGGTTGCCCAGATAAGGCTGTGCTCAAGAACGGCTGCTGCTCGGCGCTAATTGATAATAGGGGACTAGCAGGGGAGTTGATAGCCGCGACCTCTGATGCAGCCGGGGAAGACTTCCCCGTGTCCGTCAAAACTCGTCTGGGCTTAAGTAAGATTGATTTTACGTGGCATGAATTCTTACTTAAGCATAAGCTTAACATGTTAACTATACATACACGTACAACCAAAGAAATGTCCAAAGTTCCGGCCCATTGGGATGATATTGTGCCTATCAGAGAGTTGCGTGATGCACTATCCCCCGCTACGTTATTAGTTGGAAACGGCGATGTGCAGAACAGAGCACACGGAACCGAATTAGCAGAGCAGTACAAACTCGACGGCATTATGATTGGTCGTGGTATCTTTGACGATCCGTACACCTTTAGTAAAAGCTCGCCGTGGGCTGATCAAACCAAAGAACAAAAGATAGCGCTGTACCGCCAGCATGTTGCTTTGTTTGCTAACACCTGGCGCAACGATGAGCGACGGGTAGTAACGCTTAACAAATTTTGTAAGGTCTATATCAACGGCTTTGCCAACGCCAAAGAACTCAGAGAAGAGCTGATGGCAGCACGCAGTACAGACAAGTTGCTCGATGTTCTAGATAAAGCTTAACAAGCTAAGTAATAGTAAACTTTAGGCGTACTTAGCGCCCCAATCAGACATTTGGTTGAGAACGCCACGTAGGGCCTCCCCTTTTGGGGTTAGTCCATACTTGTATCTTGGCGGATGTTCGCAGTACATATTCTTAGTAATTATGCCTTCAATGACCAGCTTTTCTAGTCGCTGGCTGAGAGTGCGCGGGCTAATGCCTTCAAGCAAACTCTCGATTTCACAGAACGAGTGAGGCTCATCGGTCAAGGCGTGCAGTAGTAGCGGTGTCCACTTGTCGCCCAGGATACCCAGCGTACTTTCTAGACACGAACTGTCGCAATCGGTTGATGTTTTCATGTGATCAGTATAAATCATAATGCGACTTTACAAAATAAAGTTAGTAACTATACTAGGTAAAGTAACACGTTAACAACACTATCGGAGCACAACATGAGTCTAAAAATCGCCGTTATCACCAGTACTACTCGCCCTTCCCGCATGGGCCCTGTCTTTGCCAAATGGTTCATGGATCAGGTTAAAGACTATCCAGAAGTAAGCTTTGAGCTGATTGATTTAGCAGAGGAAAACCTACCATTTCTGGAAGAAGAACATTCACCGGCCTCTGGTATGTATGAAAAGGAGCGCACCAAGGCTTGGAGTAAAAAGATTGCTAGCTATGATGGCTATGTGTTTGTAACCGCAGAGTATAACAATGGCTATCCGGCGCCACTCAAAAACGCAATTGATACACTCTATCACGAGTGGGCTCGCAAACCGGTAGCCTTCTTTGGCTACGGAACCTATGGTGCGGCGCGTTCGATTGAGCAACTAGTGAACGTAACCGCCAAGCTCAATATGGTGCCACTACCGGCCAATGTTGTGGCGGTAATAGAGCCATGGAGCGCAATCAAAGAAGACGGTTCACTAAGAGCAGAAAACGTGAAGGGCAAACTAGACGGCCTAGTAGAAAACCTTACCTGGTGGGCCAAGCTACTAGCGCAGGCTCGAAGCACTGATAAATAAACAGAAGCAATACAAAACAGCATTGTCATCTGTTATACTACCCCCGTTACTTTTACCCCGCCGAAGGGAAAAGAGCAGCCCGCCAAAATGTATTCCATTTTGCCGGCGCGAAGAGAAAAACCGCAGGTTTGTCTCTTATTAGGGGGTGTAGCTCAGTGGTTAGAGCAGTCGGCTCATAACCGATTGGTCGAAAGTTCAATTCTTTCCACCCCCACCAAA
>CAZEBF010000028.1:0-7653 GCA_964510235.1 uncultured Candidatus Saccharibacteria bacterium | reverse complement strand
AGGTGCCGTTGCTGTCGAACTTTTGGATGCGGTGGTTGCTGGAGTCTGCAACGTATATATTATTGGATTGGTCGGTTACAATGCTCTGAGGATAACTAAATTGGCCGTTGCCAGTGCCGGATGTACCCCACTTGGTGATATAGGTGCCGTTGCTGTCGAACTTTTGGATGCGGTTATTGTCAGAGTCGACGACGTAGATACTTTCAGTGGAATCAATGGTTATACCCGAAGTATAGCTAAATTGGCCGTTGCCGGAGCCGGATGTACCCCACTTGGTGATATAGGTACCTGTGCTGTCGAACTTTTGGATGCGGTTATTGTAGCCATCAGCAATGTATACATTATCATATGGGTCAGTAGCGATCCCTGTAGGATAGTTGAACTGGCCGTTGCCGGAGCCGGATGTACCCCACTTGGTGATATAGGTACCTGTGCTGTCGAACTTTTGGATGCGGTCATTGTAAGAGTCGGCGACGTAAATATTGTTATCTGAGTCAGTAGTGATGCCCGAAGGATAACTAAACTGGCCGTTGCCGAAGCCGGGCGACCCCCATTGAGCGAGGTAGGTGCCATCAACACTAAAATGAACAATACGGTGGTTATAGGTGTCGGCAAGGTAGATATTGTTATTGGAGTCTACGGTCATGGCTTGGGGGTCAGATAAGCTATTTGGCTCATAACTCCCCCAAGTACTAGCAAAAGCCGGCACATCCGCAGGCTCTGGCGCAGCCTTGGCGGTGAGTGGAGTTAGGAAACTCAACGTCAGTGCGAGTGTAATGAATAAGGAAGTAGGGATAGTAAGGTGATGCTTAAGGTGAGTTATCATAGGAGCTCTTTCCTTCTATAGGTAGCAGCGGCTAAGACCAGGAGGATTGTGGCGAGGAGGATGAGGCTGGTGGTGTTTTGTCCTGTTTCTGCGAGGGTATCTTGGCCTGCAGTGTCTGCGGTTGTTGTTGCTACAGCCTCAGCACTAAAGCCACCAGTGCCAGTGAGGCCGGTTATGGTCCAGTAATCTTGGGTGTCTATGGTTGTGGTGGTGAGGTTGTTGTCTGTGTTTTCTGTGAGGTAGTACAGTCCTTCACATTGGTTTGTCGTTGATGCTATTGAGTTAGCTCCAGGACAGATGCCTACTCTAGTGTGGTTAGGTAGTTTGGGGACATAGAGAGTGAAGGTGCCAGCAGTACCGTCTGCGGCTGTGAGGTTGTGGGCAAAGGCAGTGCCGGTGGTGAGGTTAGAGTCAGCTGTGACGGTGGACCAGTTGAGGTCAGTGGTGAAGGTGGTGGTGACGTCGGCGATGGGAGTGGTGTCACTCAGCGACAGGCGTATGGTAGCGCTGGTGCCGTTTTCAATAGTGTTGTCTGTGGCGTCTGTGTTAGATAGAGTCTTAGCTGCTAGGGATGGATCTAGGTTGGTGATTTGTTGGTAGGTGGTTTGGGTGAGTTTGGTGAGGAAGGCAAATTCATCATTTCCAGAATCTTTATTATCTGTGCTGGCTGTCGGGTCGAAGTCCACCACCCCACCGAAAGAACCAGACAGGTAGATGTCGTTGCTTTTATCTACAGTGACTAAATTGCCGTAGTAATTTAACGAGAAAGCATTTCCATCAGTGTTGTCTAATGTTTTTGTGTAGCCGTAAGAGCCGTCGGCGTTGATGCGTGTTAGAAATATCTCATTTGTATTAGTGTAAGTAGTGTGGCTATCGACATCAACGCCCGGGTCGAAGTCGGCAGTCGTGCTCTCAAAATAACCAGATATATACACATTATCGTCTTGGTCGGTATCAATTCCGTATCCATAATCATCATTTTGTGCGCCGCCCATGGTCTTAGTGTAGCCGTAGGTGCCGTCGGTGTTTATTTTGGTCAGGAATATATCGTAACCGCCGGCAGAAGCTTTATTATCTGTGCCAGCACCGGGGTCAAAGTCAGCACTAGCACTGTTAAAGTAGCCTGTCAGATAGACATTGCCGGTTTGATCAACAGTAACAGTCTGCGCGTCATCGCTACCTGTGCCGCCCATAGTCTTGGTGTAGGCATAGGTACCGTCGGCGTTTATTTTGGCTAGGAAGATGTCACTGCTCCCGGCGGAGGTTTTGTTGTCAGTGCCAGCACCGGGGTCAAAGTCGACTGTACCTCTAAAATACCCAGCCATAAATACATTACCGTTGAGGTCCGTAACAACAGAATATGGCTGATCACGTCCCGTACTGCCCATAGTCTTAGTGTAGGCATAAGTACCGTCGGCGTTTATTTTGGTTAGGAATATGTCATTATTGCCTGCGGTGGTTTTGTTATCGGTTCCTGCGCCGGGGTCAAAGTCGGCGGTACCATCAAATAAGCCTGCTGCATATACATTATTGTCTGGGTCGGTAGTAACTGACCCTGCCCTTGTATACCCTGTGCCACCCATGGTCTTAGTGTAGGCATAAGTGCCATCAGCATTGAATTTAGTAACGAAGGCATTAGTACCGCCAGAAGTGGTTTTATTGTCAGTCCCAGCGCCGGGGTCAAAGTCGGCGGTACCTGTGAACGTTCCTGACAGGTAAATGTTGTCGGCAACATCAATGGTCAGCGAAAAAGCAGACTCGTAACCGATGCCGCCGAATACTTTGGTGTAGCCATAGGTACCGTCGGCGTTAAATTTGGTTAGAAAAATATCTGAGGCGCCAGCAGAAGTTTTGCTGTCAGTACCGGCACCCGGATCAAAATCTCTAGTAACGTTAAAAGTGCCTACTAGATAGACGTTTTCGTCGCTATCAGTAGCAATCCCATCTGGCGAATCCGGCCACTCCAGACTAGTTACATTTGTCCAGCCATACCCAAACTCCTCCATCTCAGCATTAGCCGATGACGAACCTAATACTGGGACCAGCAAACTGGCTAGCAGCACCAGTACGATTAGTGTAGTTTTTGTGTGTGTTAGTAGTGCTTTGGTACCCAAAATAACTCTCTCTTGTTATTAGAGGTAGTTTAGCATGAGCGTTATGACAAGAACAAGCAGTCTACCACCAGCCCTGAATTTGCCAGGCTTGGTAGGCATTCGACCAGCTTCCATAACGCCCTGTGGCGTAACCGTCAAAGAACTGTATTTGGCAGATTGCGTCAGTTTGCCAGGCTGGGCAAGCAGCAACCAGCTTACTGCCTGGGCAGGCTTGGCCAAGACCTAAACAGCCACCGGCATTTTGAGCATTTAAGCGCCAGCCAGATTCATGAGCAAGGATAAAGTCGGCCGCAAAGTGCTGAGAGGCCGGCACACCGGCAGCTGACAAAATCTCGGCTTTATTGCCAGCAATAGCCACAGTTGGAACTTTAGTGCCACGTATTTCGACGCGCTTTTGTGGCTTCACCGAGACAACCTTTTGCAGCACCTTACGGCCAACTACCTTGCCATTGCTGAGCTGCAGCTCGTAGGTCACCAATCGCTCGCCTGCCCTGCCCTCTTCTTTGACTGTCGTAGTAGCGATGGCCACTGTTGCATCGTTAACAATCTCGACCGGAGCTGGTATTTTTTCTGTTTTGGTTTCGATCTTGGTACCCGTACGAGCCACAAAGACTTGCGAGTTCTCAACGATTTTAGTATCAGCCGACGGCGATAGTTGATCACCCGTTTGCACCTGGATGTTTTTTTCTTTGAGAAGTTCACCAACTGTGTTTGCATGGGTGCGGACTTCGATGAGATTGCCATACAGATTGACATAGGTCAAAGTAGCTCTATTGATCACAATTTGCTCATTCAGCCCATCGTTAAAAAAGTCATCAGGCGGTGTCGTCTTGATAATATCTTCTGGGTACACTGTTAAGCCGGCTTCTTTGGCAACATCACTGGCATTTGGATGGGCACTGACAATTGAAATCTCTTTGTCCGATGCTTCATCAACAATCACCACTGGTCGAGAGGTATACACATTAACCGTAAAGTTATCGGCGTCGATTGGACTGTCTAGAGCTGGTTCGACAATGTCACCTTCGTTGGTTTTTATATTAAGGCGATCAAGCAGCTCTCCAACTGTATCCGCCCGGGTTGGTACTGTCTGCTGCTCGCCGTCTACATATAGATTGACCAGCCGCTTATCAGATGGGCCGACCGTCTGTGACCCGAGGAGCACAAAGGCCGTGATGGTCACCAAAAAGAGTGCCAAGAAAGTCAATACCGGCACAATAAAAGGGTGCCTAGACAGAGACACCTTATCTGTGGTGACCGAGGTTGATTTTGTAGAGGTATCGGGTTGGGTGGTTTGCATAAAAGAAACTATTTCTAGAGGTTATCGCTTATGACAGCTCCAAAAATAGCTCCTTATAGTGTAACAAAGCCTAGTGACTGAACCAAGTCAGCACACGCTCCTTCACCAATGAGCCGGTACGGGTATCGGTAAGCACATCTTGGTACCGTAACCACTGCAAGTCACGCAACTCAGTCTTTTGACGGTTCAAGGACGGCTTAGTGGATAACTCGAGCGTAAAGAACTCGTACGTGTAGCGGTGGTGTTCGTCGTTGACAGTTTGGAATCTACCCTTGTGTTTTAACTGGCTTGGCTTGGCTTCAATACCGGTTTCTTCGCGTAGTTCACGGATTGCTCCATCTATTGCAGATTCGTGTCTGTGAAGCCCGCCGCCCGGTAGTGACCAACGGCCAGGGCCGATTAAATCCATCACTACCAGAACTTCTTGCTTACACACCACCAATATACGAGTGCGCGGCTGCACGCGGACGCTGATATGAATGATTGGCCAGCTCAGCCAAAAAATAATCGTTCCGAGCAAACTTGTCAGTTGTTTCACTCGATTTTCTCCAGAGGCGCAAAAGCAATGTTCAGTTTTTTGGTGCCTTTGCCCTTAAAGTAAATCGTAGCGTTATCGCCGTCAAGCTCCAGAACCGTGCCAGCTCCAAACAATTGGTGTTTAACTCCGTCACCTTCACTTATATCTGGTACATAGCGCGGCTCGTCACTAGTTGCTTGCGGAGGGCGTGGTGGTTCGGCCGGTTGATCAAAGAACGATGAGCGAGCCTGGTGAGCACCAGCAAAGCTTGCTCCAGCCGTCTCGGCATCAATTTCGCTCAAGAAACGTGATGGCGGGTTGTGATGAATACCGCCATACAGCATGCGGCTGCTTGCGTAGGTCAAATACAACTCTTCTCGAGCACGCGTCATGCCCACATAACATAGGCGACGCTCTTCCTCCATTTCGGACTGGTCGTATAGGGCCCTGGAATGTGGGAAGACCGTTTCTTCCATGCCAATCATAAACACTACTGGGAACTCCAGACCTTTGGCGGCATGAAGGGTCATGAGGGTTACAGCTTTGCCTTGGCTATCCCACGAATCAATATCACTGACAAGGGAGATTTCTTCTAAGAATCCAGCCAAACCTTCTTCTTCGTAATTCTTAGCAACGCTCATAAGTTCTTGTACGTTCTCTTTGCGCGACTCACCTTGGGCAGTGCCATCATCCAAGAAAGCTAAGTAATCAATCCGTCGAATTAAAGAATCGAGCAAGCCCGGTAATGAGATCTCTTCGGCCATCACGCGATACGAATCAAAGATATCATTGACTTCATTGAGTGCCGCCCGGGCTTTTGGCGTCAATGTGTCACAGCGCATGACTTCCATGAGCGCCTGAGACAAGCTCAGATTTTCCGCTGTCTGCCACTCAAAAAAGTTCAGTAATGATTTTGCTCCAACGCCACGCGCCGGCACATTGACGATACGCTCAAAACTAACACGGTCATCAGGCTGGTAGATAAGTCGCAAGTAAGCCACGATGTCCTTGATTTCTTTGCGATCATAAAAACGCTGCCCACCAACAATGCGGTACGGAATGCCGTACTGGATGAAGGCTTCTTCGATTGAGCGGCTTTGGGCATTCGTGCGATATAACACGGCGAAATCCTTAAAGCTTCGCGAGTTTATGTCGGCCGCTGTTCGAATCCGTCGCACTATTGCCTCACCCTCGGCCCTGTCATTACCAACTGGCAGAATTTGGATTGGTGCACCGTCGCCTGCTTCTGTCCAGAGGGCTTTGTCTGAACGCTGCGTATTCTTGGTGATAATGGCGTGGGCGGCATCTAAAATACGTTTGGTACTGCGATAGTTTTGCTCCAGCTTGATGACGGTGCACTTTGGATAATCTTTCTCGAAGTTTAGAATGTTGCGGAAGTCGGCACCGCGCCAAGAGTAAATTGATTGCCAGTCATCGCCCACTACAGCAATGTTATTGTCAGTGTTTGTGAGCAACTTAACGAGTTGGTACTGCGCTGCATTGGTATCCTGGTACTCGTCGATCATGACGTAGCGGAACTGTTGCTGCCATTTTTTACGAACTTCGGGCTGGCTTTGCAACATGTGCACGGTACGAGCAATCAGGTCATCAAAGTCTAAACCGCCTGCGTCTTTAAGCGCTTTTTGGTAGAGCGGAAAGACTTGGGCAGCAGCTCGTTGCGCCGGTGTGCTGGCTACGCCTTCATAAGTACTAGCGGTTAACAGTTCGTTCTTGGCGCTACTGATGAGCCCCGAAATAACTTTGGCCGGGAATGATTTATCATCGATGTGCAGCTGTTTGCTAGCCCTTTTAATAGCACTGACTCGGTCAGATTCATCAAAAATTATAAAGTTACGTGGCACACCAATATGCTCGCCATCCTGGCGCAGCAATCGAACACAGATTGAGTGAAATGTGCCCATGTAAGGCATGAACGAGCGATTATCAGAGCTTTCGCCTAAGAGCTCGGCCACGCGCTCACGCATCTCGGCGGCGGCTTTGTTAGTAAACGTTACTGCCAGTATGTTAAATGGTGTCGCTTTGCCGCTACCGATGATGTAGGCGATCCGATGTGTCAGCGTCTTAGTCTTGCCAGAACCAGCACCAGCTTGAATAAGCAGCGGGCCTTCTGTCGTTTCGACGGCCCGCCGTTGCTCTGGATTCAAACCAACTAATAATTCATCTAACATGCGTCATCTATTGTACCAAGGAATCTTATGTTACTTGAACAAGACTTCGTTTACATCGGCAAATGAAGCAACAAAACCCTCAAGCGTTTTGAGTTGCTTATCGGCACGTGCGGTACATTCAGCCGGAGATACTTCTGCTTGGTAGCACTGAACGTCGTCTCTGGTATTTGAAATCTTGATCAGATATTTCTTGTCTTTGGTGGGCGCAGCATATGAAACGACTATTCGCGATTCATATCCGGTGGAGAGATTGTTGAATTCAATACCACTGAGTGCAGTCTTTTTGTTGAATTTATCACAAGCATTACTAGCTATCCCTTCGAAGGATTTTGCCTTGTTAAGCGTGAAGGTACTTGCATCAGCATTGTAATTACACACCCATGGCGCACCAATACCCATCTGCAACTGCAGATCCTTGGCGTCATACATTGCTATATTGTAGTCTTTGAGTGCGACTGCTGATAGAACGCTTGGAGTCTCCTTACTAAACGTGGCGGTCGTGTCTTTGGCCGGCTGCTGTGTGTCTGGATAGTAAAATGTTAGGTTGTTCTTACTGTACTCTACATATCCTTCCGGAACAGAGGGCGTTTCATTAGCATCTGTCTTGCTTTCTTTAGTCGGTGAATTTGAGACTACTTTGTTTTCGTCGATGGCTTTGTTGGCTTCCATGACGCGCCAACCCGTGAAGCCAATAATCACAAGGATTA
>CAZEBF010000027.1:6210-7997 GCA_964510235.1 uncultured Candidatus Saccharibacteria bacterium | reverse complement strand
TTCTGATAAGGTCAATTTGGCCCCACTCTAGGACCTGACCAGTTTCTTGGAAGCCAATGTAGCTTACCAGAACCAGTGCTTATGGCTGATAAATGCCTGGCTGATATACTATCTACAAGGAGATATACATGAAATTCAAAAAAGCTGTTCTGGTGAACATTAGTGACTCAGACTTTGATCAAAAGTACTGGGATGAGCTAGATGAACTTGTTGATACAAGAGTGTCGCTCAATCGTGATGACCCTAAACTCATGGATGAACTCAAAGACTGTGATGTTCTCATGCTTGGATTCCAGGTGCCTACTGCAAAAGACATTTTTGATGCTGCACCAAATCTAAAGCTAGTCAACATTTTAGCCACTGCATACGGCACTGTTGATATTGAAGAAGCAAGCAAGCGCGGCATACCAGTCTGTAACCTTGCAGGCTATAGTACCGAATCTGTCGCAGAATTTACTATTTCAGCATTGCTTACAGAAATGCGCAGCATACCGGAAGGCCTTGCGCGTGCTAAGGCAGGCAACTATAGCTTTGAAGGCATTCGTGCACGTGAACTCAAAGGCAGTAGTTTTGGCGTTATAGGCTTAGGTAGTATTGGTAATCGTGTAGCCGAGCTGGCTGCTGGCTTTGGGGCTAATGTAAGCTATTGGTCACATAGCAAGAAAGACAGCCCATTCACTGCAGTCGAGCTGGATGAACTATTGAGCACCTGTGACTTCATCTCAGTTAACGTTGCTGAAAACGAAGATACGATAGGCTTGTTAAATGACAAAAACCTCCCATTGATTAAGCCTGACAGTATTCTTATCAGCACAGTCCCGCCATCCGTAATTGATACTGACGCATTGGTGAAACGGCTCGAGAAAGAGGATATGGTTTATATTTCTGATCATCCAAATGAAATGACACAAGAAGAGCTAAGCATACTTAATGAATTAGATAACTGCATATTCTATCCAGCCATTGCATTTCTTAGTGACGAAGCTCGTATTGCAAAGCAAGAAATATTCATTGCGAATATGCAGGGTCTGCTTGATGGTAGTGTTCAGAATAAGGTGAATTAATCTGTTGCTATGCAATTAGACCTAGAAAAAATCGTTCGGGAATATATCGACAAATCGCCGCATATGTCTTTGGGGACGGTGAGTGATGGCAAGCCATGGGTGTGCGAGGTGCACTTTGCCTATGACAAGGATCTCAACTTGTACTTTCGCTCCAAGCCAACAACGAGGCACAGTCAAGAAATTACTGACAATCCAAATGTTGCGGGCAACATCGTTCGTCAACATGCCTTAGATGAATACCCGCACGCCATTTACTTTGAAGGTACGGCCGAGATGGTGACAGATGAGACCCAGTTTGAAACGCTCTGTGGCTACTTTATGCAGCGCGGCATCGGCAACGAAAGCATGATTGATGATGCCAAAAAAGATGATGGTCACAAGTTCTACAAAATCACCGTCAAGAACTGGTATGCGTTTGGTAAGTTTGGCGGTGACTCTGGCCAAAAACATAAACTCACCTGGAACGGCGGCGAGAAATGAAACTGATTGCAGAAATACAGGAACAAGATGTTAACCCAGGCGCGGCGTTGGTTGATGATAGTGAGTTTAGAACGCGAGAAGCAGCACGGGCAGTGGTGTTTGACTCAGCAGGCAAGGTGCCGTTGCTACACGTTGGTTTGCATAGTTATCACAAGTTGCCTGGTGGTGGGGTTGATGAGGGTGAAGATATCCCGACTGCTCTTGAACGTGAGTTGATGGAAGAAATTGGCTGCAAAGCTGAGG
>CAZEBF010000027.1:0-6110 GCA_964510235.1 uncultured Candidatus Saccharibacteria bacterium | reverse complement strand
ATCTATTCGCATGGGTTTGGGGTGCGGAAGGATGATCGTGGCTTGTTTACGGATGTGGCGAGTAGTTTGTCTGACCGTGAGCACGTCATGTTTGATTACAATGAATTTGACGATGACAGCAACACGCTAACGGCACGTCCTCTTGATGAGCAAGCGAACATGTTGCTACAACGAATCAACCAGGTTCGGGAATCCAACAGTGACGCGGTGATTGATATTGTGGCTCACTCTCAAGGTTGTGTCGTGGCGGCCTTGGCTCATCCTGATGGCATCAGAAAAGTGGTGTTCTTGGCACCGCCCGCCCAGTTCCTAGGTCTAGAAAAACGCGAAATTTATGCCATGCGGCCAGGTACGCGCACAGAAGAAGACGGCACAATCTACATGCCGCGCCGCGATGGTTCAACCACGATTATTAAAGAAGACTACTGGAAGAGCAGGGAAGGCGTAGTACCAATCGAGCTATACAACCAGCTTGCTGAGCAAACTAACCTGACAATCATAACCGCTACTAAGGACGAAATCCTCACTAACCCCGACTTCACAGGGCTGTCTACTAAAGTAAAACTCATCAAACAGGAAGCTGACCACGACTTCACCGGCGACTACCGACCGCAGCTGCTTGAAACGCTACAGTCCGTACTTGCCGTATAACGGTTGCGAATAGAAAATTTTTATGCTAAAATAGTCGTATTGTTTTAAATGATCCCGGGTTAGAAGTTCGCAGAGAATAGCTCCGCAAGTACTCGATTTCATCTGACAATCAGAGTACTAAACTAACCGAAGGATCATTTTTTATGTCTTATTCGTATCGTTCTGTGCGCACAAACGCGCACTCTAATAACCGTCGTCCACGTAGCTACCATAGCCGTGCACCACAAAAACAAAACATCGACCCACGTCGTTTTGTCGCGACAGCAACCGCTGCCGAAGCAACGCCTTTTGAGCCGATCCATGTCTTTAAGGACTTTGACCTTTTGCCGCTCTTGCAGCGCAACGTGGCAGAAAAGGGTTACACCATTCCATCACCAGTCCAAGATCAGGCAATTCCACTTGGACTTAAGGGTCATGACGTCATTGGCCTGGCTGGTACTGGTACTGGTAAAACGGCAGCATTTGCTTTGCCTGTTTTGCAGCGCCTATTAACTGACAAGCAGTCGGCTGCCCTAATTGTGGCCCCAACTCGTGAGTTAGCTCAGCAAATCGAAGAAGAAATGCGTTCACTAGCTAAGCAAAGTGGCCTGAACGGTACACTGCTTATTGGTGGAACTGGCATGGGCAAGCAGCTCCAAGAGCTCAAGTCTCACCCTCGCATCGTGATCGGTACGCCTGGTCGTATCAAAGATCACATCAACCGCCGCAGTCTGCGATTGCACCTGTTTAACATGGTCGTTCTTGACGAAGTAGACCGCATGCTGGACATGGGCTTTATTGACGACGTTCGATTTATCCTCGAACAGACTAACCCAAACCGCCAGTCATTCTTCTTCTCAGCCACTATGGCTAAGCGAGTAGAGCAGTTGGTCCAGACCTTTAGCAAAAGTCCAATCACTGTTTCTGTAGAAACTAACCGGGCAAGTGATAACGTACACCAAGATGTCGTTGAATTCCGTGGCAACATGGATCGCATCGAAAAGTTGCACGAACTATTGCTACAAGAAACCGTTACCAAAGTAATTGTCTTTGATGAAACCCAACGTGGCGTAGAGCGTCTGTACGGCGAACTAGCTGCCCGTGGTTTTAAGGCTGGTTCTATCCATGGTGGCAAGAACCAAGGTCAGCGCCAACGCGCACTGGCTCAGTTCAAGCAAAACCAGATCAACATCCTGGTTGCGACTGACGTTGCAGCCCGCGGTATTGATGTGGCAGATGTTAGTCACGTCATTAACTACTCGATCCCTAAAGTCTACGACGACTACATCCACCGTATCGGTCGCGCCGGCCGTGCTGGTCAAATCGGCTACGCCTTCACTTTTGTTTCTCAGTAAACAATCAGTTGACGCAACCCACACAGGTTTGTAGACTAAGCATATGCACAAGAAAACTTTACAACGTGACTCTGTCATCAACACCTTAATTGTGGTAATTCCTGTGGCGCTGGCCGTCTTGCTTGCCGCTCACGCGCAGCACGCTTTCTTTGGTGTGTCTGTTAGTCGTTTACAAGCAAACGCTTTAGCAGAACAGAATGAAGCCCAATCCGTGGTGGCTAGTACCGCAACTGGCCTCGACGAGATGGCACAGCAAGATGGTAGCTGTGGCTGTCCTGGCTGTTGCGCTATCGCCAAGCTATAGTTCAATCTGTAAAAAGAGAAATCTGTGGATAACCTGGGCATAAATGCCATTTACGGGAGCTAACCGCAAGCGATATACTATAGTCCCAGTATGCGTACTGGTAAACAACAAACAGCAAAACTAGCACCCCACTCTGTTGGGGTGTTTTTTGGTACGCAGAATTAACGAGGAGGATATATGACAGGACCAGAGGGAAACCCACAATCAAGCTCAGCAACAAGCGACCAAATTGGCGAGTATCAAGTACCGCCAGCAGTAGCCGCTGAGTCGGACCAACAGTTTAATCAATCAACCTCGTCTTTTTTGCTGGAGCAGTTTTTGGCAGATTCGTTACGCTAACTCAATCAGTTCGGCGTTTTTGGCTCTAAAGTCGTAGCTCAGAGGTAGTTCGTTGAGTACCACGCCGCGTAAGGCGCGAATCAAGGCGCCATGACTGACCACCAAAACCACGGCATCATCGGCTGAAATAGATTGTAGCCAGGTGTAGGCTTGTTGGGCACGTTTGACTAGCATTTCGTCTGTTTCCAGACCAGGGATATTATCAATCTGTAGATCTGGCGACCATGGTGTGCCTTCTAATTCGCCAAAGTCCCGCTCTGCTAGTAGCTCACTGGTGTAAATTTTGTCCTTTGGAGTGCCCAGTTCTGCGGCAATCAACCGGGCTGTTTCTTGGGCGCGTTCCAGCTGAGACACTGCGATATAGTCAATCACAATACCGTTTTGTTTGATGTCTAGAGCAGCTTGTTTGGCTTGTGCTCGTCCTGCATCAGTCAGTGGCGTTTCGGTAACGCCCGCTACTAGACTTTGCATATTCATGACGGTCAAGCCATGTCGGAGGGCATATAACTTTTTCATGATGGTAGAATTATAGGATGAAAATTTCTAAACTCCCAACCGGGAGATATGTGTTGGCCGTTTCTGGTGGTGTGGATTCAGTGGTTTTGCTCGATTTGCTATCTCAGCAAAGTGACCTAGAACTGGTGGTGGCACACTTTAATCACGGTATTCGCCCAGATAGTGACGAGGATGAAGTTTTGGTAGCTAAACTGGCCAGCCAGTACAATGTACCTTTTGTGTTTGAGCGTGGGCATCTGGGAGGCAATGTGAGTGAGGCTGATGCACGTAACGCTCGTTATCAGTTTTTGGATCGCGTGTTGCACGAACAGCAAGCCGCTGCCATCGTAACTGCTCATCATGAAGACGATATGCTGGAGACAGCAATTATTAACGTGCTGCGTGGCACTGGCCGTAAGGGGTTGAGCTCACTACAAAGCCATGATCATCTGCTGCGACCACTATTGCATGCGTCTAAGGAGTCCATCTATGAGTATGCAAAAACCCATAAGTTAGAATGGCGCGAAGACAGTACCAACCAGGATGAGAAGTATCTGCGTAACTATGTTCGCCATAGCATCATGACAAAGTTTAGCCCTGCACAGAGAGAGCAACTTCTGGGTATTATTAGCAAAGCCAAGCAGTTGAACGAAGCAATAGACGAACTACTTAACACCGAACTACACATCGATATCAACAAAGACGCCATTAGTCGTCACTGGTTCATTATGTTGTCCCACAGTGTGGCACGTGAGGTGTTGCTGGGCTGGTTGCGCACGCGTAACAATGGCATGACGCTGGATCGCAAGACGCTCGAATACATCGTTTTACAAGCAAAAACGCTGTCGCCTGGACAACGAATATCAGTTAGTAAAGACCTAGAGATAGAGGTCAGCAAAGAGCGTTTAGCACTCAAGCATCTCGACCGCTAGATTTCTGGAGATAGGCTCTGTATAATAAACGTCTGTATGGATAAAAAGCCGTTCCGAAAATCGACCAAGAAGCCGGGGGGCAGCAAGAATAACCTCAAGAACTTTATCTTTGCGGGTATTCTAATTTTGTTTGGACTGATATTGCTGGCGACCTGGCAGCAGCCAACAACTCTTGAGACCGTACCATTCAATGATGTAATTAACCGCGCTAACAACGGTGAGATCAAGAAGATCGAAATCCAGGGAGATGAGCTGACAGTCACCAAGCAAGGTGAGGATAAGGCCAGCCAGACCTCTCGTAAAGAAGCTGGTTCTAGCATTTATGAACAAGGCCTGACTAATCGAGACGTCGAAGTCGCTATTAAACCACCGACCAACAATGGTCTCTGGGCCAATCTTGGTATCTCGTTACTGCCAGTGTTACTTATTGGTGTGATTCTGTTCTTTATTCTGAGGAGTGCTCAGGGGCAAGGCAATCAAGCAATGAGCTTTGGTAAGAGCCGTGCACGCTTATATGGCAACGAAAAGTCAAAAGTGCTATTCAAGGATATTGCCGGTAGTGAAGAGGCTAAGCAAGACTTGGAAGAAGTCGTTGAGTTCCTTAAGTTCCCTAAAAAGTTTGAATCTGTCGGTGCCAAGATTCCAAAAGGTGTGCTGCTGGTTGGCCCTCCAGGAACCGGTAAGACGATGATTTCCCGCGCTGTAGCCGGTGAGGCCAACGTGCCATTCTTTAGCATCTCTGGTTCTGAGTTTGTGGAGATGTTTGTTGGTGTTGGTGCTTCTCGAGTCCGTGACTTATTTGCTAAGGCTAAAAAGAATGCACCGTGTATTATCTTTATCGACGAAATTGACGCCGTTGGACGTCGCCGTGGTAGCGGCATGGGCGGCGGACACGATGAACGTGAACAGACACTCAACCAAATTTTGGTAGAAATGGACGGTTTTGAACAAGGCACAAATGTGATTGTATTGGCAGCCACCAACCGTGCCGATGTGCTTGATCCGGCGCTGCTACGACCAGGGCGTTTTGACCGCCGAGTCGGTGTTGGCTTGCCTGATCGCAAGGACCGTGAAGCTATCCTTAAAGTCCACTTCGAGAAAAAGCCACTTGCCAAGACTGTTGATATCGATGCCCTGGCTGCAAAAACTGCCGGTTCATCAGGTGCAGATCTAGCCAACATTGCCAACGAAGCTGCGATTGTAGCTGCTCGCCATAATCGCAAAGAGATTACCCAAGCCGATGTAACTGCAGCGTTTGAAAAAGTAGCGATTGGTCCTGAGCGCAAGAGTAAGGTCATGAGCGAAAAAGAAAAGAAGATGACCGCATACCACGAAGCTGGCCACGCCATAGTTGGGCACGTGCTGCCAGACAGCGACATGGTGCACAAAGTCACCATTATTCCACGCGGTGGTACCGGTGGCGTTACCTGGTTCATTCCACCAGAAGACAAGAGCTATCATTCGATTGTAGAGTACAAAGACATACTAGCGCGCATGCTTGGTGGGCGTATTGCAGAAGAAGTTATGTACGGACGCGATCATGTCACTACTGGTGCTGGTAACGACTTGCAGAAAGCTGCTGAGCTGGCCCGTGATATGGTGACAACCCAAGGTATGGGCACCAAGCTACGTGATCAAGTCTTCCATGTCGAAGAAGGCATCATGATGGAACGCGTCATGCACGAGCGTCAGTATTCTGATGAAACCGCAAAGATCATTGACGACGAAGTCGAAGGACTAATTAGCGAAGCCGCTGACCGAGCCCGCAAGGTCATTCAAGCAAACAAAGCCAAACTCGAAGAACTCAAAGATGCCTTGCTCGAAAAGGAAACCGTCGAAGCCGAAGAAGTCCTCGAAATCTTGAAGGGCAGCAAAATGCCCGCCAACGCCGCTCTCTATTAGATCTTTTTACCCAGATTGCGTTACCTGTTTGACCCCTATTCTGCTTATGCTACACTACCTCTAAGTAACTGAGAGCGTGATTTTGGGCAACAATACATACATAAAACAGTACATCTTTGCTATGAGAGCAGTATCAGTACTTCTTATTCTAAC
>CAZEBF010000026.1:0-8399 GCA_964510235.1 uncultured Candidatus Saccharibacteria bacterium | reverse complement strand
GCCGTTCCAGTACTCGCTGCATATTCTTGATAGTCCAGATGCCGAGTTAAGACACGAGGAATTCTTACATAGAGATGAAACCAACCCGGCCGAGCCACTCAGCAAGGCCTTGAAATCTCATATAGGAGACAGTGGGACAGTGATTACTTGGAATATGGGTTTTGAGAAAAGCTGTAATTCATTGATCGGCTCATTGCTGCCCGAATATACGGAATTCTACGAGATGCTAAATGAGCGAATTGTTGATCTCATGACGCCTTTTTCTAGTAACTGGTATATCGATGCAAACTTTAAGGGTAGCGCGTCAATCAAGGCAGTGCTGCCAGTACTTGTGCCAGAATTGTCTTATAAAGCGCTCGGCATTCAAGAAGGTGCAACAGCGCAACGACTCTGGATGGAAGCAGTATTGGACGGTAAAAGGCCCGACGAGAAAGAACAGATTCTTAGCGACTTAGTTGAGTATTGTGGATTAGATACGTTAGCTATGGTTGAGATTTATAAGCACTTGCGCTTACTGCTATAATATAGTCATGAAGTTAATCAAAAATAAACAATCAGAAGATATTTCAGTAATCCAGGGTGGCTATAGTGACGTGCGTCTATGGCCGTGCTACATCATTTATAGTTCCTTAATCTTGTTCTTTGCGCCGATTATGGGTATGGCCTTAGCTGTTATTGTATTCACTGCTGTCGGCTTCGGAATTGCTATATACGCTGGGAAGCAGATGCCAAGTGTCAGTATAGATTTTGATAGCTGGAATAAAGATTTCGATGCTGCATATGCTAAAGGGCTTCCGCTTCCTAACGTATTAGATTATGAAGTGGCGACTCCATCAAAGGTAAAAACACCAAAGCCAAAGAAGGTTTCTACAAAGAAACGAGCATTCTGGCCGTACTTAGATATGTTCGGAGCTAGGCCTTAAGTCTCTACAGAGATAAACTCGTACAACAAATAACCCGTACTAGACCTCGAGGGGCTCGGATTCTCTGCTTTTTAGAGGTGCCTTTTTGATGATAGGTTTTTTCTCGGGGCTTTTGGGTTCTGTGTCTTCATTAGCAACCTTATACTTCTTAGTGTACAGCTTTCTAGATGACTTCATGACTTCTTGAGCTATCTCTTTGCTGCCCTCATCCTCCAGTAGTAGCGTCTCTCCTGAAAGTGGCTCTTGAGACTTAATCGCCGAAACTCTGGCATAGAAGTTAAAGCTAGGTAGATTAGCGATTTCACCCTCTTCAACAAAAGGCTTGAATAACGGCAGCACTAAACTCTCATCAATCGGGCTACCAGTTCTGAAACTAACCACCGTGCCAACGTTAGCCAAAATAATGTTAACTAGCCGTTGCTCGTCTTGTTGAGCAGTTGATTGTTCGGCCATAGTCAGAAATAGCTTATATTTTCTTGCCTCAGATAACATCTGCACAAACGGCATAGTCGCAAAGTTCTGAAACTCGTCAACGTAGAGATAGTACGGACGTCTTTCGGATTGTTCAATCTTTGAGCGCCTAAGGGCAGCTACCTGCAGTTTTGCCAGTATAGCTGTACCGAACAGGGCTGAAGTGTCTTCGCCTAAGTTGCCCTTGCTGAAGTTGCATATAAGGATTTTGCCGGATGCCAGAATATCATCAAAATCGAGTGTAGACTTCGGCTGACCCATAACGCGTTTTGTGGCAGGTGAAAACTCAAAGCGTCCAATTTTAGACGTAACTCCTTGGCTCATTTTGACCCGCTGCATGGCTCCGGCTTTACCGAGCTCGTTTTGCCAGAAGTTCTTGAGCGTTCCGGCCGGTAGATTATTAGTAATCTTCTTGCGGTAATTATCATTAGTAAGGAGTTCAAATATAGTGAAGATGGTCGGGTCTTCGGTGGTTAAGGCTGTCTGAATAGCATTTCGCAGCACGTATTCGATACGGTGGCCTCCAGTATCATCGTCTGAGAAAATTTTACGGAGCACAGATATTACCGACTCGGTTACACGGTCTTTTTCTCGCTCCAAAGCGCTGCCTGTGAGGTTATCGGGTAATTCAAGTAAGTTCATGCTCATTGGATAATCAATATCATCAGGGTCGAAGTAAATGACATCCTTTATGCTCTTCTTGGGTATGTATTTCAGTAATGTGGTTGCAAGATCACCGTGAGGGTCTATAACCGCAACACCCTTGCCGTTATGAATGTCCTGAAATAGACCATATTGAAGCATGGTGGTTTTACCGTTGCCGGTACCGCCAATAATGTAGATGTGGCGTTCACGCTCGGCTTCAGTCAATCCAAAAGCCGTTTCCTGGCCTTGATGTATGTTCCTACCAAGAACAATATCTAGTTCGTTCGCAGTGTCCTTGAGAGAAATTGGTGCGGGCAATGTTTTGCTTAACGACTTAGATACATTCTCGGTTCGGGCTGACTGACTATGCGGAAAGTGAAAAATAGCGGCCAGTTCAGCGGAGCCTAGGATGTTTGAGTTGGCGTGCAGTAGTGACGGCATACGGTTACGGTATGCGTATCCCCGCATTTTATTACCTATCGTTCCAAAGAAATTCACTCTTGGCTTAATTCGCTGAAACTTCGGGGTAGAAAAAGTGGCTAGTGAGTTAGCAATAGCTTTTGCTCGTTCTTTACGCCTCGTTTTATCACTCGAGATAATCAAACTGCGTATTTCGGTATAAAACAGGTCTTGGTTGAGCTTATCGTGAAGTTTATCGACTAATTCCTGTTCCGCTGGTGGTAGTGATTCATTGTTGTAGTACTTTTGAGCTTTATTGCTCGATTTCATATTGTCTGGCAGATCATTATATAGAATGCCGTAGATCATACCGGTAACAATAATAAATGGTAGCTTCAACAACAGAAAAAGATAACTAAAGATACTGCTTAGCGTAAAACGTTTTTGTAAGCTTGACCCGGCATCTTTGCCTTGTCGGATCTTCCTATCTATAGACGATGCTTGAGATATGACAGCCGGTGTCACCACCAATTGAAAACTAATCAGTTCGTCGTCTTGTAGCTTGGTCATAGCATTCGTCAGGTAAGCTACAGGATCGTGCTCAGATATTGACTTGCTTGTGTCGATGGAGTGAGCGAAGTGAACAGCCTGTTTATAAACCTGGACTGCAGTAATTTGCCCACTGTCCAAGTACTCGGGTACTTCTTTTACCTTGGCGTCAGCAACGTAAGCCGCAACTGCTTGTTTTATAAGGCCTACGTTGTCTTTACCGGTACGGATCAGATAACGAATGCCACCTTTTCTGGTAGAAACGATCTCTAGAGAGAAGGACGATGATTGCCGAAACAACTTCTGCATAATTGATCGGTTTTTGTGTAACCCGTGAAGCACCGAGAACAATTGAGAGGTAGCGTCTGGTACTTTGTCTCGAAACGCCGGAGGAGTTACTTCAAGTAAGACGCTGTTTTGCTTGAGATTACGGGTGTAGTTTATGATTCGAAAAATTGTTCCGAGAATAATAGCCAGTACAAGCGTTAAGCCCACAAAAACTGCCAGCCAGGGGAGTATGGCTGTAATCGTGCTTGCTATCTGCCCACCTACGTTATTGTTCATGGCCAACCTCGATTCACGCGCCTACGCGTTACCCAGATAGTAACAGAGGTAGTGATATCACACAATATCTTTTGCTATCCGCAACCGGATAAAGTTGGTATAATTGGTAGTAATGAGTAGCTCAACAACCGGTAAAATCTTGAAAGACGCCAGGAACAAACTTGGTCTGACCCAGCAAGAATTGGCTGAAAAGGCTGGCATCCATCCAAACACTTACGCCAAGATTGAGCGCGACGAGCAAGAACCGTCGTTTGATACTGTTAAACGACTAGCCAGTGTTTTGAAGCTTAAATTAGAAGATATACCGAGCTAATTTATCCTAACGTCAAGTTTTGTAAACTGAACCATCTGCCAGGCTAGCTTCGTTGATTCGGTGCGGCGCATGACCTCAAGGCTATCGTTTTGGGACATTATGTTCAACGATCCTTCCCAGAGGACATTTCTATCCAAAATAGCCGTTTTGCGGTGCAGCGATTCACTGAATATCACCTGAATGCCGCTTTCAAGAAGCAGTACTAGTGATCTTCTTGCCTCAATACACATGAATTTGTCATGCTCCTCTGGATTTCTGGTATTGACGATGATTTTTACACGGTTTTTCTTTAACTGCTTCAACGTAGGCAGTAAGCACGAAACTCGCCGACATGTCATGAACGGGCTTTCTATTATTACTTCACTCCGACACTTTCCAAGGTCTTTAGTGAACGTTTTATAGAAAGTATCTTCACTATAGATTGAAGAGTCCGCTATTTCGGGATAACTTGGTTTGATGAAGTTCGCAATAGCGTCTAGCATGGCTCGTCCTCCTCAACGTCTTCGTCTTCGAGGACTTTAAGCACCTCATCTATGTTAAAATCAGGGTCATAATCCTCAATGGAAAAAGTTCCATTAGCGGACTGCCTATCCAGCCAAACTAAGAAGGTCTCGTCTGAGGCCTTTTTTGTATCATCTTATGTTGTACTCTTGGGTTGCATGCAGCCACTAATGAGCGTCATACGCGTGCTTGTCCTTTGCGCTGAACTTATTCGGACAATTTTACAAACCCTAATACACCCATCGTTATAGCAGCAAAACCTACTAACATATACACAAAACTTTCCTGGCCGGTAGGCGCCAAAAGAGCTGTCGTGGAGTCATCTCCAGCACTGCTAGCAGTAGCGGCCAGTGTCGCAGCCGTAAAACTACCATCAGCCCAGTCTGAGTACTCGCCAGCACCATTGAAGAGTGCTCGCAGTTCTATTTCATATGTTGTTCCTGGCGATAAACCACTAATGGTATAGTTCTCGTCAGCAGTAGAGGTAACGGTAGCGTACGTCCAAAGGCTGCCAGTACCTGCCACACGATATCGCAGTTGCGGACTCGTAATTGGCCCTGAGCCCGACAAGCCAAGAAAAGTATAGCCAAAGTTGATTGTTGTTTCACTCACATCTGGAGTATCGACCTGCAACGCGCCAAACGTAGCAAAGGCAGGCAAGTTGCCTGAGCTAGCAGTCCATGTGTAATCAAAGTTCCAGGTATCGAGCGGAGCGTTCGCATTAGTAGTAAAGTAGTCAGGCTCTGCATTCGCAGCGTTGACGCCTGTACAAGCAGCAGTCCCCGTACCAGAGCAGTTCGATCGGTCAGCTAGATATTGGTCAAAGTAGTTATTGGTACTCGTACCATCGCCAACTCCAAACATTGCCCCAGGGTTAAGACCTGTGACTGCATTCATATCTGATGCTGAAAACGAATCTTCAACAGTCCCCACAAAAAGGCCGCCCATGAATCCGCCGGTATACGATGCCGTACCAGTTATTGTGGCCGCTGCGTAAGAATTTGATATTGCCGGGGCACCACTATTGATCGAACCAACCAAACCGCCAATGTATGAAGACCCACCATTTATCGTGCCGTTGGCATAGGAATTACTAATGTTAATTGCACCGGTAGCATAGCCGAGCAAGCCACCACCATAAGAGCCAGAGAGCACCACTGAACCACTGTAATGAGACTTACTTATACTGGTTGAACCAGCAGCTGAGCCAATCAAACCACCAACATTACCACCTGTACCAGTTACGCTGCTACTGTCATCGGCACGAATATTCGCGATGACGCCATCGGTTACATTGCCCCCAACCGTACCAAGTGATGACCCGCCAGAAACGCTAATATCTGAAAGCCGAACATCCTGAACAACCCCGCCGTTAATGTAACCAAACAGACCTAGGTCATTAACACCAGTGATTGTTACATTAGATATCGTATTGAGTTCGCCGCTTAGTACTCCAGTGAAAGGTGACCCGGACGTGCCGATCGGTGTGTAGGTCTCGCCGGTGCAGTCAACATCATCTTCCAGCCTATAGTAAGCAGATAGATCAGATGATATCTCCTGAAATTGGTCACAAGTATAAATCTGAAAAGGGTCGCCAACAGTACCTGCTCCTTGCCCTGAAAAAGCTTGTGCAGGGCTCACTAAAAGAACTGGCACAAAAAAGGCAGCAACAATCGCAAGCAATGTATATCTTGTCCGATACTTAGCGCTAAACCCCATACCAACTCCTTAGTAGTTACGCTTATTGTATAGGCAAGTCACTAAACATTCAACTTTAGTCTACCGTGAAAGACATAGATTTACCTGGCCTGGTCGCGCATTTAGCGAGAGGTTTTTAGGCGCTCTTGGGTGCCATCCAGGATTGTCTGGATTTCTGATTTAGTGTGACCTTTTCTCTCTGCTTTAGTGATATAACAGGGATACACGCTGGCAAAGCTTATACCATATATTCGTGGTTTCTTCTTCTTAACATTCTACCATGCTGTGCTGGACAAAATGAGGCTTGACTTGGCTTAATGCATATGCTATTATAGCGTTACATACGTGCATATCTCTTTTATAAACGCCTGACATTTCATCTTGAAAGCGGCACACTAACTCTCGAATAACAGCGCACGCTGTATCTTATACTTTACGACTTATTTAGAAGCGTATAACCAACAAACAAAATCAAACTAATCAATAAAGGATTACAATGAAACAATCTCATAAAACGGGGCTACGTCGTAGCTCTACAAATAATCGCGGCGCCGCAATGCGCGCCCAACAGCGTACTAACAACGACGCTGACCGCACTATCCAACAGTACGCGCCATTGCAGTCAAAACCGACTGCGAATGCTAGTATTGTTAAAGATCTACAAAACAAGCTCAAAGTTACTTTTTTGGGTGGCCTTGAAGATGTTGGCGAAAAGAACATGGCCGTTATCGAATACGGCAATGAAGCCATCATTCTTGACTGCGGCAACGCCCTTGGTATTGACCTGCCGGGCATTAACTATACGATTAATGACACCGTCTATCTCGAAACTATCAAACATAAGATTAAAGGCTATGTCATCACGCACGGGCACCTAGATCACATGGGTGGATTGAGACACACTGTGCCACAGTATCCAGCCCCAATTTACGGAAGTCGCTACACAAACGGAATTATCGAACAAGCTTTCGAAAGTCTCTTAGTAGATACTGGCAAAAAGTACACACCAACATTGGTAACAGCAGATCTCGACACCCATGAGAAGCTAAAGATCGGCGTTTTTACAGTTGAGTTCATACGCGTTACGCACGCACTACCTGACGCTGCCGCCGTGTGTATTGATACGCCTGTTGGTAAAGTCATTGCCACTGGTGACTTTAGGCTCGACCCAGAACCGCTCGACAAAATGCCGACTGACGTTACACGACTCAAAGAGCTTGGTGACGAAGGTGTACTACTACTTCTCAGTGATAGTAGTTATGCCGACATTGAAGGCCGTGTGCCAACTGAGAGCACTTTGCAGCAAAGCTTTTACGACATCATCAGCAACGCTACTGGTAGAATTTTTGTTGCGGCGTTTTCTAGCAATATGAACCGAGCACAAATGATCATCAATGCAGCTGTAGCTGCTGGGCGCCAAGTTGCGCTCGACGGTCGCGGCATGCTGACCTATGCCGAGATTGCCGTGAGGCAAGGTGTGATCAAGATACCGAAGGGAACAGTCGTGCCAATCGAACAGGCGGCATCCATCGCACCAGACAAGCTCCTGGTCATGTGTACTGGTGGTCAAGGTGAGCCAAACGCAGCTTTGCAGCGCATGAGTCAAGGTGAGCATCGCTACGTAAACCTAAAAGCCGGCGATACTGTGGTAATCAGTTCCTCTCCTATACCTGGTAATGAGGTCTCGTATGATGCCTTAAGCAATCGTCTCAAGCGTCGTGGTGTGCATTTGTTCCGACACGTTACCTACCAAATTGACGGCTGTGGGCCACTACATGTTTCTGGACACGCTCGCCGTGATGAACTAAGAGATATGCTCAATCTTGTGCACCCAAAGTTCTTCATCCCAGTTCACGGTGGCACACTGCGTCGCAGTTACCACGCCGAACTAGCAGTAGAGCAGGGCATACCACGTAAGAATGTCCTACTCCTCGAAAATGGTGCTTCGATTCACTTGACGTCTACGAAATTGCAACGTGGCGAGTCGGTGTCTACAGGCAGTCTACTGGTCGACCAAAATGCTTCTGTAGTAAGTAGCCTGGTAGTTAAAGATCGTCTGATGTTAAGCGAAATGGGTATTCTGTCTGTTGTGCTTACCATCGACAAAACCTCTGGAAAGCTCGTAGATACACCTGACGTAATCAGCCGTGGCTTCATTGTGGTAAACGAAAATCGTGACCTGATGGATCAAATCAGATCCGAACTACAACGTAGTGTTGCCCAGCGCTTCAAGCGTGTCAGTCTTGACCAATTCAAAGCAGAAGTTCGTGATCACATTAGCAATGTACTCTACACTCAAACTGGTTCGGCTCCGCTAGTTATCCCGGTAGTTACTG
>CAZEBF010000025.1:0-8547 GCA_964510235.1 uncultured Candidatus Saccharibacteria bacterium | reverse complement strand
ACCAAACGCAGAAATCACCGAAACAACCCTCAACTCCAACCCCGCCCTCAAACTAGCCTACGACATAACAGACGGCGGAGACCTTGATGACGATGGCATTGCTAACGGTACTATTCTTGATCCGGTGGGTTTGGGAGTTGAGGCGGATGGAACTACCTCAGCTGATACTTTGGCGGATACTGGTTCGAGTCAGGTGACGCTGATACTTGTAAGTATTGCACTTCTGACAAGCGTTGTTGTGATTCGTAGACAGTACGTTAAGTAAACCAACTCAAATAGTGGTTTCTTATTGAGGCGCTTGATTCTATACTAATAGACAGATGAATCGATTGTTAAAACGCGCTAATTCTCGGATTAGCTTTGGTAACGCTGCAACACTGTTGTTTGTGGTGACATTGGCAGGTCAATTGCTTGGCTTTTTGCGGACGCGTTTAGTTAGTGCCAACTGGAAAGGTGACGAGCTTGGCTCGACCGATGCATTCTTTGCTGCTTTCCAGATCCCAGATCTGTTCTTCTATACTATCGCTGCTGGTGCTCTTGGCGTGGCATTTATGCCAATTCTGGCCGAACGCTTGCAAGCTGGAGACCGCAAGAACCTCTGGGCGATCACTAGTAGCTTGCTGAATCTTCTGGCAGTAGCCATGGTTGTAGTGGCGTTGATTCTCATTGTATTTGCTAAGCCACTGGTCCATGCGCTCTATCCAAACTTGTCACCAGAAAACCTGAATGAAGCGGTCGTGATGTTGCGACTGATATCGTTCAATCCACTCTTCTTTACACTGGCAGGAATTATGTGG
Organism: uncultured Candidatus Saccharibacteria bacterium; assembly: GCA_964510235.1. Taxonomy (GTDB): domain Bacteria; phylum Patescibacteriota; class Saccharimonadia; order Saccharimonadales; family CAYUUR01; genus CAYUUR01. The sequence continues at coordinate 7,750 of CAZEBF010000025.1, read as the reverse complement.
AGCGCCCAGCAAACCTTTGGCCGCTTCTTCTTTTATGCGATTGGCCCGCTCATTTATAACCTGTCCATTATCGTTAGTATCTACCTATTCAAAGATAACATCGGAATTATCGGTCTGGCGTATGGGGCACTGTTTGGTGGGCTTTTGCAGTTGGTGGTTGCTTGGCTTGGTATGGCGGGTCTGAGTTTTAAGTATACGCCCAAGATTAACTTCAAGAACGAAGATTTTAGACATATTTTGCGCCAACTGCCACCTCGCTCACTAGACCAGGGTATTGACCAAGTTAACAGTGTTGTTGAGTTAAACCGCGCTGACGCTTTGAGTAAAGTTGGTTCGATCAGTAACTACAGTTATGCGCTGACGCTAATGAATGTGCCAATTATGCTGTTGGGTAGTTCAATTGCTACGGCGGCTTTCCCGCGCTTGAACGATCGCTTAGCACAAGGTCGGCCGGATCTGTTCCGTCGTGATTTCCTAAGGATATTGCGAATCATGGTGTGGCTGTTGATGCCAGTATGTGTAGTGGCATACTTTGCCCGTGGCTATTTGGCTCGCTTGATCTATGGTGATTTGGCGCCAGAAGTGGCTTTGATATTCGGCTTCTTGGTTGTGGCAATCTTTTTCCGCTCGGTCTACGCCATGGTGTCACGCTACTTTTATTCCAACAAAGACACGGTGACACCTCTACTGGTTTCAATCCTCGCAATTGGACTCAACATCTACTTGGCATTCACATTAGCAAAGCAAAGCTCCTACGGCATTACGGGATTGGCGTTGGCACAATCAATCGTGGCATTTACTGAAGTTGCAATACTCTTCATCATTATGGTTATTCGCGATCCAAAACTTATTGACCGGTATTTCTGGGGCGGTATTGTTAAGATTGTGTCTGTTACCGGCTTTAGCTTGATCGCTGCCTTCGTGATGATTTCGCTACTACCGCTTACCGCTCAAGACCGCGGTTTTGTAACCTTGGTCACTAAGCTCGGTTTAATCTCTGGAGTCACTATACTGACGCATATTGTAGTATCTTGGATCTTTGGTCTAGAAGAAGTCCGCCCGATTATTGATAAAACCAAGCGGATCGTCCTGAGTACCGTAAAAGTACAATAGCTATCCTTATCTGTTGACCTCTGTTATAATGCCTCGTGAAATGACACAAGACCACATCAGAAACTTCTGCATCATTGCGCATATTGACCACGGTAAGTCGACACTGGCCGACCGATTGCTTGAGTTGACCGGCACTGTCCAGAAGCGAGATATGAAGGCGCAACATTTAGACAAGATGGATTTGGAACGCGAAAAGGGAATCACCATCAAACTAGCGCCAGTGCGTATGGAGTATGAAGGCTATCAGCTTAACTTGATTGATACGCCTGGCCATGTTGATTTTAGTTACGAAGTCTCGCGAAGCCTTGAAGCGTGCGAAGGCGCAATTCTGGTGGTGGACGCCAGCCAGGGCATCCAAGCACAAACACTCGCTAACGTGTATTTGGCTCTAGCGGCTGACCTTAAAATCATCCCAGTACTTAATAAGATTGATTTACCAGCAGCAGATGTAGAGCGAGTTAGCGCAGAAGTAATCTCTTTGCTCGGCTGTACCAAGGAGGAGATTCTTCATATTTCGGCCAAGACGGGACAGGGCGTCGAAGCAGTGCTTCAGAAAGTGATTGATGAAGTGCCTGCGCCAGAAGGCCAAGCTGATGCCGCCACACGGGCTTTGATTTTTGATAGTTACTACGATGATTATCGTGGCGTGATTTTGTATGTTCGTGTGGTTGATGGCAGCATTGCCAAGAATGCCAGTATTACCATGATGGCAACAAATGCTGAAGGCTTGGCACTCGAAGTAGGTGCTCTCAAACCTGGCATGACTGCAAACAAACAACTCGAAGTAGGTGAGATTGGCTATATCGTTACCAACCTCAAGACAACCAGGCAAGCGCGCGTCGGTGACACGGTTACGCTCACCAGTGAAGTTGCGAATGATTCACTTCCTGGCTACAAAGACGTTAAACCATTTGTTTACGCTGGGTTCTTCCCGGAAAGCAATGAGTTCTATCAAGAATTGAAGGACGCTATCGAAAAGTTGACTCTTAGTGATTCTGCCTTGCAGTACGAACTCGAAAACTCTCCAGTTCTTGGTTTTGGTGTGCGCATCGGATTCCTGGGCCTACTACACATGGATATTGTGCGCGAGCGATTAGAACGCGAATACAACCTTGATCTCGTAGTAACTAACCCGTCGACCGATTATCAAATTAGCTTACTCAATGGCGAAGAAGTTAGTATCAAAAGTGCTGCTGATCTGCCAGATCCAGCCGGCATTCTAGAAATCCGCGAACCGTGGATCAAGGGTGAGGTAGTCGTGCCAAAAGAGTACGTTGGTGCGGTAATTCAGCTGATCGTTAGCAAGCGTGGACTGCAAAAAAATCTATCGTTTGTTGATGCACAGTTAGCACTCGTGACCTTTGAAGCGCCGCTAGCAAACCTATTGACAGACTTTTATGACCAACTCAAAAGCATCACCAGCGGCTATGGCTCATTTAGTTACGAACTTGATAATTATCGGGCTGAAGACTTGGTGCGTGTCGACTTTTATGTAGCCGGCGAAATCGTTAGTGCACTTAGTATCATGGTGCACAGATCTGAAGCACAGCGCCTAGGACGAGAAGTGGTCGACAAGCTCAAAGATGTCATTCCACGCCAGAACTTCCAGGTTGCCTTGCAGGCTGCAATTGGCGGTAAGTTTATCGCCCGTGCCGACATTAGTGCCTACCGTAAAGACGTTACAACCGGACTGTACGGCGGTGATGTTAGTCGAAAGAAGAAAGTACTCGCCAAACAAGCGAAGGGCAAAAAGCGCCTCAAGAAATTTGGCAAAGTCGACATCCCTGCCGAAGCCTTCACCGTACTACTCAAACGCGATTAATACTCTTAGTATCATTCGCTGTTAAGAGTCAGTGATCCATAGAACTCTACCTCGCCAATTACCATGTGGCTGTTGGCAGAGGTGTCCCTAATCCGAAGGTAGCGGTAGCCGACCGTAGGCGTTGTAGTATAACGTGTAGTTGTGGAGTGTGTGTATGTTTGCCCATTCCGAGTGTCGATTGCTGTCCAGTCCGAGTCGTCATTTGAGCCTTCCAGTATCCAGTCCGTCAAGTACGTGCCGTACTGATAATCTGTCCGGGTCCTGAGTGTATAGTCATCGACTCTGATTCGATACAGCTCTAGATCAAACTTGATCCAAGAAGCAGCTCCGTTGGAGTGCCAGGGGTAATCGTCAGTTCTGTCAGTTGCACGTGGTGGTTCGTAACTTGCGTTGAAGTTGCCGCTGGATGATGCGGTTATTTGGCCAGATGTGCTCGGGTTTATCCAAGCAACCGTGAGAGCACTAGTCCCTATATAGTAGAATAATCCGTTGCTATCACCGTTTGATACATAACTTAGAAGAGTGCCCTGATTAAGAATATACGGGTTAACGATTATCATGGAGCCTGGAACTCCATTTCCGTCGCTGCTGAAGTAGGAAAGCGAAGAGCCATTATATGATCCTATTTATTTTGAACATCTTATTCATACATCGCGGTGTAGTTTTGATACGCGTCCTCCCACGTAAAGACAGTATCATAAGCGGCGACGCAGCAGAACTCTATCCCGGGATCGCCCAAGAACCCGACAGTGTTCATGACCGTTCCCGGGTGACCGCCTACGCCCATTCCTCCGCTAGGCATTCCGTCGATGAACACAGGCCACGGGTACGGCGACGTTGTCATCACGTAGTGGTGCCAATTGCCATCGTTCACTGGGACAGTGTTTGACGAGCGAACCGAATAGGTGTTGTATTGCGACCAGGCGACGGTGCCGGCGCCGGGGGTATAGTTCAGTAGAATTGCCATCTGTAGATTCTCGGGCTGACCCGGCCCCCATGTCCATCCAAGCCATCCGCTGTTGGTCGTCGTGGTGCGCGCCCACCACTCCAGAGTGACGACCGTCTCGGAGAGCACGGCGTTCTGGAACCACACTGAACCGGCGGCGAGGCCGGTGGATTGGGCGGTGCGACCGTTGGGACCTGCGACTGGTGACGCCGTTGCGAGCGACCCGATTCCCGTTGTCGTCAAAGCGTTGGACGACAGGTCATGGAATGTTGATCCTGAGGTTTCATCGAAAGGTGCGTAGACGAGCGGGTTTCGGGTGAGAACGAGGTCATCGTAGGATAGGGGAGGTGCGGGCGGTGCAACGGGGACAGTGGGCAGTGCTCCGCTGGTGAGAGTTCGCACCTTGGCCTCGAACGCAGGCCAGTTGGGAGACGTTCTCACGTCCTCTTCGTAGTTCCCGCCGAAGTAGGTCCACAGGTTTCCGTTGCTATTGTAGAGTCCATAGAACTTTGTGATGAGCGAGTCCATCGTGCCGAGTCCGAAGTACCCGGCAAACGGGGTCGTCATGTCGTCGACGTAGAGGTCCCAACGGAACCCGTTTCTCACGGCCACGCAGAGATGGGGGTCTCCGTCGAGCACGGCGTCGATGAGGTACGCTGGGTCGTTTGCTACCCGGTTCCCACCGGTGCCCCACGACGTAATCCCGGTGTTTGACTCGGCTCCGGCGAATGGGTAGTATCCACTCCCGTCGGCGGCGTACGGCCCAGGGACGACTGTCCCTGACGCAGAGGTCTTGGTACCCCATCCGATCCACACGAACGAATCGAAGTCGAACCCGGGACCAGGGATCGACTGTGGGTTGTTGTTATCGATGCCCGGCGCGCCGGTCATTACGTATCGAGCACCGCTGCCCGGGGGGACACCGACCGTGGGGAGCCCGAAGCAGTTGGCATCTGCAGCGGTGTAGAACATCTGGCTGCCCGACGAGGCCCGCCCGAGATCGAACGGGTCGCTCAGAGTTCGGTAGTTGACCCACGTTGACTCGATAGTCTCATAAGAGTACGGCTGATCCATGTTTTCGTAGTCGACGGCAACCAGTTCGGTCGTGCCATCGCTGATCGTCATGTTGTGAATGGTTCCCTTGAACTGGTACGTGCGGATGTTGTAGTAGCCTCCGTGAATTGCGCCGACAGCGATGGTGTCTTGCGAGTGTCCCCACCCACCCTCGTATCCTCCGAGACTGACTGGAGTGCCGATCGCCGTCAGGTTGTCCCGATCTGATCCCGTTCTGAACGTGACGCTGACCCCATTCAAGTGGCCGGGGTTTGAGGCGTTGTAGATAATGTCGGCCTGCACCGTGCAGCGCGCACCATTGGTGAACCCTGGGGAAGCGTTGCTTTGGAATGTACCGTCTTGACTCTGAGTATCTAGCTCCACGTAGAGGTATCCGGCCTGGTTGATACCGAACGCCCATCGCTTGCCACCCGAGAAAAAGTACGCCTGCGAGGCCAGAGTCGACTTGTCCGCAGCGTATAGGCCGGTCGGTGAGTAATCGGGCATTGTGATATCGAAAGTCAGCACCATGCGAAGTGACGCCATGACGGCCGACTTGAACGACGAGGTGACATTTATGTAGTCACATCCGGTTGTGATGCCGTCCCATGTGAACGCCGAGAACCGGCTCGGCGGGTACACCAACCCCTCCCCCGGAACGATGCCTACCGCCTTGTGGTCGATAGACGAACGGGTCGCAACGCGGGTGAAGTTCCCGCCGTCCACGAGGTCAGAGTCGGTCCAGCCGGGGTCGCCGGTTGAGTACCCGTAGGCGGGTGGAAGAATTTCGATCAAAGATAGAACGGTTTGATTAAGTATATACGGATTAACAATTATCATGGAGCCTGGAACTCCAGCACGATAATGAGTCCCTTCGCCCCAGTGCCAGCTACGTCCACATCTATGTAGATGAGGTCGCCAGTGGCGACATCGTCATTCGAGCCGTCTACTACTGCCGATGCTGCTGTATGTGACGTCCACTCGTTTACGTCGATCGTGATGCTTGTGCTAAGCATGTCGACTGGCGTTTCGGAACGTACTCGGCGAACCTGCACAGTCGGTGTGCCGGATGAAGACTGTGCGGCGAGGAGTCCGGCGTGCGCCCGGATCAAGTTCCAGCCGTTCAGCTTCGTCGGTATCATAAACCCGGCTTTGGCGTCACCGGTAGTTATTGCCGTCGACATATCTGATGCCATTAGCTCGATTACTTCAACACCATAGACCGAGCCAGCCAGACTGTCAGGTGTGATCGCCCGGTCAGTCGCTGTCCCTGTAGACGTCTCCGAGCTCTCCGCTAGTTCTACTAATCCAGGTGTAGATGTTGACGCGGCTTCCACACCAAGGTTGCTTAGTGCTGTAGCAGTATCCGTCGCTCCAGTACCACCCTTGGCAATATCAAGAGTCTTCTGAGTACCATCATCATTGTGCTCAACACTAAGAAACTCATTGAGTACATCTCCCCATGTGTTGTCATCAGATCCTGGTATTGGTAATCGTGCCATCGGCTATCTAGTCCTGCTGTTGCCACCGTAGGCTGATGCGCCGTAGCCGTTGGATTGGGCTTGAGTTCCTCGTAGTTTTTGAGCCATGCCTGTGATACCAGTAATTATAAGTACGATACCAGCCAGTCTTAGCAAGAAGTCTTTGCGAGTCATCTCTTCGTTCATTAGAGTTTGTAGTTTGCTTTGCATTAATATTCCCTCATATTGATACTAGATTAACATAAGCTTTAAACAGGGGCAAGGGGCTAGCACATAACTCCTTTTACGTTAGTCTGTTATCTCAATTGCCGCCATAGCACATAGGGTTGATGCGCCAAGTGACCAGTCGACAGTTGAGGTGGCGTTAGTGAGGTCGTACTGGGTTTGTAACGCTCGGTTTGTGTTACTTTCTGATAGTTCCGTGAAGTTTGCGCCAGGAGGGATAGTCACACCGTACAAGCCGATTGCACCGATAACAAGTGATGATGGCAGTGGCGTATAAGGAAGTGTGATAGATGGATTAGCAGATGTAGTTGTGCCTATTTGAGTTTGTCTGATCCTCTGCGCGCCAACTACTTCCATTACATGCATGGCTGCTCTGGTTGTGCCAGGAGTTCCAAAGCCATTAATCGTAACCGTTCCAGTACCAGGCGAGCTGCCAAGCTTTGCCCACAGAACACCAACGCGCTCGTTGCCACTGCTCTGCTGTATCATTCCCATTGATTGGATGCCTGTGAGGGTGGTGGATGAGAAGCCAAACGTACCTGCTGCAGCACCCGTTACACAGGTGATTATTAGTAATGAGTTTGCGGCTGGGGAGATACTAGCAGATGTACATGTATTGGTCGGTGAGTATAGTGCTGAGTCAAGTAGTGTCGGTGCTTGCAGTGCGACTGGCGCCGGCGTTATGTCTATAGCTATTGTGGACTCGACATAGGTCTTAAAGTCTTCCCACTCAGGCTGTAGACTTGGGTCTGATGAAAATACCAGTGCCGTGTGGATATCACCAGTTAGGTTGTATCCAAAAGTGGAAACGCCACTATTGCCAGCACCCAACGAAAGAACCGTGATGGAACCAGTTACAGTACCAAAAGCCACAGGCGTTTCATCAATGACAACCGTTGATGAAGCTCCATTATTCGTAGCTCTGATGAGGTGTGGGGAAGTGTTGGATGTGCCTCCAAGCGCATATGTTGTGCTAATAGCAGAACCATAGCCGCCACCAGAAAACTCATACAAGCCGTTACCGGTGCTTGCACCGTAGCCAACGAAAACGTCCGATGCCACGCCAGCCGTAGCTACGTTACCAATAACAACCATGTAGTAAGGTTGTGC
>CAZEBF010000024.1:4908-9506 GCA_964510235.1 uncultured Candidatus Saccharibacteria bacterium | reverse complement strand
GATGCGTTGCTTATAATCGACGAGTCTGTACCTCATGGTGTGGTTGTGCGATGTCGTCCAATTGGTGTCTTGTACATGGTTGATGACGGCGAAGGCGACGAAAAACTCGTTTGTGTTGCAGAGGATGACGTAACAAAATCACACATTAAGCACATTGATGATCTTGGTGAAAACTTTAAGCCGATGATGGAGCACTTCTACAAGCAGTACAAGGCCTGGAAGAAGAACTGGAAAGGTACACCTGTTGAGTTTAATGGTTGGGGCGGTCCAGAAGAAGCGCGCAAGGTAATTCAGGACTCAATCTCCAAGGCCGCGTAAAAGTCATCCATCATCTCGCATGAGTTACTCCCGTTTTAATGTAGTTCTGTAGTTGCAGGAAGCGTAAGCAGTACGGTACAATACTCTCTGAACATAGGGGGAACAAAATGAAGACACGGGTAGCTATAAACGGCTTTGGTAGAATTGGCCGAAATGCCTTTAAAATTGCATTTGCGAGAACAGATTTAGAAATTGTTGCAATTAACGATCTGACTAGTACTGATACCTTAGCGTATCTCTTGAAGCACGACAGCACATACGGCCTTTACGATAAGTCAGTCGATTGCGATGAAAAGAATCTGATAGTGGATGGGCACAAAATTCCAGTTACTGCCGAGAAAGACCCGAGCGCCTTGCCATGGGCTGATATGAAAGTCGATGTGGTTATCGAGTCAACCGGGCGTTTTACCAAGCAGGAAGACGCTGAACTTCATTTGAAAGCCGGTGCAAAAAAAGTAGTTATCTCTGGCCCAACCAAAAGCGACGGTGTAGATACGCTCGTTATGGGCGCCAATGACGATAAGCTTGAGCACGCCACAGACATCATTAGCAATGCTAGTTGCACCACTAACTCTTTGGCTGCCGTTATGGCAATTTTGGATGAAGCTTTTGGCGTTGAAAAAGCCATGCTAACGACTGTTCATAGCTATACAGCCAGCCAAATGCTCCAAGATGGTCCAGCTAAAGACAAGCGCGAATCACGTGCCGCCGCCGAGAACATCGTGCCAACTACTACTGGTGCAGCCGTAGCCGTTGCGCTAACGCTGCCTCAACTGAAGGGCAAATTTGATGGTATGAGCGTGCGTGTGCCTACTCCAGTTGTATCACTGAGTGATGTCACGATGGTGCTCAAAAAAGACGTGACCAAAGATGAGATAAATGCAGTTATCAAAAAAGCCGTCAAAGAACCCTACTATCAAGGCATTCTAGATGTCAGTGATGAACCGTTGGTTAGCAGTGACTACATTGGCAACAGTCATTCGGGCGTTGTTGATCTACTACTCACTAATGTTGTGGCAGGCAACCTGGCTAAAGTGGTGGTTTGGTACGATAATGAATGGGGATACAGCAACCGATTGGTAGAGGTTGTAGCTGACGTCGGTCGACTGCTACAGAAATAATATGAAGATTTACATCGGCGCGGACCACAACGGCTACGAGCTCAAAGAAGCTCTCAAGCGACATCTGACTGATGATGGTTTTGAGGTGATTGATCAAGGCGACAAGCAACTTGAAGCCAGTGATGATTTTCCATTGTTTGCAGCTCGCGTAGCCACAGCTGTGTTGGGTAGTGATGACAAAGACGCCCGCGGTATTCTGATATGTGGCAGCGGCCAAGGCATGATTATGGCCGCCAATCGCTACAAGGGTATTCGAGCTAGCTTGGTCTGGAACATGAGCGAAGCTCGTTCGTCTCGCAACGATGATGACAGCAACGTGCTGTGCTTGCCTGCTCACGAAATCGATGAGCGCACTGCGCGCGGCATTACCACAACATGGCTTAAGACACCCTTTGCAGCTGCCGCACGTTTCCAAAGACGTATTAATCAACTGGACGAGCTGAACTAGCATGAGTGTCATATGCCCGACCGTGTTGGCGCAAGAACTACACGAGTATCGCGAGCAGATGGAACGACTCGGGCCCTTTGCGCAGCGCATACACATAGATCTAGCCGATGGTGAGTTCACACCGACCAAGACGGTACCAATAGACAGTCTATGGTGGCCAAGAAATGTTGGTATTGATATGCATGTGATGTACCAAAGGCCAGCTGAGATCATCGATCAACTTATTGCACTCAGACCGAATATGGTCATTATGCATGCTCAGGCAGAGGGCAACTTTATAGAAATGGCTAACAAGCTGCATGCCGAGCAAATCAAGGTCGGCGTTGCTTTGTTACCCCGAACGGCTCCAGAAGTTATTGAGCCAGCGGCACACGCAATTGACCATGTTCTGATTTTTAGTGGTGATTTAGGCAGTTTTGGTGGTACGGCCGATCTGTCACAGTTACAGAAGGTAAGTCACATCCGCAAACTCAAACATGATGTGGAAATCGGCTGGGATGGAGGCGTTAATGCCGACAACGCTGCTGTGTTAATGGCCGGTGGAATTGATGTTTTAAACGTTGGTGGCGCCATCCAAAAAGCCGCCCAACCTGCGGCTGCCTATGCTAAGCTATTAGCAGCCATTGAGAAAAAACATGACACATAAAACAAACATGTCCATACAAGAGTTAGAGCTGAAAGCCTACGACATTCGCGAGGATATTATTAAGATGCTTGAACACGCCAAAAGTGGGCACAGCGCTGGGCCACTTGGTTTAGCCGATATCTTTACGGCGCTATATTTTGATGTACTCAAGCATGATCCAAAGAAGCCTGACTGGAGCGAACGAGACATATTATTGTTGAGCAATGGCCACTGCGCACCAGTCCAGTACGCCGCCATGGCTCATGCCGGTTACTTTGAAGAGAAAGAACTACTCACGTTACGCCAGTTTGGCTCACGACTGCAAGGTCACCCAGAGCGAAGCAAACTACCAGGCCTAGAAAATACCAGCGGACCATTAGGTTGTGGCCTGAGTCAAGCTTGCGGCATGGCGCTGGCAATGCGTATGAACCAAGAGATGCACCGCTGGGTGTATGTAGTTATGGGCGACGGTGAGCTCAACGAGGGTAATGTTTGGGAAGCTGCTATGCTGGGCGCCAAGTACAAGCTCAATAATATTATTGGAATTATTGACCGCAACAACATCCAGATAGATGGCCCAACCGAATCGGTAATGCCTCTAGAAGACTTGCGTCTCAAGTGGGAGTCATTCGGCTGGCATGTCATAGAGATTGATGGCAACAACATGGAATCAGTGATTGATGCCTGTTCGATGGCTAAAGCTATCGTCGAGAAGCCTGTTATGCTTATCGCGCATACCGTACCGGGTAAAGGAGTCAACTTTATGGAATATGACTTCCACTGGCATGGTGCGCCACCAAATCACGACCAAGCTATGAAAGCTTTGCATGATCTTAGGACTCTCGAGGGGAAGATTAGGAGCGAACACGAATGATGCTCGCATTGCACATTTTGGGCAGCGTTTCGCGCCGTGAAGACAAGTCTTCTCGGGCTGCTCTCTGCATGACTACCCAAAATGATCAATACTCACATTTGGTGCTTGCTGACTACTTCTGCCAAGCCTATGGGCTCGCTAGGAGCGTACGATGAGTTTACATTTGGTTGATAAGGATTACCTGAATGATGATTTTGAGCTCGAGCCAACCCGTAAAGGCTTTGGCAAAGGTTTACTAGCAGCAGGCCAGGCCGACGTTAATGTCGTAGCGGCTTGTGCTGACTTAACTGACTCAACCCAGATGAGTCTCTTTAAAGATGCCTTCCCAGACAGGTTTATTGAGGTAGGTGTAGCCGAACAAAATTTGGTGACTGTTGGCTCAGGCCTGGCAGCGATGGGCAAAATTCCATTTGTCAGTAGTTACGCGGCGTTTAGCCCGGGGCGCAATTGGGAGCAAATCCGCACCACCATTTGTTTGAACGATCGGCCAGTCAAAATCGTTGGCTCGCATGCTGGCTTGTATACGGGCATGGATGGCGCCACTCATCAGATGCTCGAAGACATTGCGCTCATGCGCGTACTGCCCAATATGGTTGTAGTAGTGCCCGGTGATAGCATTGAAGCAGAAAAAGCGACTCTTGCCTTGGCCATAGACAAGCGACCGGGCTATCTGCGACTAGCCCGCGAAGCTACTCCCGTGTTTACGACAGATAAAACCCCATTTGAAATCGGCGAGGCTTACGTTCTAAGTCCCGGCAATGACATAACTATCATTGCGACTGGCACAATGACCTTCCAGGCTCTCAAAGCTGCTGAGATGCTCTACAAAGATGGTATTGAGGCAGAAGTTGTTCACGTGCCAACCATAAAGCCACTCGATGAAGACACAATCCTCAGGAGTGTTCGCAAAACCAAGGCTGTCATTACTGCAGAAGAAGCTCAGATTAACGCTGGTCTTGGAGGTGCTATTGCGGAACTACTGGCCGAGCACTGCCCACGTCCAATGAAACGTGTCGGAGTGATGGATCGCTTTGGTGAGTCTGGTAAGCCGGAGGAATTATTAGAGAAGTTTGGCCTCACTGCTAAGCACATCGCCCTGGCTGCCCACCACTTGAGAGAGCATCTCTAGCCAAAGTTAGCATAAGCAGTTACAATAGCGCATATGGCATTAACACTAAAACAGATACGAGAAAACACCACCGCCGCTCGCAA
>CAZEBF010000024.1:3645-4808 GCA_964510235.1 uncultured Candidatus Saccharibacteria bacterium | reverse complement strand
TTCGATTATAATGAAATCAAGAAAACATTTAGCTCACCAGAAGACGCTAAAGCGTTCGTAGAAGCCACTGGCATCGATACATACGCAGCAGCCGTCGGTAACTTACACGGCAAATACCCAGTACCTAAAAAGCTTGATATTGACCTGCTCAAAGAAGTTCGCAAAGCCATAGACTGTAATATCAGTTTGCACGGCGGAAGTGGCACACCTGGTCATTACTATAAGGAAGCAGTGCTGGCAGGAGTCACCAAGATCAATATCAACTCCGACATGCGTGTGGCGTATCGCCAAACGCTCGAAAGAGTACTGGACGAGAATCCTGACGAGTTTGCCGTCGTTAAGCTTATGGATGAAGTTGTTGGAGCGGTACAAAGGGTAGTGGAAGACAAGATCAAACTGTTTAACGCTGAAGGCAAGGCGCGGAGCGACCGTTAAATGACAACGCCGCGGATTGTGTCTATTGGGGCAGCTGTCCAAGACGTCTTTTTATTAGGCAAGATATTTAAGCCTGAGCGTGAAGATGACGGCATGAAGGCCGAGTTCAACTTAGGCAGCAAAAACGAAGTTGAAGAAGTCGTGTTTTCTACTGGCGGTGGCGCAACAAATGCTAGTGTGACCTTTGCTCGTCAGGGTTTGCATAGCATGTATATGGGCCGCATTGGCCAGGATATTGCTGGGCGAGCTGTACTTGATGCCCTCCATCACGACGACGTTGACACTTCCTTAGTGCTAGAAACGGATAAATATAACACCGGCTATTCAACGCTAATGCTAGCTCCTTCTGGTGAACGGACAATTCTGACCTATCGTGGCGCCTCCAATCAGTACAATCTACGGTCCGATCACTTTAACGGCGTGGAGGCAGACTGGTTTTACGTCAGCTCGCTGAGCGGTGACATCAAAGCCCTGCAAACTATTGTCAAATACGCCCAAAGCCACGGCATTAGGGTGGCTGTCAATCCCGGTAAAGGCGAACTATCGCACCGTAAAGAGTTTCTAGAGGTCATGAAATCTTGTCATATTTTGAGTGTTAACAAAGAAGAGATGCAGCAACTGATTAACGAATCTGACACCAAAAAGCTCTTGGCTAAAGCTACCCGTATCACACCACTGGTAATCGTAACGGATGGGCCAAAGGGCTCGATTGCTTGCGACGGACAAAA
>CAZEBF010000024.1:0-3545 GCA_964510235.1 uncultured Candidatus Saccharibacteria bacterium | reverse complement strand
AGTGCTTTACTCTCGGCAGGTGGGTCAGTGCCAAGTAGGCGTGCTGATTCTCTACCATGTTTGCCGTCTGTATAATCTGTATGATGTAAATAGGCTGATGCGAATGCTAATGCGTTGTCAACAAGCCGATTATCGGGCGAGGTAGCTATAGCTATCCCTAGAAGTGGGGCAAATCGAATGCGCCGCATTGATAGCCGGTCAGCCTTAGCGCGAAGCTGCATACCACGATACTGATCGAGGACTTCGCCACCGTTTGTTGTAACTGGGTGGTTATGAGACATGACACGACTCTATACCAACAGGGGTGATAACACAAGCATAAGTCTTTTGCTTTAGGGAATGTGCTTGTGCTAATCTGTAGGTAACTATGTCAAAACTACTGTCGGAGTTACTGAAAGCCGAGGAGCCGCTATTTACAATGGCTGTTCAAGACCTAGAAAAGGCTAGTGGTAATCCTAGTGCTGATGTTCGCTTGACGGCAGAAATCGTTGGCAAGATGCATTTAAAGACTGAGGAGCTTGGTCTTGACCCAGATGATACCACTGGCAAGGAGCTGTACTATGCCCTCATGAACAGGGTTAAAGATGATAACGACCGCATTACTGTTGAGTTGCTCAAACAACCAAAAGGAACCAACCATATTCGCACGCTTGTACCACCAATAGTAAAGGTAGTGAAGGCTTCCAGGGTCCCCATGAAATGTTGGGCGCTCAAGCGCTCTGTGGCTAAGCGGCTCCTTAAAACCATGCCACCCAAAAAAATGATGGCGCACCTAGGTTACCGTTCCATCGACAGTATGCTGAAGCACGAGCCATTTAACGAAATGTATGTTGGATTACGATTTTCTGAAGGCGCTGACTGGTTGAGTAAATATAACGAACTACTAAAAACAATCAAGCCGAAAGATTTTGAAGAGCGCAAGATAGAAATCGTGCAAATGGACCACGATAAGTGGGTTGGACTCTCAGATGGATTTACGCAGAAGAAATTGCATAACGTGACTCACTCTAAAGAAATGGGAATAATTGTGGTTTTGCCGATGAAGCGCGAAACCATGCGCGGCCTCCCGCTCAAAACGATGTCGCTGTTGTTTCACTATATAAACGAAATTCGCCTGTACAGTACGTACTTTAAGTTCATCTCGACTCGTGCCAGATTCGGTGCTGATGTGGTCAATACCATCAACGCCGACCCTAAAAATGCAGCTGTCATGGCAGGGCAGCACATTCACTGGCGGGTGATCCAGCAATACCTTGGTCGACATAAAGACACGACTCATCCTGAAGCTTTTCAGCCGCATGTCCAGCCAGAAGATTTACACTGGCGTAAAGCAGAGGATTCGCTATATGAGCTGGACCCTGAACTCGACTTTTGGCGTGATCTTGATTATGTTGCCCGACCAGAAAAGGACGGCCCTGTCACCTTGAATCTGATGGACGTAGCCTTTGCGTACTCCAATGAAGAGCATTATGAGAACCGTTATTACTATCACTTCACAGAAAGTCTATGGAATGAAGTGTTTATTCGTTACATGGGTGAAGAAGTGCTTGAGCAGCAAGTGTTAGAGCAGCTTGATAACGACATGATTGCACCAGAAAAGTTGGGAAAAAAATAGTGCGCTATTCTATTTGTGTTTCTGGTGCTGCCAGCGGTAAAACGGTGGTGTCATCACACGAACTTGCTACTCGTGTTGGCAGAGCGATCGCTAAGCACGGCCATATTCTAACAACAGGTGCCACAGTTGGCCTGCCATTTTACGCGGCAAAAGCGGCTACTGAAGCTAAGGGCATGAGCATTGGCTTTTCACCAGCTAGTAGTTTGCGTGAACACGCCTTTAAATATCGCTTGCCACTGGGCGTCTACGACTTCGTAAACTTTACTGGCATGGATTATGTAGGGCGTGACATTCACTTGGTGCAATCAAGTGACGCCATTATCACCGTAGGTGGTCGTATGGGTAGCCTCCACGAGTTTACGACAGCAATCGAATCAAACATGCCCGTCGGCGTGCTGATAGGCAGTGGTGGTACGGCGGACTTGATCCCAGAACTTATCCAGCGCCTGGAGACTCCACGTCGTAAGATGGTAATCATGGACGAGAACCCTGAACGTTTGGTAGAAAAAGTCATTGCCATGCTTGATGAAGACCTGAAGGATATCAACACTGACGATCTAGTGTCCAAGTGGCTCAGTCAAAAATAGTTATGACGACAAAGCTCAAGAAAAAAACAAAAAAAAGCAAGCGACCCAGTGTTGAGGCTGGCAAAATTATTTTGATTGCAGTTGTGTGTGTAGCAGCAGCTCTTTTGGCAATGTATATACTGGTGTGGAACAACCAAGAGCAGCCTATCCCCGGGAGTTATGAGTTCTGTGTCTCACAAGGCGGATACGAAATTACGATTGATCCTCCTCAATGTGAGCTAAACGGCACCCTATTTGTCGATCAAGTAGAATAAACAGGAGAGTATATGCTTAGATTTAATTCTCTTGATGAAGACGACACAAAGAATAAGGAGCTGTTTAGACAAATTCTCAGCACGGTAGATCTGCTGTAAGTTATCGATTTCTTGCTACAATGGAGAGATGACGAAGTTTGAACTGAAGAGTAAATTTAAACCGACCGGCGATCAGCCGACGGCGATTGCTCAGTTAGTTGAAGGTTTGTCAAAAGGCGAAAAAGAGCAAACGTTACTTGGTGTTACCGGTTCAGGCAAGACGTTTACCATGGCTAATATTGTGCAGCAAGTTCAGCGACCAACGCTTGTGCTGTGTCATAACAAGACATTGGCTGCCCAGCTGTACAACGAGTTCAAAAACTTCTTTCCAAACAACGCTGTACACTATTTCGTCAGCTACTTTGATTACTACCAACCAGAAGCGTATATCCCACGTTCTGACACATATATTGAGAAAGACTCACAAATCAATGAAGAAATTGATCGATTGCGTCACGCAGCTACAGATTCACTACTGACACGCAAAGATGTATTGATTGTCGCTAGTGTTAGCTGTATTTACGGCATTGGTTCGGTAGAGGATTATGATGGTCTGTCTATCAAGGTGCAAAAAGGTGAGCGACGTGTGCGCGACAAGTTCCTGCGGCAACTGACCGACATCCAATACCAGCGCAATGACGTTGATTTTCATCGTGGTACGTTCCGAGTACGCGGAGATGTGGTTGATGTCTATCCAGCCAGTGAAGAGCTGGCCTATCGTCTTGAGTTTTTTGGTGATGAGATCGACCGGATTACCAAAGTTGATCCGTTAACGGGCGAGATTTTGAAAAGTCTTGATTCACTGCAAATCTTCCCAGGCAGTCACTACGTTACGCCATACGACAAACTCAAAGTTGCACTCGGTCACATTACAAATGAGCTCGACGAGCGCACCAAGTATTTTAATGAACATGGGCTACTGCTTGAATCGCAACGCATAAATCAGCGCACCAAATTTGACCTTGAGATGCTGGAAGAAACAGGCTTTGTAAAAGGTATCGAAAACTACAGCAGATATCTAACCAATCGTGAACCAGGCGAACAGCCAGC
>CAZEBF010000023.1:0-9509 GCA_964510235.1 uncultured Candidatus Saccharibacteria bacterium | reverse complement strand
GAGAACCGACCAAAAGGAGTCCTTTTGTTGCGGCTTTTTAGCCCTGTCCAGACAACCGCGTGGCTTCAGTGGCGTGTGGTTCTTTTGCATACTTTTGCAACTATTGGCAAAAGTATGTGGCTCGCCAAGCTGTGCTTGGCAGACATGGAGGAATTAGCAAAAAACTAGATAAAGGTAAGTTACCCGAGGTTTGTTATAATTAGATGGTGAAAAAGCATACGCAGTATTCAATTGACGAAGGCATTCGTTTTCGTCGTAAGGGTGGAATCGCCTCACTTTTTTTGGCAGCTGCTTTGTTTGCCTCAGGACTCTACTTGCTGGTTTTGACTTTTGCTCCAGCAGTTAATGTTCCCGGTATAACTCAACCCACTGTTACGGCCACAGAAAATGACACTAATCGTGTGGTTATAGAAAAGATTGGTGTGGATATTCCTTTTCATACCGGAGGTGCAGAGGCGCTCGAGAAAGGTGCTTGGCATCGCTTCCCAGAGCGTGGTGACCCAGAAAAGGGTGGCAACTTTATTGTTAGTGCGCACCGTTTCGAGCTTGGCTTAACACCACAACAAACCAGAGCAAAATCTCCCTTCTACAGCCTTGATAAGCTAGAAATTGGCGACAAAATTACCGTTAAGTTCAATAACTTAACTTACACATACCAAATAGAACAAAAGTACGACGTAGAAAGAACGGCTGTTGAAATCGAAGCGCCAAGTGAGGCGCACAAGCTTACTATGTACAGTTGCTCACTCAAAGGCGAAAAAGACGGTCGCATCGTAATTGAAGCCAAACAGATATAAGACTAAACAATGAACGAACACAATAATACGCAGCAACCAGAAGAACGGCATGATGTAGACATGCAGCAAGCAGCAGAGTCGGCACAGCACATGCTCGATGATACAGTCTGGCACCCAGTTGGGTCTGACAATTTGCGCGGTGGACCATTAAGTGATCGGGAACGCGACATGGTAATTAGTAACGCTGCAGGCACGCTCGAAAATGTACACGCTCTAGCTACTAGGGATAGTATCATTTCTGAGCAGTCTGATGAGATAGCAGATCTCGAGAAAGAACGTATGTTCGATCCATTAACGCATCTGCGCACCGCAGAGGTTTTTCGTGATGACTTAAAGCGTGCCATTGCCCTGGCAATGCGCTCGGCCGAAAAACATGCATTTGGAATTGTAATGGCCGATGGCCAAGGTCTTAATTTTGTGAATAATAACATCGCCCATAGCGCAGGTGATGAGTACATTGTTACCATCGCCAGGGCTCTTAAAGCTTCTGTGCGTAAGAGTGACGGTGTATACCGCGGCGGTGGTAAATCTGATGAATTCTTCCTAATGTTGCCAATTATTCATCAAAAAGGTGACGATCTAGATCTTTTCTTACGAGATAAAGAGGATGAAATTACACGCAAACTCGAAGAACGTCTTGCAGAAAGTCCTCGATTACATACCCTCCTAAATCAGCCTGGAACAGGTGGTGTTTATACTGGCGTCGCAGCCATTGATTTTCGGGATGATAAGTATGTCGACAAGAGCCCTGTACAGATTGCGGCATTACTTTTAGAGCAGGCCGATGAACGCTTAAGACAAAATAAGTTGGTAATGAAAGAGCACGCGAACTAACAAGGTTGCGCACAGAGTCAGTTTCAGTAATACTGAAACCATGAAAAAGCTTAACCAAGACGGTTTGATCCCACTCTTGCTTGCAATACTTATCTTGGTATTTGCAATAATCATTCTCGTTTTTCTGCGCGTAAAGAGTGCAAACTAGCTCTATTCTACTTAAAATGATATAATATATCTTATGACAAGCTTCACTGCGTCTTTACGAGACATTCGTATCTGCACGCCCGAATTGCCTGAAGCACAAGCTTTCAGGGTTTATGACGCGATTGAAGCACGCGAGCGCCAACTTATTAATCCAGACCGTGCAGCTGGAGAACTTTTGCTTACTGACTATGCCGAAGGTACTGCAGCGTATGATGACGAAACTCTTATTATTGGCGAAGACAACATGACGATTGTAGCGAGCGCTGATCACGCGACCGATCCGGTGCGCAAGGCAACTGGTCGCCGCGAAGGAGCTGATCATGGTACAGCTGGCCTTGTTCATTTCCTGGCAGAGGCAGCTGTACTGACAGGCATCATTCCGCTGGGGCGACAAACAGGCAATGCAAACACGAGTGGGCCTGAGTATCCAGTTAAGCAGTACATTAAGTCTCTTCTTCCAGGCCGGGTAGGTTTTTTGTCTGTGCACGGTATGATGCCAGGCAAGGTGATTAACTACGATGAAACTGAAGAACTACATGCAATTATTGGCCTCGGTCGTGCTCCAGGTGAAGCAAACCGCAACCAAGCAAAAAGCATAGTAGAAACCATTCATAATATCGGCTTTCGAGCGTGTATCGGCAATGACGCAGAATACATGACGCGTGATTCGCAAACCGGCATGGTTCAACTGGCTGCCGATGGTTCTGTGCGCAAAAGCAGGTTAGCTGCACTTGGGCCTAACACCACTACAAACTGGGCTCGTACAGTTTCTATTGAACAAGGTTCCGAAAAACCAGCTATGCAGATTGAGTTAACACGTGCATTAAGACTACTGCCTCGTGACTTTGAAAACGGTTGGCATGTTGATAAGACTGCGCGCGTGATGGGTGTGTATGCGGGCTATTTGATAGCAAGAAGCGCTGCACACATGCTCATGCGAGAGGTATGCTAAGCTACTCGTATGTCTAAACAATGTTTGCTCCTATTTGCAAAAAGTAGCTATCACAGCAAGCTAACTGATCCCATTAGACTAAGCGAATTAATCAATCAAGCTGAAGCTGATATCCAGGCCAGTTGGGCATATTTTGAAGAACTGTTGTTCTATGTAGACAATCAAAAAGTTGAAGTAATTGATACACGCAATGCAGCAGCAATTGAGGATTATAACAGCGTCTACTTTCGTTTCTTTGGTGATCCTGCGGTGACTGGTCATGCGCTCGCGGCAGCTCGAGTATGCAGTCTAAAGAGCATTCCTTTTGTTGATAGTGAGGTCTTACGAACAGGTTCGCAAAACAAAATAACCCAGTACATTAATTTGCATGAAGCTAAGGTTTCGATTCCGCGCAGTCTCATGGGCGCAGGGCAGCTACTCGGTGATTATTATGAGAAGTACGGCTTTACTTTTCCGTTCATCCTCAAGGACATTTCTGGTTCGCGCGGACAAAGTAATTATCTTGTTAAAACTAAAGACGAGCTTGCGCATATACTTGCCAAGCAGCCAGATACAACCTTTGTAGTACAAGACTTTTTGCCTAACACTGGTGATTATAGGGTCATCGTTTTTGGTGATCAGGTAAAAATGATTATTGAACGAACCGCAGTCGACGGCTCACACCTGAACAACACTTCGCAAGGGGGTGGAGCAAAGGTTGTTCCGGTTGAAACACTACCTGAACAAGTACGTGCGGATTGTGTACGTGCAGCCGCGTTTTATGGCAGACAAATTGCTGGCGTCGATATTGTGCAATCAAAGGCAGATAACCAATACTACTGCTTTGAAGTTAACCGAGCACCACAGATAGAAAACGCCTCTTTTGAGTCAGAAAAGTCGCAGCTGCTCGCTGATTACCTAGCTCAACTATAAAGTGCTCGGCATGAGATGACTGGGTGTTTGAGACAGCACCAAAAGGATATTTCGGTGTTCTGACTGGTCGAGTGAACGAAGTCCAGCGCTGCGGTAAAAATTATGTGTATCAACTATGAAGTCACCGTCATCAGACATCGAAGTGCTTGCTTCGTCATAAATCTGCTTCTCTAGTTTGCTGGAGTAGTTTGTTAATCTGCAGCACACCAGAAACTCACATTTGGCATCAAGGTTGATGTCCTGAAATGACTCGCCGATAACCGATTCTACTTGCTGCAGTAGTTGTACATAGGTTGGAATTTTATCGTTTGTAAGTGGCTGAAAATAGAATTGTGTTTCGCCAATAACTGCGTGCGTAATCATGTAACAATACATAAGCTTGTGGATGCTGTCTGCAGAAGGTGTAGGTCTACTAACCTGTTCTAGAGCAGCTGTAATTAGCTGGCTATCCTCGCCTTGTACAAAGCAGTGGTACAGGTATGCAAAGTTTACGGCATGCGTAGAAAGATAGGTGAGCGCTTGCTCATCAGCTAAGAGTGCGTCAAACAAATCATCTAGATCGGAGAGCGTAAATAACTCACCACATAGTTCACGCTGGTCCTGGTCGAACACATTACGAGCTTGTAAAAGGCGAAAAAGCACAGCGTTAGCGGGCTGCAAACGCGGGTACTTTTGAAACAGCGGCTTACGTTTTTCTACTGCATGATTTGACCCAAAACCGGTGGTAGGATTTTGCATAAGACCTTGCAGCAGAGTACGAAAGCCCACAGGCGAGCTGTCGCCCAGCAGCCTAACTTTGTGATCATCTAGCTTTTTGCTGAAGCTGGGCGACAATCCTCCCCATAGAAGTAAGCGGGACAGGTAATGAAACTGCTTATCTGGCGAGAGTTCATCCAGGTGGGACAGGTAATAATCATTGACTTTTTCAAGCATAAGTTGTATAATCTATTCGTTCATTCAAAGTGCAGTCATTTACTTGCTGCACACTAAGCGATACTATACAGCAGACATATGACCAAACATACTGTAATCATCGGCCGATCAGAACACCTTGATATAACAGGTGTGGCTTTGGCTGTTCCAGCAAAAATTGATACAGGTGCTTTTCGCTCATCTATTCACGCCCAAAACATCAAGATCAAGACTCGTGATGGCCAGAAAGTACTAACCTATGAGTTATTTGGACATCCATGTGCGCCAGTACCACGTCCAATGGAAACAACTGAATTTAAGATGGTTAGTGTTACAAACTCTTTTGGACACGAAGAAACGCGCTATGAAGTGATGCTTAAAGTTAAGCTAAGTACCAAGATTTTTACTACTTCGTTTACCCTGGCCGACCGCAGCAATAATTTATTCCCAGTATTAGTAGGTCGAAAACTCCTAAAGAATCGTTTTATGGTAGATGTAAGTCGCACCAGCCTCAACAGAATTAAACTTAAAAAAGACTTTGGTGTAGCTGCACCAGTTGATGAAGAAGATCTCGAGGACTAATCGTGAATATTGTTATCCTTTCTAATGGTCCTGGAAACTATTCGACCAAACGACTCAAAGAAGAAGCGTTGCTGCGTGGTCATAACGTACGTGTAATCAAATATCGCGATTGTTACGCCGCACTTGAACGCAGCAACCCAGCGGTAAGCTATAAGGGTGAAGACCTGCGCAATATCGATGCGATTATTCCACGTATAGCCAGCAGCATGACACGTTACGGTGCGGCGATTGTGCGTCAGTTTGAGATGCAAGGCGTCTATACAACCTCGCCATCAATCGCAATCGTACGCTCACGCGATAAGCTGCGAAGCATGCAGTTGCTAGCTCGCACTGGGGTTGGTATTCCTAAAACTGTCTTTTCTCGTAACACAGCTGATATTGATGACTTGCTCGAGCAAGTTGGCGGTACACCGGTTGTTATCAAATTAGCACGTGGCACACATGGCAACGGCGTTGTTCTGGCCGAGACCAAGAAGGCTGCTAAGTCAGTACTGCAAGCCTTTTACTTGCATAACGAAGACGGCACTAACATTCTATTACAAGAGTTTATTGCAGAAGCAGGTGGGCAAGATATCCGTGCCTTCGTAGTTGGCGGCCGCGTGGTTGCCAGTATGAAACGCCAAAGTTTGGACGATGATTTTCGTAGTAATTTGCATCAAGGTGGTGAAGGATCTACCGTCAAACTGACTGACGAAGAAAAGAAAGCTGTACTCAAAGCAGCTCGCGCCATGGGGCTACCAATTTGTGGTGTCGACTTTATGCGCTCTGCGCACGGTCCACTTATTCTAGAAGTAAACTCTAGCCCAGGTTTTGGTATCGAAAAAGTTACTGGTCGCAACGTAGCTGCACCAATCTTGGATTATATCGAGCGTAACGCCACCAGCAAACGGGGCAAGCGTGACCGCATCGGCGCGTAGCTCAAACTCACGATACAACCGTTTTATCTCGGTGCTGCTTATTCTGGCTGTTTGTGGGTTTTTTTCTTTTGGCAGCGGATCGCAGTTGACGATAGGCGAAACGCAGTTTGAATATGAGCTTGCTGATACTCCAGAGGCTCGTCAACAGGGGCTGTCTGGCAGAGATAGTCTTGAGTCTGGTTCAGCCATGTTGTTTAACTTTGGAAAGAATGACAAGCATTGTATATGGATGAAAGATATGCGCTTTGCAATCGACATTATCTGGCTAGATGACGAACAGCGCATTGTGCACACAGAAGAAAATGTCACTCAAGACACATACCCCGATCAGTTTTGCTCAGAGACCGACAGCTATTACGTTATAGAAGTAAATGCTGGCGAGTTTGCACCGACACGAGCCGGGCAATATGAACCTGTCAGTTTTTAAACCGCTCATGGTATTATGAACGCTAGATGACGCCGTATATTATCCTCGGTTTTTTACTACTGTTGCCCATTGCACTTGGTCTGTTCTTTCGCGTTAGTGCTTCGGCGCTTTTCTTTAGCGTGATGGCTGGCGACTTGATTGGTCGCTATTTTCATCATGAAGCCGAAGCAATCGGCCGTTCGACTTTCAAAAGCAACACCGCAGCAGATTATGCTGAGGCTCTCCTCATACTCTTACCAATATTCCTGACGGCACTTTTTATGCATGGATCGATTTCGCGCGGCAAGACGTTTCTGCATATTCTGCCTCTAGCGATTACGGGATTAGTGTTGGCGGCCTTTGTGCTGCCGATTTTGCCCTATGAGTTACAGCAAGAAGTTATGAGCATACCACTCGGCAAACAATTGCTAGACACGCACAACATGATCATTGGCGTGATTGTCTTTCTGCAGCTGATATCACTCTGGCTACTTAACAAAGCCCCAGGCGAACCAAGCCACCGTAAAAAACACAAGAAGTAAAAAAGAGATACTATGAACGAACCCCAGAACGAAGCAGATAACAAGACATTAAGTAATCCCGTGAGCAAAGTTGGCAAAACCATTCACCCAACTACAGATCTTCAGGCTGAAGTAACCGCAAAGAAGCCACCCGTACTGCCGATACATGAAATTTATCCTGAAGCGTCCAAAGAACCAGAGATTCACCCGTCTGGCTACACAGCCGACCAACACTTTGCGTTGCACAACGTAGCAAGGGAGGCTGAACTGGCGCATAAGACCATTAGCCAAAGAGTTAAGACATTGTTTGTGATTGGTGGCTTACTGGCACTCTCAAGCATTTTTGGCATGGGTGCTGCAATTAGCCAGGAACTTAATGCAGCCGCCTTTATCGCGTTTGCGCTATACGGTGTCCAACTTGTATTGGCAGTATATTTGCTTACGTCAAAGGACATTCATGGTGTAGCTTTATGGCTCAAAGTAATTTTGGTTTTCCAGATACTCGGCACAATTTCGAGTTTGATCAACCCTTTGTTGTTTATTCTGCGGCTCATTACGCTCGGCGTTGTGTTATATGCCTACGGCCGTGTCAAAAATCTCAGCCGCTTACATTGACTAAGCTGCCCGGCAAACACGTCTCAGCGGGTAATCTAGAAAAAGTTAGTATTGAAACCAAAGAGCCATACCGCACTGACTGTTGCGAGCACAGTCAGAGTTACAGTAGCGATCTGCGAGAGGCTTTTTCTTTTGTATAGATAGAATGCCGTAACAGCGAGGGCAAACAGTAGCGTGTATACATCAGGGTGTCCAACGCCTTGACCAATCGAATAGTGGTGGAAGTTCGTGTTCAACGAGTGAAGATAAAAAAGTGAAGCAAACAGCCCGAGTATTTCTAGTGGCTGTACTTTACTGTAGTTACGAATTTGTTTGTTCTGTCTTTTGCTCATCTGATTATTCCTTAGTTTAAGCTATAGCAGTATGGTAGCATATGATAATCCGCTTTGTTGAAATGAGCACACAACGCGCATATAAAAAACTTCCATAGAAGGAGTTCTTTATATTGAGGGCCCAATGTAAATGCTGATGCAACGAACTGCATAAACCTACAAGTCTACATTAATGTAATCTTCATCCGTAATCTCACAGACACGATTATCTGTAGCTCTCCGATAATCTCGTAACATTTCTTTGTGTATGTCTTTGTTGAAATGAGGAAAAATCTCAAAATCAACAATATTCAATGCCTCTAAATCTTTGAGTTCAATCATATTATTGTCAAAATTAGGTAGGTTACATATTTTTATATTTGGTGTTAGTACCAGCGCTCCTGCACTGAATCCAGACAGCACAAAGTCCGGCTTATCCAGGAACTGTCGAATAGAGATTTCTAAGCCTGATTTTCGTATATTATCTAGTAGATTAAATGTGTTCCCTCCGCTAATAACAAGAATATTGGATGTGCGTATTTTATCTTGCTCCTCTACGCTTCTTATCTGGTTATTAATTACATTAAATTTGGCACCGTACTCTTGTGCTATTATTTGCCATTGATTTATGTACTCTTGAGCTCCTTTGACGCCTTCACTAGGCATATATGCGAGGGTTTTGTTCGTAAGTTCTATTGGAAATATCTGATCGAGAATTCTTTTTTTGTTTGTATCGGTAAGCGTGGAGAACAAAGTTATTCTTTTCATAAAACTACAATAGCAAAAAACAGAGACAAATGGCCCTGTTTTAACTTAGGCGTACGAAAGGCCATCTGGGGCAGCGCACGGCATCAGCCATGCTCGAAGCTATCTTCTGCGCGTGGCTTTGCCGACCGAACCCTCTATTTCGTCGATCTGGGTTCGAGCCGAGACGACGACCACGAAAAAACCGCCCAAATGGACGGTTCATTCGTGGAGGGCCCACTGGGACTCGAACCCAGGACACCCTGCTTAAAAGGCAGGTGCTCTAACCGGCTGAGCTATGGGCCCTCGTCAGTGTGTAAGACTTTGCTGTCCCAGCTGCCAACAAAACAAGTTTGCTTGGCAGCAGTAGACAGCTAAGTCAGCCGTTTCCTCCTCCCCTTCAAAAGCAAGCTTTTGCGGGGACCCCTTTCAAAAATATGAAGGTTTGCTCTTTTCCCTGGCTAGCAAGGACCGGAAAATAACTTCTTACATTATGCTTATTTTCGTCAAAAAGTCAACAGAGGTGGCTAAGCTGTAGGAGGGGTGGTGGTTATTTTGATAGACTCTTTCTTGGTTTGTTTGCCCTCTTTGTCGACATCGTAGATGAGTATTTCGCCAAACGGCATTTCTAGCTGTGCTACGTCACTGTCTGAGATACTTTCGATGTACTTCATGAGAGCACGGATGGCGTTGCCGTGCGAGACCACCAAAACGTTCTGGCCACTCATAACTCGCGGCAGGATATGTTCTGTATAGAATGGCACAACTCGTTCATAAACGTCTTTGAGTGTTTCGCCATTGGGCACCGGATAGTTCCAGTCACGCCGCAGATGATTAAAAGCGTCTTCACCAATGCTGT
>CAZEBF010000022.1:2774-9903 GCA_964510235.1 uncultured Candidatus Saccharibacteria bacterium | reverse complement strand
CGATTGAAGTCACCTCAACCGCCGCCACTCAAAAAGGCCTCATCGTAAAAGGCGCCGCTTCCCAAACCGCCAACCTCCAAGAATGGCAGAATAGTGCCGGGACTGCTTTGGCATCAATTAGCTCTGAAGGTAATCTGTCGATTACTAACAATAGTAGCGCTGGTGCACGCATAACAATTAACCAGTCAGATCCTAACTACCAGGCCTTCATACAAACAAACTACACAGGCAACAGTTACGGATATCGAATTGGGCAATCAAACACTACAGGCCCTGACTTCTTCATACAAAGCACACAGAGTAATAATTACTTCTTAAGGGGAGGTTTCAATAACCAGGCTTTGATAATTGGTCCATCAGTTGACCAAAAGGCTAGTACTACTGATTATGGATCTAACTCAGCTGCGACGCTAATCGTACAAGATTCAAGAGCAACAACTGGTGTAACCAAACTAGTCGTTCGATCAGGGGCTGGACAATCTACGACCAACCTCCAAGAATGGCAGAGCAACACTGGAACCGTTGTCAGTAGCATTGATAGCAATGGTAACTTAAATGTAGAAAAGAGCACCAATGCTGCTTCTTATGCTACTGGCCTACCATCGGTAACGGTGTCGAACACCAATACGTCGGGCACATCCTTTGCTGCATTTAGAATGATGGCAGATAATGGTGGAGTTGTTGGTGAATTCTTTGCTGACGGTGACGCCTCCTTCCATACAGAAAATTCGATCTACTTCCGTGCTACATCAAACACGCCAATGTTATTTGGCACAAATAACACTGTTCGTATGATGATAAACAAAGGTGGTGCAGTTCAGGTTGGTTCAACTTCTGTGACGGTCGGTACTGCAGAGAAATTCCGCGTAAACACTCCAACCACTATCGATAACACAGCGGCCAGTATCTTGTCCTCTGGAGCAGCCGGCAATAGAGGCTTAGTTGTCCAGGGAGTTTCAGGTCAGACGGCTGACATATTCCAAGTTCAATCACACACTGGAGGCATGATATTTAGCACTCAGGCGACTGGCGGTATGACAGTTGCAGGGGTAATAACTATTCAGAACGGCAATGGCATTTCTATGAACGGTGACATAAACGGCAGTACAACTCTTACAGACTTCGTTGGCGCAACCGTTCGTCTGGGTGCAAACCCAGCTTCTACCGGTAGTATTCGTTTGGCGAACGGCACTAGTCAAGGAATCGACTTCCGCAACAATGCAAACAGCGGAGATCTAACAGGCGTTCACGCCACAACCGCAGACGGTATTAGTATCGCCGGTGGGCAGATAATCGCATATGGCGCTGGCCCGAACACGGTTGATATATCCCATAAGATACGGATCGCCGCTAACGGCGGTGCATATGGAACTGTTGAGAAGTTCAAAGTGAATGCCTCGAGCACAGTTGATAATGCCGCTAATGCGGTGATAACTGCTTCAGATGCTGCCTCCAAACCTCTGGTAGTTCAAGGTTTTGCCTCGCAAACCGCCAACTTACAGGAGTGGCAGGATAGCGCTGGTACAGTGTTGTCTTCGGTTTCTTCAAGTGGAGTAATCTACGCCAATACTAGATTCTCGTTTACTGGCGATACTGACACAAGTATTTACCGTAATGGTATTGACCAGATTCGTATGAACTTTGGGGGTACTGACCGGATACAGATGGACAATAACTCGGTCCTTATTAACAACAAACTAGCAGTTGCTAACTCAATAAGCGCCGGTGGCCCGACATTTGGCACCGCTGAGAAATTCCGCGTTAACGCACCAACTACGATTGATAACTCAGCATCGAGCATACTGTCTAGTAGCGCAAGTACTGATAAGGCATTGGTAATCCAAGGTGCCGCCTCACAAACCGCAAATATATTTGAAGTACAAGCATCAAATGGAGGGGTTTACACATCTGTTTCAAACAACGGCCTACTTACTTCTACTAATATAACCGCTACAAACACCTTGAGCCTAGGTGGCGGAAGTGCCTCTACAAGTGGAGCAATTAGATTAGTCAACACCCAGGCTATCAACTGGCGAAACGCCGCTAACAGCGGTAACGTCTATGGTATAGCGGTGACGGCATCTGATGTAGTGCAGTTGGCCGCCCCAGTAACCGCCAACGATAGTGCAGCATCAGTAAGTATTGGCACCACTGCTGCAGCCAAAAAGGGTCTAGTCATCCAGGGTTCTGCGGCTCAGACTGCCAACCTCCAAGAATGGCAGAATAGTAGCGCAGCAAGCCTAGCAGGTATTACTTCATCAGGAGCGTTATTTGTTGGAACGAATGCTGCTCAGTCCGGTGGTGTTCAACTTGCGAATGGATCATCGCAGGGTATTAACTTTAGAAACAGTACAAACACCGGTGATTTGGTCGGTATCGAAGCGACGCCAACAGCAGGAATAAATGTCGGTAATGAGATATCTATCAATGATGCATCTAACGATGTTAGCGTTCAAGTCAGAATGCGAATTTCTTCAAGCACTAATACCTATGGCACACTTCAAAAGCTTAAGGTGAACGAAGGTGTCGTTGATAATGCTGCAAATGTCATGTTTGCAGCATCTTCAGCCGGAGCTAAGCCTTTGGTGGTTCAGGCGGCTTCAGGCCAAACCGCCAACCTCCAAGAGTGGCAAAACAGTTCAGGCACACCTATAGCCAGCATTAAAAATAATGGATCACTTGTGGTAGGTTCGGGTGACCAATATCTAAGCAGTGCCGGATTAACTGTCAGGGGTACGGGATCTGTACAGACAGCGTTCATACAGAATGCGGCTTCGTCCTCGACAAGCGGCTCAGGCATCATCGGCATACAAGACGACGGCGCGGCGACTTCTTCAGGCGACCGCTTAGGCTACATACTGCTAGGTGGCGCATATGACGCAAGCAACAATGCCTATCACTCGGCTGGTATAACAGCCTTTGCCTCACAAGATTTTGCCAGTGGCAGCGGTGGTAGTGAACTGCGCTTTGAAGTAATGGCCAATAACAGCTCCACGAGAACACTCAGAGTAGCCATACCGCAAGGCTTGGATGGCTTCACCTTTGGTGCAGCTCAAGATACCAATTTATACCGTAACGGTACAGGCACACTTAAGACAAATGGGACATTACAGGTGGGTGGCAATATCTCGTTTGATCCGTCCTCAGCATCTTCATTTAATGGTACGAGCGTAAACGGAGTTGTCCAGATTACTTCGGCTACTGCTACCGCCAAGGGGCTTGTAGTTAAAGGCGCTGCTTCACAATCCGCCAACCTCCAAGAATGGCAGAATTCCTCTGGTACCGCTCTATTTGCGGTTGGTGCGACCGGAATAATTGGCGTAACTAATTCCGCTACAGGTACTGAACACGACCTTGGCGTTAACCAGGGTGTTCGGGTTGGGACGTTCTTGCGGTTTGGTGGTGGATCGGGCGGAGCGAACCTAGGTGTGATCCGTATGTTCAATAGTAATCTGATAAATTGGCGAAACGCTGCAAATACTGCAAACATTGGCATAACAGTGAATACCAACGATACACTCCAGCTTGGTGCTGCAGCAACCACCCCTGACGCTCTATCGGATACGACCATCGGTACCAGCGCTACTACTCGCAAGGGTCTAGTTATACAGGGTGTCGCTTCGCAAGCTGCCAACCTGCAAGAGTGGCAGAACAGCACTGGAACAGTCCTGGCAAGTATCAGCTCGGCCGGCAACTTAACAGTGGTAAATGCTACCGTTAACGGCACCTTGGTGGTCAACGGTGCATCGACGTTTAACGGCAATATCACGGTAAATGGAAAGATTATAACTGGCAATGCCAGCGGCAGCACAACAGTAGCAGTTGATACGGCTGGCGCCGGAACGGGTGCAACAGCCAGCATCAGCGGTAACGACACCTCTGGTGTGATCACTATCAACACCGGTACTGGCGCAGCAGCGGGCAAGCTGGCGACGATCACATTCTCTGCTGCATTCCCGAGCTCACCAAATGTCGTGATCACACCGAAGGCAATCCCTGGCGGCGGTGCATACCCGCAATACCATTACGATAGTGCCACGGGAACCTTTGACCTCAGTAGCTTTAATGCCCTGACAGATAGCAGTACTTACACATTCAGCTACTTCATTACCGACTAGAGTTTACTGATTAACAGATTAGTGGTAGGCTTAAGGGTATAAGCACGAGGGTAATAAAAAGCAAATGGGGCATATAATATCAGTCCTGAATCAAAAGGGTGGCGTGGGCAAAACTACCACAGCTATTAACGTGGCCGCGCAGTTGGCTAAGTCCGGTAAGAGCGTACTGCTAATTGACCTTGACCCACAGGGTAATGCTACGAGTGGACTGGGCTTTGATAAGCACGTAATCGAGAACGGAACCTATGAAGTATTGCTGGGAACTCAAGATTTTGCGACATGTGTATTAGAAACACAAGTTGATAACTTATACCTACTTCCGACCAACGAAAATCTCGCTGCAGCCGAGATTGACCTTGTCTCTGTGTTAGAACGTGAGCGAGCTTTGCAACGGGCACTTGATGCCAGTGCCTACGATGTAATCCTGATTGACTGTCCGCCATCACTCAGCTTACTAACCATAAACGCCTTAACCGCATCCCGATTTGTGTTTATTCCCGTGCAGTCAGAATATTACGCACTTGAAGGTCTGGGGCAGTTATTGCAAGTAGTGCAGCAAGTGCGACAAGGGCTGAATCCGAAACTTGAGATTCTTGGCGTGGTGCTAACGATGTTTGATAGTCGTACTACCTTATCAGATCAGGTCAAAGAAGAAGTGAAGAAGCACTTTGGCGACAAAGTCATGAAGACTGTCATACCACGTAACGTTCGGTTAGCCGAAGCGCCCAGTCACGGTAAGACGATATTTGAGCATGACAAATGGTCAAAAGGTGCCCGCGCATACAAACAACTCACAAAAGAATTATCAGAAAGGTTAGGTAAGTAGCTATGGCACAGCCAAAAAGTGGTAAAAATCCAAAGAGTGGACTCGGACGGGGTTTTGACTCACTAATCCCGACAAACTTTGATCCGTCCCTGTTGGTAGACGAACAAGACCGAGTACAAAAGTTACTCATTACGGACATTATTCCCAACAAAGACCAGCCGCGTAAAGATTTTGACGAAGTCATGTTACAAGAGCTTGCATCTTCGATTAAAGCGCATGGAGTGCTACAGCCGGTTGTTGTACGACAGCTGAATGATGGCACGTACAGTATTGTGGCTGGCGAACGGCGTTGGCGTGCAGCTAAGATTGCTGGACTGGATGCAGTGCCGGCGATTGTGCGTACTATGGAAGAGTTGCAGCAGCTTGAGATTGCCTTGGTTGAGAACGTCCAACGTGTAGATTTGTCACCACTGGAGCAGGCTTTGTCTATCCAGCGCTTACATGATCAGTTTAGTATCGCTTATGTAGACATAGCCCAGAGGCTAGGTAAAGCGCTAGCTACAGTTAATAACACTGTCCGGCTGTTGCAACTACCAGCCGATGCCATGACCGCTTTGCGTCAAAAACAGATCAGTGAGGGCCACGCTCGGGCAATTCTAGCACTCAAAGATCGGCCTCAACAGCAGGCAGAATTACTCCAGTTTATTATCAAGAATAAGTGGTCAGTGCGTCAGGCTGAACAGTTTGTGGTGGCTTGTAAAAAAGGCGCCAATGACAGTAATTTGGCACAGACAAAGACCGCCAACAAGACGCCAGAAACCAAGAAGCTCGAGAAGTACCTGGGTGTGCCTGTTACCATCAAGCGCACCGCCAAAGGCGGCAAGCTTGAACTTGGCTTTAAAACTGACGATGAGCTCAAGACAATTATTGACCGGCTAAATAAGAGTTAGAACGACTGAGCGCTGTCGAACGGGTAGACACGGTAGGCCAGCTTGCCGGCGATATCGGAGGCTTTGATTGGGCCAAAACTACGTGAATCGAGCGAATTGTCTCTGTTGTCACCACTCACAAACACTTCGCCTTCGCCAACACGCAGGTCAACATTTCCCTGGGTAGATGTGATAACGCTGCCGTAGTCCATGGTCTTGTCTGGCTGGAATCCATCAGGGAATTCATCGTTAAAAACTGTCAGTTGGCCGTTTTTGACCACGACGCGCTCACCTGGCAGAGCGATTACTCGTTTAATTAGCTGCTTGTCACCACCAAAATCACCACCACTCTTGCGGTGAAAAACGATTATATCGCCGCGGGCCGGGATGAAATCATTACCAGTGATCGATGCCCAGGTGCGTGGGATCTTAGAAACAATCAATCGGTCGTTGTCTTGCAGGGTGCTTTCCATGCTTGGCCCATCAACCTGATACGACTGAAAAACAAAGAATGTTAGTAGCAGCGCGGTGATGGGAGCCAGTACAAAAATCAGGGCGGTGGAGAAGATACTCTTCCAGCCTTCTCTCTGGTGAGATTGCGGAGAATTAACAATTGGCTCGGAGTGGTTGTTTTGTTGCATTTTCGTATTACACTATACTCTGTATCGGATAATAATGCACATGTTTACGATACCGCATGAAACCGATATACTAGAGCCTACGTTATATGCAGAATATCAAAGCACGAAACAAACGGTCGCGTTCTATGGCTATGGACGGAATCATCCGAACCGGTCGTACTCTACCGCCTAGCAAGCCTGGGCCGATTCGACGCACTACCGCTTACCGACCAGAACCTGCGCCGCCGCGAGCTCGCGCAACCAGCGTAGGGGATTTTAGGCAGCCCGCCACGACTGGCAAATCATTATCCGACCAAGCCGTTCCATTAAGAGTGAGCGGCTCATCAATCGCTGCAGATCAGCCATGGGGAAAGCGCGGCACTGAAAAAAAGGCCAGCAAAAAACGCCGTTTTAAACTCTGGCCGTTTGGTCGTAAAAAGAAGTTCAAAACACCAATGACGCGCAAGCAAAAAATCAAACGCGGCCTGATCATCTTTATGCTTATTGGCATGCTTTTGGCGGCACTGGCTGCTGGCTACACTTATTGGAATGCGCGCAAAGTCTTGTCTGGCGGTGGTGGCTCACCGGCGCTTCAAGATTGCGAAGACCTGTCCAAACTCAACAAAGAGGGTGATTGTCGCGTCAACATTATGCTGCTTGGTAAGGGTGGTGGCGCACACGAAGCACCTGACCTGA
>CAZEBF010000022.1:1413-2674 GCA_964510235.1 uncultured Candidatus Saccharibacteria bacterium | reverse complement strand
GTCAACATTATGCTGCTTGGTAAGGGTGGTGGCGCACACGAAGCACCTGACCTGACCGACACGATTATTATTGCCAGTATTGACCCGGTACACAACGAAGCAGCGCTTATCAGTGTGCCACGTGACCTCTACGTAAAACCTGAAGGCGAGTACGGCTACTCCAAAATCAACGCCGTCTATGCCAATGCCAAAAACTCAGCCACCGCAGAAGGTAAATCGACTAAAGAGGCCGAACAAGTTGGACTCAAAGCAATCGAGAAAACTCTAGAAACAAAGATGGATATTCCGATTCACTACTATGGAATGATTGATTTTACTGGCTTCCAAAAGGCGATTGATACTGTGGGCGGTGTTACTATCAACGTCAAGGAACCGCTGTATGATCCATCAGTTGCGTGGGAAAATAATTGGAACCCACTGATTGCTGACACTGGTGTTCAGACCATGAATGGCAAAAAGGCGCTGCTCTACGCCCGATCACGACAAAGTAGTCCGCGCGGTGACTTTGACCGGGCAGTACGTCAGCGTGAAGTGATGGTGGCGCTCAAAGACAAAATATTTAGTGCTGGCACCTACAGTAATCCAGTTAAGGTGTCGCAACTGATCGACGCGTTTGGTGGCCACATCGAAACCAACTTTAGTATTGATGAGATCATGAAGCTCTATGGCATCGGCAAAGATACGCAAAGCCAAAACATAAAGTCGATAGGTCTGTCAGATGAGCCAAATGACTTTTTGACCACCGATATGTATGCTGGGCAGTCAGTCGTCATTCCAAAGGCTGGCATCGATGACTATAGCGAGATCCAGAAGTTTATACGTAAGACATTGATCGATCCACGCATCCGCGAAGAAAACGCCTCGGTGATTGTTCTCAACGGTACTAACACGGCTGGACTAGCCAAGAAACAAGCCGATCTGCTGAAATCGTACGGCTATAATGTGACTGATTCTAAAGATGCGCCAACCAAAGATTATGACAAAACAGTGATCGTTGACTTGCGTGATGGCAACAAGAAGTTCACCAAACACTACCTGGAGCGACGCTACAAGACTAGTGCGACTGGTCGCCTGCCTGACGGTATTACCGCGCCAGAAACAGCCGACTTTGTTATAATAATTGGACAAGAATGAAAAAAGTACTCAAGTCACTGAAGCCGAAGCGGGGAGTGGCCCATGTGTTACACATTGGGCTGAACGTTATTCTACCTGTTTTGATCTATGTGTTTATCCGCATTGATATTGTGCCGTTGGCGCTCGC
>CAZEBF010000022.1:0-1313 GCA_964510235.1 uncultured Candidatus Saccharibacteria bacterium | reverse complement strand
GTCCAGCAGGAGAGTTTCTTTGGTACACAAGATGTTGAGCAATCAAGTGCTGGCACCGGCTTTTTCATAGAAGATAACATTGTTGTCACTAACCGCCACGTGATTCCGCGCAACACCACAGCAGTGAGTATTACTTTGTCCGACGGCACTCAGCTGACTGATGTAGAAGTGATTGGGCGTACAGCACAAAGCGATCCGCTTGACGTTGCTTTCTTGCGTGTCAAAGACACCAAAGGCAAGCAACTCAAGCCAGTTAAACTAGGCGACTCGGCTGCCATGGTAGTTGGCGATAAGGTTGTAGCGATTGGAAACGCCCTTGGTCAGTTTCAGAACACCGTAACATCAGGAATTATTTCTGGCTATAGCCGAAGTGTAGAAGCTTTGGGCGAAGAAGGCACCGAGAGCTTACAAAACCTTTTCCAGACTGATGCGGCTATCAACCAAGGTAACTCAGGCGGTCCGTTGGTCAATATGAACGGCGAAGTGATTGGCATCAACACGGCAGTGGCGGCAGATTCCGAGAATATTGGCTTTGCTATCCCTGTGAACGACGTGAAGAGCTTGATCGCCAGTGTGCAAGAGACAGGCAAGCTTGAACGTCCGTATCTTGGTGTCCGATTTGTCAGCATCAACGATGATTTTGCGTTTGAGTACAATCTGCCAGTGAAGCGTGGTGCATATATTCCGCCTGCACGTAACGGCCAGACCAGCATAGTTCCTGATAGCCCGGCGGCAAAAGCAGGCCTACAAGAGAAGGATATTATCGTCAAAGTAAACGATACAGTGATCGATGAGAACAATAGCCTAACCTCAGTTCTGGGACGCTTCCGCGTGGGCGAGACAGTCACCCTAACTATCAACCGTGGCGGAAAAGAGCAGGCGGTTCAGGTTAAGCTTGAGGCTTTGCCACAGGAGTAGCTCTTGTATGTCTGCCAAGCGCAGCTTGGCGAGCCAGCTACCTTTTTGTATCAGCAAAAAGGTAGCCCAAAAACAGACACGCAACTGAAGCCACACGGTTGTCTGGATAGTGCTAAAAAGCCGCGACAAAAGGACTCCTTTTGGTCGGTTCTCACTATTTTCTTTCAGTTGTGGAGTTCGAACTAGCTTTTGTCTGGACTCGGCTTTTTAGTCCTGCCAGCCACCGGTGTTTCAGAGCGTGCTGCCACGCCCGGACACATATAGCACCAGTGCTATTCTTCAGTTACAAACGTACGGGCGTGGGGTCCGGGCCTCAGCAGGCACCTGAGTAGATGTTGTGCCAATGAGGCGCCTTTGAGTGCGAGGACTGTTTGAGCACATAGACTGCCTGGTGG
>CAZEBF010000021.1:0-10436 GCA_964510235.1 uncultured Candidatus Saccharibacteria bacterium | reverse complement strand
ACCGGATAGTTCCAGTCACGCCGCAGATGATTAAAAGCGTCTTCACCAATGCTGTCGCGCATTTCCCATTTGTTCTTGCCTGTGTAGTCGCCGTAATCACGCTCATTAATAGCATCACTCCGCTCAAACGGCACGTCAAATTGCTGCGAAGAATCGAGGATGCCCTCCAATGTTTCGAGTGCCCGAATTTGCTGTGAGGTGAACGCATAGTCGATAGGTGAGTCAGTCAGTTCACGGCCAAGCATAGCGGCTTCACGGAAGCCTTTCTCGCTGAGATGCACATCGGTACTGCCGGTCCATTTGCCCAGTGCATTCCATTCGGACTCGCCGTGCCTGGTAATGATAAGCTGACCAGGCTTTGCCTGTGGTGGCTTGACGATGTTCTGAGGCTTGCCTTCCAAGAACTTGACGATGTTCTGAGCTGTTGTTTGGTTGATCCGATTGATTGCTTCGTAGGTGTTATAGGCAATGTGCGGTGTAATGATGACATTCGGTAGCTTTTTGAGGCTCTCGATCTCCATACTCATTTCGAGCATTTTGGGTGGTAGCTTGTGTCTGCGCAGTAACAATAATTCTTCTTGAACATCGAGCAATTTCTCGCCTTCAATGACATCTAGACCTAAACCCCCAATCTGGCCACTTTGTTTGGCATCAATCAGCGCTTTTGTATCAATCAGTTCACCACGAGCTGTATTTATGATGACCGAACCACGTTGCATCTTTGCTAGAACTTCAGCGTTGATAACGTGATGATTTTCTGGGGTGTAGGGCATGTGCAAAGACAGAACATCACAGCCGGCAATGGCTGTATCAAAATCAACATACTCAAAACCAATTTCTTTAGCCACTTCTGGCTTAGGATACGGGTCGTAGCCAATCACTTTCATGCCAAAACCTTTGGCAATGCGAGCCATGTATTGACCGATGTGTCCACAGCCCAAGATGGTCAGCGTTTTTTCCTTTAGGTCATGACCGGTTAGTGCTGGAGCGGAAATGGTACCTTTGGTAACGGCTTCTAATGTCGGTGCAATTTGTCGTGTTAGCGATAAAAGCAGCGCAAAGCCATATTCTGCGACCGTGTTTTCGCCATACGTAGGTACATTTACGACGCTAATACTGCGAGCTTCAGCTGCCACCATGTCAACATTGTTGAATCCGGTCGAACGACAGGCGATAAGTTTGAGTGATGGCATAGCAGCCAGCACCTCGGCCGTAACGGAACTACTCACAAATACAGAGATAACTTCTGCATCTGCGTCAGCATTCTCTACAGAAATTGATTCATCCACAAAGCCATATGACTTCTGAACATCACTCAATTCATCCGCTAAATGCGCAGTATCTGTCTGCGTCGCGTCATAAAAAACAATCTGTGGCATTAGTGGTATTATAAGATAGACGTAAGCATTATGAAAATTGAGAAAATAATTGCACGGCAAATCTATGATTCTCGCGGCTACCCAACAGTAGAGGCGGACGTCTATTTAAGTGACGGATCGTTTGGTCGTGCGGCTGTGCCTTCTGGAGCTTCAACAGGTAGTCACGAGGCCCACGAGCTGCGTGATGGCAGCAAAGCTTTCGGCGGAAAGGGTGTGGACAAGGCTGTTCGCAACATTAACATTACCATTGCACACGCCATCGTAAAAAAATCCTATGAATCACAATCGACCCTTGACAAAAACTTACTTGCGCTTGATGGTACAGATCAAAAGACTAAGCTTGGTGCAAATGCCATCCTGGCTGTTTCATTAGCATATGCCAAGGCTATGTCGGCATCTCAGCAAATTCCACTCTTTCGCTATGTCCAGTCTCTAGCCGGTGTGCAAGAAGTGCTGTTACCAGTGCCGTATGTAAACGTACTAAATGGCGGCAAGCATGCCGCGGGTGGGCTGGGCGTGCAAGAGTGCATGATTGTGCCGCACGGTGCCAAATCTATCCAAGAGGCTCTACAGATGGCCAGTGAGGTGTTTCACGCACTCGGTCAGATTCTTGCTAAGTCTAACTACAACACAACCGTGGGTGACGAAGGTGGTTTTGCACCTGCTATACGCGACGAAGCGGCTGGACTAGAACTGCTTGTGCGGGCAATTACAGCAGCTGGCTACAAGCCCGGTACGCAGATTAGCTTGGCCATGGATGTGGCGGCCAATGAAATACTCCAAGACGGCAAGTACGTGCTGGGTAAAAAGAAGTACGCCACTGATGAGATTATTGCCTGGTATGGATCACTCGCAAAACAATATCCATTGATTTCTGTAGAAGATGGTTTGCATGAAGATGACTGGACGGGCTGGGCACAATTAACGGCTCAGTACGGTTCAACTATGCAATTGGTTGGTGATGATTTGTTCGTGACAAACGCCCATCGCTTGCGCGAAGGCATTGATAAGCACGTTGCCAACTGCATTCTGATTAAGCCAAATCAAATCGGCACATTAACCGAGACTATAGAGACCGTCTTGCTGGCTAAAGCAAATGGTTATCGAGCCATGTTATCGCATCGTTCCGGCGAGACAGAAGACACCACCATTGCCCACTTGGCAGTTGGTCTGGGTGTTGGGCAAATCAAAACTGGCTCGTTTTCTAGGACTGATCGGTTGAGCAAATACAATGAACTGCTTCGTATTGCTGAGCTAATTCCACACGCTCGCTACGGCCACAATCCTCAGGCGTAGTCAAGCCTGGTTGACAGGAGTATACTAGTAGTATGAGCGGAAAGATTCTAGTCGACGAAGACCATGCTAAACGCGTCAAAGCCGAACTGATTAAAGCTGGCGTTACAACCTACGGGCTGATGAAGGCCGAAAGCCGACATTTGCCAGAACATGTCCATGAGGATGAGCACATTGGCGGCGTGGTCTATGGCCGATACGAAGGTGGCTCAGGCATGATTGTTGCCACTGACAAACGCGTCCTTTTCCTGGACTACAAGCCATTTTATAAATCAACTGACGAGATTCACTACGACGTTGTGAGCGGTGTCAGCGTAAACAAGCAAGATGGCTACGCCGGTGTAGTCATGCATACCCGACTTGGTGATTACAAGCTTCGTTTTGTGAACATTAAATGTGCTACTCACTTCTCGCACTACATGGAAGAAAAATCTGACCAACTAGAAGTTAAGCCTGAGCCAGTGATTGTTAAAAAAGTCCAGAAGCCACGGCTTTCTGTAGCGCTGTCACAGCAAGCTCGGAACTTTTTGTGGAGTCATGAGGTTGCCGTAGTTTCTACAGTTGACGAGAGCGGTAGTTTGCACGGCTCCGTCATTTACTACGCTTCCGACAAGAACGATAATGTTTACTTTGTGAGCAAAGATAAAACCGATAAAGTTAAACACCTAGTGAAGAGCCCGCAGGTTGCTCTGACGATGTATGATCTGCAATCTATGCAGACATTACAAGTCAGCGGTATTGCACATATAGAAAACGACCCAGATATCAAAAAATCAATCACCGAGCGCATCATCCGACCTCGCTTCAAAGATGGTCACGCTGCCATGCCGCCAATCCTGTATATCCCAGCCGGTGATTACGTTATTGTTAGCGTCAAGCCAACATCATTCAAGTTTTCTGACTACAAATAGTACTAGAAAAAACCGCGCAAGCGAGCTAGAGTAGCAATAGTATGGGTGCAAAACGGGTGCGACGGGTGTGGATTATTGGCGTTATGTGCGCTGGATGTTTGCTTGGTTTGTGGTGTGGGCGTTTTAGGCCAATGCCTTACACTTTTATGCTATTGATCGCTGCGCCTTTGTTTTTTTGGAGTTTGCTAAGGCCATCGAGAAGCATGATAGTTTTGGCATTGTTGTTTGGTCTGTTGCTTGGCTGGTGGCGGGGAAGTGGATTTTTGCCTGAATTGCAAATTTACCAAAAGCTACGAGATAAACCAGTACAACTTGAAGTGACTGCCTTAGATGATAGCGTTTATGATGATCGAGGCCAGCTAACCTTTGATGCAGGTAGTCTAAAGCTAGAGGATGGTCAACGACTGCGCGGCAGTATTGTTGTAGCTGGGCGTGGTGCGACGATGGTGTATCGCGGCGACCGAGTCCAGCTGAGTGGTAAAATGCGGCCGTCACGTGGTTCGCGGCAAGCCAGAATGAGCTTTGCACAGATTTCGGTAACACAGCGCTCAACCAATCCTGTGCATGCTTTTCGCCGTACCTTTTCTGCCGGTCTATTGTCGGCCGTTTCTGAACCACAGGCTTCGTTTGGACTGGGGCTGCTAGTTGGTCAGCGTGATACTTTACCGGAAGACGTCAGTGATCGTTTGTCAATGGTTGGCTTGACGCACTTGATTGCGGTGTCTGGCTATAACCTGACAATTATTGTGCTGGTGGTGCGTCGTCTGACAGGCGGCCGTTCAAAATACCAGGCTACTTTAGCTGCCGTGCTGTTAATTGCAGCGTTCTTGGCTCTCACTGGTTTTAGCGCGTCGATTGTTCGGGCATCTGTGGTCAGTGGACTAAGTTTGTGGGCTTGGTACTATGGACGACAGATCAATCCGTACCTACTAATTTTGTTTGCGGCTGCCCTCACAGCCATGGTCAGTCCGTTCTACATATGGACCGACATTGGCTGGTATCTTTCGTTTCTGGCGTTTAGTGGCGTGTTAATACTCGCTCCACTAGTGTCTGCACGATTATTTACGGACCGAACAGAAATTCCTATGGTTCCAGCGGTTGCT
The DNA here is from genome assembly GCA_964510235.1 of uncultured Candidatus Saccharibacteria bacterium. Taxonomy (GTDB): domain Bacteria; phylum Patescibacteriota; class Saccharimonadia; order Saccharimonadales; family CAYUUR01; genus CAYUUR01. The sequence goes on along the minus strand of CAZEBF010000021.1, from coordinate 5,750 downwards.
ATCGAGAGTTTCTCGGCACAGCTCATGACCATTCCAATTATTATGTTAGTTTTTGATAGATTATCGGTAGTTTCTTTGCTGGCAAACTTGCTAGTGGTGCCCGTGACGCCACTGGCTATGCTGGTGTCTTTGCTGGCTGGATTATCTGGTGCGTATCTGCCAGTCTTGGTCCGATTTGGTGCCTGGCCAGCCGAACTAGTCTTAGGCTATATGATGCAGATCGTGAATATATTGAGCCGGGTTCCGTTTGCAGAAGTCGAGGTAAAAATTCCATGGTACGGCATGGTTGCAATGTATAGTGCGATTGTGTTATTCGCGGTCATCATGGCTCGCAAAAACGACCAAAAGCATGCTACAATAACAGATGAAAAGGCAATCAAAGCGGAGTAGCAAACAATATGTCTGGACATTCTAAATGGTCAACTATCAAACGACAAAAAGGCGCTAAGGATGCGGCACGCGGCGCAATTTTTACCAAGCTTGGTAACGCAATTGCTATAGCTGCAAAAAACGGCGCGGACCCAGATATGAACTTTGCTTTACGCCTGGCAATTGATAAAGCTAAAGCCGCCAACATGCCAATGGCAAATATTCAGCGTTCAGTTGACCGTGGTTCTGGCAAATTGGGCGGTGCTCAAATTCAAGAGATTATGTACGAGGGCTATGGTCCAGGTGGTGCGGCAATTTTAGTGGAGTGTGCGACTGACAATGTGAATCGAACCTACCCAGAAGTAAAACTAGCGTTTAGTAAACACGGTGGTAATATCGCCGAGAAAGGTGCAGTGGCTTTCCAGTTTGATCGAAAAGGTTCTATTAGGATCGCGGCAACTGGTGATGAGGCTATGATGGCGGCACTCGATGCAGGCGCAGATGACGTGCAAGAAGACGAAGACGGATCAATAATCTATACTGAGCCAAAAGCTCTCGCACAAGTCCGTGATGCTTTGACGAGTAATGGTTTTACAGTAACTGAAGCAGAGCTCACTTACGTACCAAATAATACGGTTGATATTAATGATGAGGCAACTGCCGGTAAACTCCTGCGCGTGCTCGAAGCGCTCGAGGCAAATGATGATGTCAGCAACACGTATACCAACGTTGCTTCACTACCCAACATGGGCTAATCTTAAGCTTTTTGACAGACAGATAATCGTGTAGTAGGATCATGGTATGAAAACGGGTGCACTCTCTTTGGCGGGTCTGTTTATTGGTTTTATAGTTGTTATTTTTGGCGCTTATCAACAGGTAAGTGGCCAAGATGTTAGCGTGCTCATCAGTCAGGTTCAAGTTGGCGGCACTGTTAGCGGTACTGCAAGCCAGGAGTTCATTGACGTGACCAATACAGGAGCTTCTGTTATTGATGTAACTGACTGGTGTTTGTACTATGCCAGCTCAGCTACAAGTGGCCAAGGCACTAAGTTAGTCTGCATTACGACGCCCGCCCTCGAACAGCGTGTTTATATTGATGCCGGCAGCACGATTCGTTTGGTAACGGAAGAATATCTATCGACACAAACAAACGCCATTCCTTCAGGTATATTCAAGGGCGGCTTAAGTGCAACTGGCGGGCATGTTCATCTGATTTCACAAGAGAATATGATCGTTGATACGGTTGGTTGGGGTAGTGCTCAGTTTGCAGAAACAGCGGCCGTGACAGCTCCAGCTGGCGGCATGACTATGCAGCGTCTGCTGACTGCTGGCCAACTGATTGATACCAACAACAATGCTGCAGATTTTCGTCTTGCACCTCCACCGGCAGTAGACCTTGCTTTGCTTGTAGAGGTAACTGACTTCTGTCTGAATCAAACGGAATTTCCTGGGGCTCAGGCAGCAATTCCAAATGGCTTTATACGCGACGATGGCGGTAACTGTGTTGAGATGGTCGAGCAGGTGAGCTGTGAAGGCGTTCGTTTATCTGAGATACAACCTAACCCAAGTGGTGCTGATGAGGGAGTGGAGTATGTTGAATTGTATAATACGCTCGCTACACGAGTTGATGTTCAAAGCTGTACTCTACAGGTGAACGGCGTTAATCACAAAGTATCTGGCACAATCGACGCAGGTACATATCTGGTTGTTAAGGACGTGGCATTGCCGAACGCATCTGGTGCCACCATTGTTCTAATATCTGACATAGAAGAAGTGATAACCTATCCAGCAAACATGAGAGACGATGAAGCTTTTGCGCTGGTTACAGACAGTTGGGAAGTAACTAACCGACCGACACCGGGCGATGCAAACCTATCGCTACTTGTAGAGTCAACCTCGGCCACGTCAAATAATCTTGCCGCCTGCCCAGTTGGTAAAGTACGCAACCCAGAAACAAATCGTTGCCGATCACTGACTAGTAGTGAATCAAGCCTGGTTCCGTGTGCGCCAAACCAATATCGTAGTCCCGAGACCAACCGTTGCCGCTCCAGCATTGCGGCAGCCAGTACGCTCAAGTCGTGTGAGCCAAATCAGATCAGAAACCCCGAAACCAATCGTTGCAAGAGCGTGGCCGATGCCTCAAATGTTCTGAAACCGTGTGATGAAGGCGAGGAGCGCAACCCAGAAACAAATCGTTGCCGAAAGATAACGGGAGTGGTTGGGGCGGCCAGCACAATCGATCCCGCCACCAGTCAGGACGCCCAGCGCAATCACCGTGTGCTCGCAATCGCCGTAGTCTTGGCTGTTTGCTACGGCATATACGAATACCGCCAGGATATTGGGCAGAAACTGCGTTCTGTCTACTCTCGCGTAGCTCGTCGCCGATAAAGCGGGTATGATGGTCGTATGAGAATTCTTGGCATAGATCCTGGCACCGGTATCTTGGGCTTTGGTATTGTTGACGTAGATCCGCGCGGTAATCTGACATTTGTCGACGGTGGTGTGATCCGCACGCCAGTCAAACAACCAGATAGCGACCGACTACACACCATTTACGATGAACTTCACGAAATAATCACTGAGCATACACCAACCGTCATGTCAGTCGAAAGATTGTTCTTTAGTCAGAATGTTACGACTGCCATGAGTGTGAGTCAGGCACGGGGGGTTGTACTGCTCTGCGGCAAACAACACAATCTTGAACTGTTCGAATACACTCCGCAACAGATAAAAATGGCTCTGACAGGCTATGGCAAGGCCGACAAAAAACAGATTCAAGAAATGGTCCGCATACTCCTCAGACTCGATGAAGTGCCCAAGCCTGATGATGCTGCCGATGCTTTGGCGGCAGCAATTTGTCACAGTATGAGCCAACGCCATTCCTAAGGTGTTATTACGATACTGCTTATGCTATAGTGAGACTAAATGAAACGTGGGATTACTGCCGACGAACGTGGCTTTTCAATCATCGAGCTCATGACAACATTAGCCGTGCTGTCTTGGGTGATGTTGACGATAGTCGCCTTCATGATACAAATCGACGGTATACTTGATAAAACAGAGCGTCGATTGACTGCAATTACGACCATGTACGAAAAGTTTCAGGAATATGAGACAAAGAGTTTTGCGACACTCAACCAGGGTAATGCAGCCACCAGCTATGAAGTTGAGGATTTTACCGACGAATTACCTGCGGACTTACGACAGCCGCGATCAGCTAAGGTCTACATTCGCGACGTTACACCAACGCTCAAAAAGTTAGACGTACGCATCACGTATAAAGAGAGCCCTAGCAAGGTTCGAACCATCAACATATCAACAGGCATTCAAGAGAGTGGAGTTGGTCGATGACATTTGGTCGCAACCAACAGGGCTTTACGCTTGTAGAAATGCTGGTGGTGGTGCCGATTACGCTGATTGTGTGTGTAGTGCTTGTTTCGGTGCTGGTGTCCAAAAATGGTGAGCTGTATGAGCGCAATGCGCGTGTTAATCTGCGCATGGAGGGCCTTAACCTACTCGATAAACTGCAAGATGAGTTAACGTTTTCGAGTCGCTTTAACGCGACTTTAATCAGTGGGCTAAATGATGCAAATGATCCGCCGGGTGGCTGGGACTACGACTCTACACCGAATAACACGCTGATTATTAGCCTGCCAGCCATTGATAAGCCACGAAGTGATCCATCTCGTCAATTTGTGTACTACAATAGCGGTCCAAATAATGGTCAAATTGCTATTAACAACATCATTTACTACGTGGTTGGTGACAAACTCTATCGACGAGTAGTTGTGCCAAGCCCGAGCGTTGTCTCGCCGGCTAACTTCTTTACTCAGACCTGCCCAGTCAACGACAATACGCCATGTCAGGATGACCTTGAAATGTCACGAAACGTTGATAGCTTGCAAGTCCAGTATTTTGATGAGAATAATGTTGCCGTACAAAATAATCCTGTCCAGGCTGATAAAGTAAAAGTGACACTAGGTATGACCGATATGGCAAACGGTAACGTGATTAACGAGACTATAAGTATTACAGTAAAGAAGTACAATGACTTTTAAGCAGAAACAGACTAATGCAAAAGGCTTCGTAATGCCAATGGTGCTCATCATGATGAGCACACTTATGATTGTGGCAATTTTGATTAACCAAGCAATTGTTGTTAACCAGCGGCAGATTACTCGCTATGGCTATATTTTGATCGCCCGGGCTGCAGCCAAAGCGGCCGTAGATTATGCCAAAGAAGAGCTTGATAGCAACTTGTCCTACTGTGGAACGGCAGAGAATCGTAACGAGCCAGCTGACGATCAAGATTCGACCGTGCTGTACTCTGACGCCGACTACCAAGTAACCTACCAAGTAGAAATATTTGATAGCGTTTGTACAGGAAACGCCCGCAACATTCGTGCCATTGGTAGAGTTTATATTCCAGATATATCCCTTAATGTGGCCTATGTAGAAGATATTCGTGTGCGTCTCGTGCGCAGCGGTTTGTATACTGAATCACCGGGCGATTTTTCTCCGGTTGCATGGTACCGCTCTGACGATGCAAACTCAGTTCGGCAGCAAGTAACCAACATCGCAGACGATAGCTTTACGGTTGATGACGTGCATGAAGAACAAACAAATGGGACTGCCAACAACAGCGTCTGTGCCGCCAGTAATAATGATCTTGAATTTCATGTTGGTAATGAGAACTCGGGTCAGCAAAACATTGGTGTGCTGTTTGATAATGTCGACATACCGCGCAACGCAACGATTACTAATGCCTATATTCAGTTTAGATCACGCGGCATAAATGGTACTGGCGGTACCAGCGCCCAGCTAAGCCAACCGCTGACAACCAAAATCCGCGGCTTTGATAGCGGCAATAAATCTAACTTTAGTTGCCCTGGAAGTGGTCAACTCAACAACCTTGGAGCGCTGACTTCTGATAGTGTCGATTGGGCGATTCCGGCGTGGAGTACACAAAACCAACAAGGTGCCGCTCAACAAACACCAGACCTAGCCACTGTAGTGCAGGATATAGTGAATCGTGGCGACTGGAACAGTGGTAACAATATGGCCTTCCAGTTTTCTCGGGTTAGTGGCTCTGGCTTGCGAAACGCCTCTTACACCAGCGCAAATCATACGCGATTATATGTGGAATGGTCAGTTGGTGGCTCAACCACAAACGCGACGAATGGCTCAACGGTATCGCAATGGGTAGACCAGACCGCTAACGGTAACAATCTCGATCTCGTTAACGGGGCGCCTGTGCTTAGAACCAACCAGTTAAATGGCAGGCAAGTTGTCGAGTTTCAGGCAACCGGTGATGTTCCAGATGTACTAGCCAATCCTGCGTTCTCTCCTACGGTTACTCAGGCGACAGGTCTTACGGTGGT
>CAZEBF010000020.1:0-12424 GCA_964510235.1 uncultured Candidatus Saccharibacteria bacterium | reverse complement strand
GGCAGTACCTTTGGTTTTAATTTCCCTAAGGCTAAGCTCATTGAGCATGCGACTCCAGACAGCAAAGACACAGATAAGTAAAAAACAACAGTAGTATATGTCGCTTGTGCTTCTGCGTGTTATGTTGTCATGTCTATTGACAAATGCTATAGCTTATGGTAATTTGTAATGGTAAATGGTGGCACCTCTCTCATCAGGGGCGAATGTGTGAGTATAACAGGGTAAACTAACATCCCAGGAGAATATATGACAGGAGAACAATCTCAACCTACGTTTGAGTCAGCGTCGATGCGAATGCATGGTGAAGACGGACTCGTTGGCAAATTGGCCATTGGCGTTGCGCTAGCTACGATGGCGGCAGCTGGCACGGCCTACGCTCTCAACAACTTTGATAACGACAGTGGTCCTACTGAAGACAGTGCTGAAAGCGAAGCATCACAGGACGAATCAGCTGATGACAGCTCAGCTACCACAACCATTGAAGGTATTGACGGTACAGTCACCGCTGGTGATGACGCAACAATCGCAGTTGAAGATGCGGCTGGTCTCTACGAGTGCGGCGGCGTTAAAAACGAAGATTGGCGTAACGATGACGGCACCGAGATTGCGTTTACCCCTGACGCAGGCCTGATTCCTCACATGAACGCACACCCTGAACTCGCAGAAAGCGACCAAGACTTTTGGGTCAACGTAATGGGCGCAGAAGCGTTTGATTACTTGGCTGTTAACTCGTACTCCAACAATCAACATGATGACGATGTCGCTGACCTTGATGTTAGCGGCGTTGACGAAGCTTATGAAGAATACCTAGAAAAGCAGATTGCAACACCCGTTACTGCTGATGTCGTGGTCCAAAACCACGCCTGTGTTGACGCAGAAGGTAATTACTACGTCCGACCAGTTGGGCTGAAGCACCTTCCAGCAGGACAAGCTTACGTAACTGGCAACGTATTATCTGATGAGAAGTACGAAGAATTCACCGAACTGCTCGATGATGGCGCAGAAGATCAGCTCTTGACCTACCGTGTTGATACTGACGGCGACAAAAAGAACGATTCAGTCGTTGTTGTCACCAAGCACCGTCAATGTGGCAACGACATCTTGCTAACTGACGTAAAAGTTCCAGAAAAGCCAGAGACACCAGATGGAACTAATCCTGCACCAACCCCAACCACTCCTGGTGGCACAACGCCTACGACGCGAGGAGGTGCTAACACCACTCTACCTCCAGCGCAGCGACCAGAAGTTACCACACCAGCATCTACACCAATTCAAGGCCCTGGCGTCGAAGGTGAACCAGATAATGACAACGATCCTGACAACAACGCATCAACCAGCACAACTGCTATACCGTCAACAAACACTACTGACACAACTATCAAACCAAGTGGTCCAACCACAACTGAACGAGTAACGTCAACAACCGGCTCGACAGTGATCCCAGGCTAGGAAGGAAAATACTATGCAACGAATCAAGAACCTCATCAAAAGTATTACCAAAACCCACAAAGTGGCCGTTCTAGCTGGTTTGACCGCCGGTCTGATCGCTATCCCAGTTGTCGTGTTTGCAGGCTACGGCCCTAATGGCGGCGACCGCAAAATCTTTGACTTTAGTAACCCCGCTGAACGCGAAGGTGCCTACGACGCGCCGCGCTTTAACTCGTACGTCAACACTAATGTGTATGGCGATGAGCGCGCTTTCCTTGATGCCAAGGAATGTGTTGTTAACGGTCCAGAATGTTACAGCAACGGTGTAGCTGGCGGCTACCGCGACAATCAGCCAGTGACTGCTGGCAAAGAGTACATTGTGCGTGCTTACGTGCACAACATTGCTAATCCATCAACCAACGCCAGCGGTGTTGGTGTGGCCAAGAACACTCGTTTGCGTGTAGAAATCCCTGCTGGTCAGGCAAACGGCTTTACGCTGAACGCTCGTATCACTGCAGATAACTCTATTCCAAAGACTGTCTATGACACTGTTGATCTCAACAACTCAGCAACTGCCTTTAACGTAGAATACGTTCCAGGCTCTGCTTACATCTCTAACCAATCACACCCAGAAGGCTTTAAGCTCGGCGACGACATCGTTGGTGGCTCAGGTACATTACTGGGTGATGACGTTATGAACGGCGACTTCCCAGGTTGTTTCGAGTTTGCAGCTTTTGTCACTATTCGTGTCAAAGTCGTAGCTCCAAAGATGACTGTTACCAAGCGCGTGACAACTCCTGGTAGCACCGAATGGCGTGAAAGCCTAGAGGCTAAAAAAGGTGATACCGTTTCATGGTTAATCAACTATGACATCACTGATGGTCCTGCAGATGACGTTACCATTCGTGACACCATTCCTGCTGGACTTAAGTTGGTTCCAGGCTCGATCACATGGTTTGATCCAAACCGTCCAAGTGGACAAGCTTTGCCCGATACAGCACTTGGTGCTGGTGGCGTAAATGTCGGTAACTACTCGGCTGGTTCTGGCGGTGCAATTCGCTTCCGTACTACAGTTGAACGCGAACTAGACGAATGTGTCATTAAGAACGTTGCCTATGGTCGCGCAACTAATGTCCCAGAGCAGTCAGATGACGCTCGTGTGGTTGTAGAGGACTGTGAGCCAGATGTGCCGGTAGTCAGCTGTGATGCATTAAGCTCAGTTGCCCTAGGAGAACGACGCTTCCGTTACACGGTTGCTTACACTGCCCAGAACGCAACACTCAAGACAATCTCATACGACTTTGGTGATGACAGTGACGACCTCGTGACTGACAAGACCACTGTTGAGCACACCTATGCAGCAGACGGCACTTACGTCACGCGAGCTACACTGACCTTCACTGTTGACGGCGAAGACCAAGTGGTTAGCGGCAACAACTGTGTTACGACAGTCAGTGCCTCAACTCCAAAGGACAACTGTCCAATCCCTGGCAAAGAAAACTTGCCTAAGGACAGCCCTGAGTGCAAAGAGACACCTGACGTACCAGTCACCCCAGTGGCAAAAACTTTGCCAGACACTGGCGCTGGTAGCGTAGCTGCGATCTTCCTAGCTGTATCTGCTGGAGCAACCGTTGCTTACAACGTCGCTTTGCGACGCAGCAACGGCTAGTTGTGGATAAACACTAGCGCAGAAGTCAAATCTGTGCTAGAGTAGCTACAGATAAAGAGCAAAGACTGACCGCTCGATACTACAAAAACCCTCGCCGATGAGCGAGGGTTTTTACTTTGTCAGACAAGCCAAGCAGGTTAACTTTGCATGAGGTGCCTACTGAATCGGCAGCTCTTCTTCTGGAGCGACCGGGCCGGTTTCTTGGCCTTCTGGCTTAATAGGGAGTTCCTCGTGCGCTTCATTGCCCTTAGCCTCACCTGATTCTGGTGCAATAGGTAGGCTGGCCGCATACTCGTCTGAGGTATAGTCTTCGCCGTCAACAACGTAATTACCTTCGCTTGGTACCTCATCTTTAGATTTGAATAGTCCCATAGTGTTTCCTTTTTGTTTATGTTAATTATGCCACTAAATTATACCAGAAACAGTTTACGGGTTGAGCGTAACAAACCGCTCCAACCATGGAGTACAGAGTTGGTGTTCAAGGGGAATCGACCTACCTTTGGCAGGCCCGAAACTTCTGACTAGCAAACAAGTTTGCAGGTGAAGGTTTCCTTGCAAACTGCCACCAAGGCAGTTTTCACCCTATTGCCGCAATAGGCGTTCGAGTCTCATAAAGCACCAAAGAAAAAAGACCACCTAGTGGCGATCTTTTTTCTTTGCTGAACTCAAGGGGTCTGTTGCTGAAGCAACCATTTCCTCTCATGCTCGATGCAAGCATCTGCGCGTGTTCGTCATGAGCGAACCTAGGTTTGATTGGTTTCACGCGTGAAACCACCAAAGTAAAAACCCCAGACAAGCTGGGGCTATTACTTTGGTGACCTCAAGGGGAATCGAACCCCTATTGCCAGGATGAAAACCTGGTGTCCTAACCGTTAGACGATGAGGCCATGAGTGAGAAAGGTACTATTTATGTCTTGCATAAATTATCTTGCGATCGAATGGTTTCATGCAAAGTATGAGGCCAAAGTGTCTACGCAGCAATTATTGTACTTGCCCGACCACTCTTCTGTCGAGCGTAGGGCTTACATGTACTTCTAACATCGCTAATACACTGAACACGAGACCGAATTATTCTATCATAAATAGCCCCATGTGTCCATCCATGCTACACTGCAAATAAGCATAATAAACAAGGAGCACACTCGTGCCAAAAAAAAGAACAAAACGAACAACAAAGCCAATAAAGTCAAAAACACAAAACAGCCTCTTAGCTCGTATAACGGCACTCAGTACTGGCAAAAAAATGGCCCTCTTTATTGTAGTCGCTCTATTGCTAAGCATTGCGATTACGCCATTGTATCTTAAGCGAGAAGAAGAGAGCGCTAAAGCAAAGGCCTGGACTATTAGCGTTCCAGCTCGATCTGGAGATACAGCGATAAAGTATGGTTTCTGTTTCAAACAAGGTTCTGTTGGTAGCGTTGTGGGCTATGTTGTCAAGCCGTCAAGTTACTCCAATGGCATCGTCTATATAAAACGTTTTGGGCCTGGTCAAAGTGGAAACCCAGGGCCGCTCAAACAAAACAAGGCTTCGTATGGTGTTTGGTGGGATAACCAAGTCAAAGCTACAAGCATTGACGGCTTAGAGAACAATAACTGGTATGAGCTATCTTATACTGGTAGCAATGGCAAGACCAATGTGACCTCCTCTTCTGGGCCAATCTTGGGATTCTTCATCCCTTCCTGTCTATAGCCGATGTTTGCGTACTAGTGCGCGCTATACCTAGAATTTTTAACCGTAAGCAAGTACACTAAAAGTATATTAACTAAACAACAAAGAATATGCCTAAATACACAAAATTTTTCAAAGACATCGCCATCGAAGACATCCCTGAGGTTGGGGGCAAGAACGCTTCGCTTGGAGAGATGTATAAGCACCTAGCACCAAAAGGGATAAACTTACCAAACGGTTTTGCAACTACATCCGAGAGCTATTACTACTTTCTTGATAAAGCTGAAATTCGGGTGGAGATTGAAGAAGTCTTACGAGATCTGGATATTCATAACCTCAAAGACCTCAAAAAGCGCGGGGCTAAGATCCGCAAGATAATAACCAAGGCCAAATTCCCAGCTGATTTTGCCGAGGAGATCAAGCAGGGCTATAGAGAACTGAGCCGACAATGTGGACGTAAGAATGTGACTGTGGCAGTCCGTTCGTCTGCGACGGCTGAGGATTTGCCGAATGCTTCGTTTGCTGGTCAACAAGAAACGTATCTCAATATTAGTGGAGAACGGCAAGTACTCAAGGCTACTAAATCTTGTATTGCATCGCTTTTCACTGATCGCGCCATTGTCTACCGAGTTGAGAATAAGTTTGAACACATGAAAGTTGCGCTTTCAGTTGGAATTCAGCAAATGGTGGCCGTCAAGAGCGAAGCTGCCGGAGTGATGTTTACTATCGATACAGAGACAGGCTTTCGTAATGCGGTAGTTATTACTTCTATTTACGGAATTGGTGAGAATATTGTGCAAGGCCGTGTGAGCCCGGATGAGTTTGTGGTGTTCAAGCCAACACTCGCTATCCTTAAGAAACGCGTTGGCACCAAAAAAGAGAAGATGGTGCCTCAGTCCCTAAGCCGAACGCGCAATGTTTCTGTGTCAAAGGCTGACCAAGAGCGATATTCGATAACTGACGAACAGGTCAAAACTCTTGCTCGGTGGGCGCTAGATATCGAAAATCACTACGGCAAGCCAATGGACATCGAGTGGGCGTTGGACGAAGAAGACGGCAAACTATACATCGTCCAGGCACGTTCGGAGACCGTTCAGTCACGTAAAGATCTGAACGTTGTCGAGGAATACAAACTGGAGTCTAAGAGTAAGGTTCTGACGCAAGGAACCAGTGTCGGTAGCCGAATAGGTGTCGGGCACGCCAGTAAGATTATGAGCCTAGACGATATCGCTACCTTCAAAACCGGTGATGTTCTGGTAACTACCATGACCGACCCAGACTGGGTCCCAATCATGAAGCAAGCCAGCGCGATTGTGACCGACAAAGGTGGTCGTACCTGTCATGCAGCGATTGTTTCTAGGGAGCTGGGAATCCCGTGCGTAGTTGGAGCAGGTGACGCAACCCGCAAAATCGCCAACAAACAGATGATAACAGTCAGTTGCGCCGAAGGTGATGATGGCTATGTCTACGAGGGTAAGTTGGCTTACAAGGTCAATCGCACTGACGTAAAGAATCTGCAGCGACCAAAGACCAAGATGATGATGAATATCGGCTCGCCTGACCACGCATTTGCGTATTCTATGATCCCTAACGATGGCGTAGGGTTGGCGCGTGAAGAGTTCATTATTGACTCTCACATAAAGATCCATCCACTGGCGTTACTGCACTTTGATAAAGTCACTGACGCAGCCACCCGCAGGAAGATAGAAGAGATAACCAAGGGCTACAAGAACAAATCTGAGTACTTTGTCGACAAGTTGGCCGAAGGCATATCGATTATCGCCGCAGCTTTTCACCCAAATGACGTGATTATTCGCTTCAGTGATTTTAAAACAAACGAATATGCCGGTCTGATCGGTGGCACGCAATTTGAGCCAGTAGAGAACAACCCGATGATTGGTTGGCGAGGAGCTAGCCGTTACTATTCACCAGAATACCGAGCAGCCTTTGAACTTGAATGCCAAGCGTTCAAAAAAGTTCGAGACGAAATGGGGCTGACCAATGTAAAGGCAATGGTGCCGTTCTGCCGTGACCTAACCGAAGCCAAAAACGTTCTATCGATTATGGAGAAGGCCGGCCTGAAGCGTGGCAAGAATGACTTTGAAGTCTATGTCATGATTGAGATTCCTTCTAATGTTATTTTGGCGGAGCAGTTCGCTGAGTTGTTTGATGGATTTTCTATCGGTTCCAATGACCTGACGCAACTAACTCTAGGTGTCGACAGAGATAACTCGACAGTTGCGCATATCTACAATGAGAACAACGAGGCCGTCAAGGAACTGATCAGACAAGTCGTAAAAGTCGCACACAAAACCAAAACAAAGATTGGTTTGTGCGGACAGGCGCCATCAGACTATCCAGAATTTGCTCGATTTTTGGTCGAGACAGGGATTGATAGCATCTCGCTCGCACCTGATACTCTCGTGAAGACGACTTTAGATATTGTAGCCACCGAAGCCAAGCTCGCACGTAAGTAAGCTTAACTTCTTCTAGTAAAGATTAACCGAGATAGGTACACTTGTATTTGTATGACGGCACACACACCACTTTCAGATCACCATAGTATAGAACATCATCTACACACTAAGATTATTGTTACTATTGGTCCAGCGACCAATAGCTACGAGGGTGTTCGTAAGCTCATAGAGTCTGGCGCCAATGGCTTTAGGCTTAACTTTAGTCACGGTACGCATGAGGAACGACTCGATCAGATACGCTGGATACGCAAAGCCAGCAAGGAGCTCCATAAGCAGGTTGCTATAATACAGGACCTTCAAGGACCAAAGATTCGTTTAGGTGATTTCGATGGTGTTATTAATGTTAGTCTAGGTCAGCAACTCCGATTTGCATATCAGGCAAATTACGAAAAGGATGGTATTATCCCGGTCCAATATGACCTGTCAAAGAAAATGAAGCGTGGTGAGCAAATGTTCCTATATGACGGTAAAGTACGAGCCATGGTGACATCAGTTGCTAGCGGTGTTGTCCATACTCGAGCTGAGAACGACGGTATTCTGATAAAACGAAAAGGGCTTAACCTGCCCGACACTGACTTCGCAGGTGATATTCTGACCAAAAAAGACCGCGAGGATATTGCATTCGGTAGTGTCAATGACGTTGACTATGTTGCCCTCAGTTTTGTACAGCATGATCGTGACATTCACAAACTACGAAACCTGCTACAGAATCTTGGCAGTACGGCAAAGATTATCGCAAAGATTGAAACAAGGGCGGCAGTTGAGAACCTAGAACCGATAATACAGGCAGCTGACGCTGTTATGGTAGCACGAGGTGACCTGGCGATTGAGACGCAGCCAGAATCCGTCCCAATATTACAGAGGCGGATCATTGGTCTTGGCATTCGCTATGGCAGACCAACCATAGTGGCAACCCAGATGCTTGCAAGCATGACAGAAGTTCCCGAGCCTACGCGCGCCGAAGTATCTGATGTAGCAACTGCGGTTATTATTGGGGCTGACTGTGTCATGTTGAGTGATGAGACTGCGAATGGGCGCTATCCTATTGAAGCTGCCAAAGTCATGCACCGTGTGGTCAAGTACACAGAAGCCAACAACCCCCTGACAGTAACTTTTGGCACTAGAAGTGAATATTCTCGACAGGCGGCGATTAGCTCTGCAGTTATCGACCTCGCCGCACGTATTAAGGCACGCGCGGTTATTGCAGAGACCAAATCGGGCGCCACAGCAATTGAAATATCGATTCACCGACCGCGCATGCCGGTGATTGCAGTTAGTCCGGACGAGCGCGTTGCCCAGCAGCTTGCCTTGGTATACGGCGTAAAGGCATTTGTTCGTCCGGTAGACAAGCTCGCCGCAACCAAGCTGACTAATTGGTTGCAGTCGCGCAAGGTGCTCAAAAAAGGCGATGTAGTTGTGACAGCATCTGGGCAATACCCTGGAGTTGTTGGTGCTACCGACACAATCAAGGTGCGCGTATTATGAGCCAGTCTGGAAGTTTACAGTTTCACAAGAAGACTGTGCGTAATACTCTGCTCAAAGGCAAGCGAGTACTGCTCCGTGCTGACTACAACGTTCCCTTGATGGCTGACGGTACAATTGCTGACGACTATCGTATTCAGCAGTCGCTACCGACGCTCAAGTATCTACTAGACCAGCAATGTAAGATTGTGATTATATCGCACATGGGGCGGCCAGATGGCAAGAATGACAAGCATCTTAGTCTAGCACCAGTGGCCAAGCGTTTATCTGAGCTGCTAAAAACTGAAGTGTTGTTTGCGACTGACTGCGTAGGTGAGACGGTCGAAAAGGCCGCAAAAAAACTCAAGAAAAAGCAGATTCTGTTACTGGAAAACCTGAGATTTCATAAGGGCGAGGAGAGTAGCGACAAGGATTTTGCTAAAGCTCTTGCTGGGCTGGCAGACATATTTGTTGAAGACGCCTTTGGCGTGGTACATCATCCCAGCGCCTCATTAGTAGAGGTACCAAAAATCCTACCAAATGCTGCCGGGTTGTTACTTGAAAAAGAAGTGTCTACAATTTTGCAGGTTATCCATCAGCCTGAACGGCCACTAGCTGCAATCATCGGTGGCGCAAAGATTAGCGACAAGATTGAGATTTTGGAACGGTTCATTGATATGGCTGACTTTGTAGCAATTGGCGGCGCCATGCTCAACACCTTTTTACTAGCCGAGGGAATTAGTGTGGGCAAAAGTTTGGTAGAAAAAGACGAAGTTCATACCGCCAAAGAAATTATTGAGAAAGCACGAGCTAAAGCGGCCAAACAGCAGTTCACATTTTATATTCCACAAGATGGCGTAGTGGCCACTGCCATAGACTCTAAAGCTCGAACACGCATTGTTGATTGGGACGCGCACGTTATATCTAGCGTAGAGCATTATCCGCAGCGACCGCCGCGTGAGGCTTCGCACGTTAAAGCCGACGAATTACTACTAGACATCGGACCATTTTCTGGCGCTTTCATTGCGGGTGGCTTGCAGCTGACCCATACGGTTATTTGGAACGGAACAATGGGCGTGACAGAAGTTGAGCCAATCAGAGGCCATGGGCCGGTTGGGCCATTTGCACGAGGTACCGATACTATTGTTGACGCCATGCTCGGCGCGTACGGCCATCGACCATATAGCGTGGTAGGCGGTGGTGACACTGTTGGTTACGTGCAACAGCAAGGTCTAATCGACCAGTTTGATCATGTTTCTACTGGTGGAGGCGCCACCTTAGAACTGATGAGCGGTAAGAAATTGCCTGGCGTCGAAGTCCTCCAAGATAGTTAGCCTAAAACCTGGTACGGCATACCCCTTATGCTATACTGTAAGTAATCTGTTAGTGTGAGGTATGTAGGTAAACATGGTGTTTCGTGAACTTTCCAGCAAGCTTCGTAAGCTCAGTGTTGTCACTGGGCTCATTATTGCGTTTGTACTGCCAGCTGTACCTTTTGGTCAGGCTATCGCCGCACCTTCTAATACGCCAGACTCGAGCTTCCCTAACACTGATGCTAGTGTAAATGCCATGACAACTACTGCGGATGGATCAACGTACATTGGTGGAACTTTCACAACAGTTAATCCGACATATGTTGCAAAGAGTGGAGTTTTTGACGCATCGACCGGGGCCCCCTCGACCTTCGGATTCCCTAATCAAACCGTCTATGCTTCTGTACAAGATGGTACCGGAGGATGGTATATAGGAGGCCAATTTAGTTCCGTTTCTGGAGTGACGCGCAACAAGTTAGCACATATTAATAGTGACGGCTCGCTTGATTTGTCATTCGACCCCAATCTAAACAATACTGTAAGAGCATTAGAATTTGATCAGGAAAACAACATCCTGTATGTCGGGGGGTATTTTAATACTGTGAATGGCTCTACGAATCGTCAATACCTTGCTGCGATCGATGGGACTACCGGAATTGCCACAAGTTTTGATGCGGGAGTTAGCGGCTACGTAAATTCCCTGATTCTAGATGAGGGAGTAAATACTTTGTATGTTGGAGGAAATTTCTGGGATGTAAATGGTGGTACGACTCGCGAAAAGGTAGCAGCCATCAACACCAATACAGGTCTGGCCTCTAGTTTTTCTCCATTACTTGACGACGATGTGTATACAATGGCGCTTGATTCTACGTCTGACACGCTTTATTTAGGTGGCGTCTTCACTATGTCGAATGGAGTGACTCGTAATTCAGTTGCTGCGGTAAGTACGCTGACAGGTGCTAACACCGCGTTCAATCCAAATGTATCTGGCGGCGCCGTTCGCAGCATTGCATTGGATGCGTCGACAGGCTTGCTATATATTGGCGGCGACTTCACTAACGTTAATGGAGCGACAACACGCAATAGTGTTGCCGCCATAAGTACTGTTAATGGTATTGCTACAAGTTTCGACCCAAATCTTAACGGTAATGTAGAGGCGATCATACTTAATGGTGATAAAAATAAGCTATATGTCGGCGGCAATTTTACTTCCGTTAATGCTGGCACGACACGTAACAGAATGGCTGCATTCGATACTAGTACTGGAGTCGCAACCGCCTTTAACCCTAACATGAGTGGCACAGTGTATGCATTGGCGTTCTCAGAGGATCAATCAAAGGTCTATGCCGTTGGCGCGTTTAACTTTTCTCGTTACGGCGCGATATTTATCAATCGGATCGCA
The DNA here is from genome assembly GCA_964510235.1 of uncultured Candidatus Saccharibacteria bacterium. Lineage (GTDB taxonomy): Bacteria > Patescibacteriota > Saccharimonadia > Saccharimonadales > CAYUUR01 > CAYUUR01. Next base: position 1,005 of record CAZEBF010000020.1, on the reverse strand, counting down.
CGAATTGATTCATCGGGTGTTCTTGACCCTACTTTTAATGCTGATGTTGCCGGCACGGTCAACTCATTGGCTTATGACGAGGACACAGACACCCTCTACGCAGGCGGTTCGTTCACCACAGTAAATACAAATGTTACGAGAAATAGAATCGCAGCATTTAATGGCAGTACGGGTGTTGTAACTGCCTTTGACCCGAATGTCGGCGCCACAGTCAATAGCATTGCTCTAGATCCGACGTCCGACACGCTATATGCCGGCGGCAATTTTGACACCGTTAATGGGGCGACTCCTCGGGTTCGTCTCGCTGCGTTTGATTCGGGCACCGGAACAGTTAAAGCATTCGATGCCGGGCTTAATGGGACGGTACTTGCCATAACGCTCGACATTCCAAATAACCTGATCTACGTAGGAGGCAGTAGCTTTGATACGGTCAACGGCAACGTTACGCGTAATAAATTGGCATCGTTTGATATGACCACTGGAGTCGTAACTTCATTTAATCCAGATGTTGGGTCTAACGTGCAGACATTGCTTCTCGATGAATCCTCTGAAGTTTTGTATTTTGGCGGTTCGTTCACTACGGTCAACAGTAATGTGACTCGCAACCGGTTGGCTGCTGTATCCACTGATACCGGTACGGTAACCAGCTTTGACCCTAACTTGAGTGGTACGGTCAGCGCGCTCGCTGTAGATGCAACCAAGAGTTTGCTATATGTTGGCGGTAGCTTCAATACTGTTAATGGTAGTACAACCCGCAACAATCTCGCCGCACTCGATATAAATACGGGTGAAGCCACGAGCTTTAACCCGAACTTAATAAGTGCCAATGCTGCGCTTGCGTTCTCGCCAGACGGCTACACTCTATATGTTGGCGGTAGCTTTACTAAGATCGGAGACTCCTATCGTACCTATCTAGCCGCCTTCCAAGACCCCGACCTAGACAATGACGGCACCCCCAACACAGAAGAACAAGCTGCCCCAAACAATGGTGACGCCAACAATGAT
>CAZEBF010000019.1:0-15911 GCA_964510235.1 uncultured Candidatus Saccharibacteria bacterium | reverse complement strand
TCAAGCGTGATGTTAGCCTTCTTGAGGCCAGCAATCAAACGGCTATAAGTCGTGCCGTTAAGACGAGCAGCCGCGTTGATACGGGTATTCCACAACTGGCGGAAGGTTCGCTTGCGGTTCTTACGGTCGCGAGTAGCGTACACCAATGATTTGGTGAGAGCCTGCTTACCGCGTCGAATGCTCGAACGGTTACCGCGAGTAAAGCCTTTAGTTGCTTTACGAATTTTTTGGTGCTTGGCGTGGGTGGTGACGCCTCTTTTAACGCGCATACTTCTATACTCCTAGGTTCTTCTTAATGGTACGAGCTTCTTTGCCAACCATAGTGGTTAGGCCAGCGAAACGGCGCTTACGAGCAGCCGACTTCTTTTGAAGCAGGTGATTGCCAGTAGACTGGCGACGACGGACTTTGCCGTTCTTGGTGACTTGCACGCGGTCTTTGGTACCGCTATGCGTCTTTAGCTTTGGCATTTGGGTTACTCCTTACTACAAAGTTTAATTGTTTGCCGGCAAACTGTGGTTTGGAATCAACGATGATTGTATCTCCAAAACTCTCGGTGACCTTCTGGGCGAGTGTGAAGCCGATGTCTTTATGAGCTAGCTCACGGCCTCGATACACAATGGTCAATTTTACCTTATGTCCCGCCTGAAGGAAATCGGTAACTTTCTTCATTTTGACGCCAAGGTCATGATCACTGATCTTGAGTCCAAAGCGGATCTGTTTGAGGGCAGTGGCTTTGGCGCTCTTTTTGTTCTTGTTTAGCTGCTTGGTTCGTTCGTAATTGAACTTACCCCAGTTAACAACCTTGGCAACCGGTGGATCGGCATTTGGCGATATCTCCACCAGGTCTAAATCCTGTTCTCGAGCGATCTGTAACGCTTCGCTTCTAGAGAGGACGCCAAGTTGTTGGCCTTCCTCATCAATCACGCGTAAGCGGGGTGCCCGAATCTGTTCATTCAGGCGAGTATACTTGTTGATACGATCGTTCTCCTCGTTAATTAACGGATTTGCAGTCATTGTAACAGATGGACCAACAGGGGTCAACTATCTTATGGTATTTAGGCAGAAATCCGTCGCCGATATTGCAAGGCTTCGCTGATGTGAGCCGTCGTAATAGCGTCACTTTTCTCGAGGTCAGCGATAGTTCGAGCCACTTTTATGCAACGCATATAGCCACGAGCTGAGAGGCCGAGTTTGAGAGCAGCTTGGTTGAGCAGCTGCTCGGCCTTGGCCTCCAGAAGACTATATTGTTTGATGTCTCGATTGCTCATAGTGCGATTCAGCCTGGCGTGGCCAAAGCGCCGTGCCTGGCGACCGCGAGCGTCGGACACTCTTTGCAGGATGGTGCTGCTGGCTTCTTCGGTGTCCTCGGATTTGAGAAGTCTCTCGTGGGCCACTTCCTCAACATCTATGTAGAGGTCGATGCGGTCTAAGATTGGCCCAGACAACTTCTTTTCATAACGAATAATCTGCTGAGGTAAGCATTGGCAAGGCTTCTGGCTACCGTAGTAGCCGCATGGGCAAGGGTTGGCGGTAGCAACCAGTATAAAGGCGGCTGGGTAGGTGACGCTCTCTTTGGCGCGTGCCACGCTGATCTCACCGTCTTCGAGTGGTTGGCGCAATGCTTCAATAGTCATGCGGCTAAACTCGGGGAACTCGTCAAAGAACAACACACCGTGGTGGCTCAGGCTGATCTCGCCGGGCATAGGGTTTTGTCCGCCGCCCAAGATGGCAGTTGAGCTGGAGCTATGATGCGGTGAGCGAAACGGTCGGTCGGCGATAATCTCGTCAAAGTTTCTACTAGCCAAGCTATGTAAGTGCGTAATCTCCAGGATTTCTTCACGTTGCAACGGAGGTAAAATAGACGGTAGGGCGCGAGCTAACATGCTCTTACCGGCACCCGGCGGTCCATTTAGTAATACGTTGTGGCCGCCAGCAGCAGCAATTTCTAATGCTCGCTTGGCACGGTGCTGACCTACAACTTCTTTAAAGTCATGGGCTGATACGGTCTTCTTGGGCACTTCTGTTACTGCAGCCTGGGTATGGACTGATTGCAATTGTTTGACGCCACCAAGGTGCTCGTAGATCTCGCGAAGGTGGGCAATAGGGAAGACAGTGATGTCTGGGATGAGCTGTGCCTGTGTAAGATTGCCAGACGGAATAATGAAATGGGTATAGCCTTTGGCGCGGGCTGCAAGTATTTTACCGATGATACCGCGAACAGGCCGTGTTGCGCCGTCAAGAGCTAACTCACCTATATAGAGCGAGTCCCCAGGTAGGGCAACAGAAGGTGTGCCGTTCTGGGTCAAAATGGCAGCCGCAATCGGTATATCAAAACACGCACCATCCTTGGGCAGGTCGGCAGGAGCAAGGTTGATAGCGATTCTTTTACGAGGCAAGGGAATACTGCCGCTGGCAAAAGCAGCACGAATGCGTTCCTTCGATTCATCCACGGCCTTGCCGGCTGCGCCGACAATCACAATGCCTGGCAGGCCGTTTGTCATGTGACACTCAACGTCAATGATATTGCCGTTGAGACCACTCTCAATAATACTTAAGACTGTTGCACCCATAACGATACTGCTTACTATACAGCTTGGTTGGGAAAAATCCAGACTAAAAAAACCTGCCGGCGAGGGCAGGTTTTTTTAGTAGTAGTTTGTTTAAAGTTTTAGATTTGGTTTTAGATTTTAAACTGTTTCTTTTTATGGAACAACGGCTTGCGAGAAGCCGTTGTTTTTGAATCTTTTTGTTTTTGAGCACTTTATTTGTTCAAGTGCTGTCCCTATCTTATAAATTAGCGATTTCGATGTCAACACGATTATGATTATTTTTGTAACAAACCTGTGCATAACTTTTGGTAAGGCAGGCCGTATCGGGCTCATTAGGCGTCTATTTTGCATGGTTTTGATAGGACTTGCGTATATAAATACAAAAGCTAGAGTGCTACGCAGCATGGATACACTACCATATCGACAAAAAAGCGGGCAGGGCTGCCTAGCAATCTGCCTCGCGTATGTTGGTGGACTCAAGCCGACGCTACACTACGAGCGGAACATGATTATGGAAGGTTTGTTTGCTTTCCGCGAAAACTATGGCCTTAGTATGGCGATGGCTTTCATGATGAGGTACGGCGATGAATACGCTAACCTACACATGGTGCTGGCAAGTAGAACCTATACTCGTTACTTAGTGCAGAATTCAACCAACAGTACCATAAGCGTTCAGTCCGGCAGTATCTCGCAGATTATACAATTTGGGTGGCCTATGCCATATATCATCAACATTGATATGCACACGCTTGGTTGGCACGAGCATCAGCCACACTACATTGTCGTGCTGGGTCGCACAGCAAAGATGCTAAAAATCATGGATCCATGGACCGGACAGACGCGCCGCGTATCACGTGTTAAGCTGGCTACTGCCACTCGTTCACTTAAGTACTATATTGGCATTTGTCCGACCGTTATCTGGCTACAAAACAAAGATTAAGATAATTTGAATGTGCAAAACACAACGTAATCTATGCCCACACTCAATCTGTATCGTTGTTATAAAAGCCAAGTAATCTATTGACAAACTGCTTATGCTGTAGTAGATTGATAAGCGTAAGTTACGAACACAAAAAGCTTACAAATTCTCTTCAAAAGGTTCTACGAGGTTCTAAAGTTATCGTCGCTCTGCTGTGCCTAAAGCACTGCATGAGCGGTCAGTCTAAGCCTACGGACGACAAGCGCTCAATAGTCTAATATAGCGGCGGATTTGTCGTCCAGGCTACCTCTTAGTGTCAGTGAACACCACAGAGTACGTGGTGTTTTTTTATGTAAAATGCTAAAGTTTATCTGATGAAACAGTACGCATACATCATTCGCGCAACAGTGGCAGGCAGTCTATTGCTCGCTGTCTTGCTCCTAACCGATCCTCTAGATGCACCACTAGTTGTATTGATGATGCCGTTCGTGCTTTTATTCGTATTAATACATCAAATTACGATGTTCTTGTTACAACGGCTGCTGCCAAGTTTATCTGTTGCTCGTAAGAATGCTATCGCTATATCTGTAGCGTTCTTGCCTGTGGCTTTAATACTTTTGAGCTCTGTGCAGCAGCTAACGACCCGGGATATTGTGCTGCTCGTCGTCCTCTTGCTCATCACCGGTTTCTACATCCGCAGGAGCCATATATTTAATCAATAATCTCCTCTGTTCAAGCAGAAGGGTAATTTGCTATAATCAAGACTAAGATGCAACCAGATACTAACCACCACGAGAGCTTGAATTTGCCGCTGCCCCAAAGGCACGACTCTCTTCCTGTCACTCCACCAGCCGGCGAGGCGCTGGGCGGAGTAGGTGGTGAAGTTAGTTTGCCGCCACCACCGGTCAATCAGGCAGCTCCAGTTGGCGCACCACCACCTCAGGCACCTGCACCGTCTGCTAGCAGTGCACCTCAGCAGGCAGCTCCACAGCTCTCCGATGACTTAGCGGCTGATGATTCCGATCTCATAGAGAAAGAGTGGGTTGTCCGAGCTAAGGCGATCGTCGATAAGACCAAGAATGATCCTCACCTACAAAACAAGCAGATCAATCAGATGAAAGCTGACTACATCAAGAAGCGCTATAACAAAGATCTAAAGTTGAGCGAAGGCTAGCGTGGTTGCTTTTCTCATAATCCTCGTCGTTTTATTAGGAATTTTAGCGGTTGTGGGCGTTGTTATATTCATGCACTCCCGTAAAGTGTTGCGCGAGCAGAAGAACTACGAACGCGGACTCAAGATGGTACCGCTACTCATCCACCTGCCACCACTGAGCGAAGACGCTCAGACTGCTGGCCGTGATATGCGTGAGATTAACGATGAGAACGTCTCTAAAGCCCAGATTATCTATAACATTATCTATAGTACGGTTCAGAAGGGTTTTAAGAGTAACTTCTACGGACAGCGACACTTTGCCTTCGAGATTGTTGGTAGTAAAGGTTTTGTAAAATTCTACGCTGCTGTGCCGATTGCTTTGGCTGATGTCGTTAAACAGGCGGTTGTCAGCGCTTATCCAACCGCTCGACTAGAAGAGGTAGCTGAACACAATATCTTTAGTCCTGTCGGCAAAATCAGCGGAACTGTAGGTGGTGAACTCAGCCTCAAGGAACCCTATGCCTACCCGATAGCAACCTTCCGTGACCTCAAGCGCGACGCCATGCAATCTGTACTCAACGCACTTTCTACCCTTGATAAAGACGATGGGGCAGGTATTCAGATCCTGATGCGGCCCGCCAACAACGAATGGCGTAAGACCGCCCAGAGTGTGGCAAGCAAAAAACGCAAAGGTGATAAGAGTAAAAAGGGCGCAGCGCAAGCGGCTGGCTCTTGGGGTAAAGACCTAGCGACTGCGCTGGTTAAGCCACCTGAACAAAAAGATAAGGGTGGCAGCGATAAGCCAGACTTGTCGTCACACGAACAGTCCGTGCTAGATGCAATCGATGACAAGACCAGTCACCCAGGTTATGAGGTTTGTATACGCGTGATTGCCTCGTCTAATGTGGTGCAACGTTCCCAGACAATCCGTAGTAACATCGTAGCTTCATTTTCGTTGTTTGATGCGCCAGGCCGTAACGGCTTTAAATTCACACCAGCCAAAGACATCGATAGTTTTGTGACAGCCTATATACTGCGGTTTTTCCCACAAGAGAATAATCAGAATATTTTGAACTCTGTTGAGCTGGCCACGCTGTTCCACTTCCCAGATCAACAGAACATTCCGACCTCTCAGCTGGAGCGCCAGGCGTCCAAGCAGGCTGACGGTCCGCGTAGCATGAGTGAGACAGGTACATTCCTAGGTTATAACGTCTTCCGTGGTATAAAAAAACCAATCCGCTTAGCTGTGGAAGATCGCCGGCGTCACATGTATCTAGTTGGTCAAACTGGTACAGGTAAGTCAACTATGATGGAGAACCTGGCGCTGCAGGACATGCTAGACGGCAAGGGCTTTGCCTACATTGATCCGCACGGTGATGGCGCAGAGCGTTTGCTGTCTATGGTGCCAAAGGAGCGCACAGAGGACGTTATTTACTTCTGTCCGGCCGACATGGAATATCCACTCGGACTCAACCTGTTTGAGTTTGATAATCCTGACCAAAAGGACTTCTTGATCCAAGAGGCTATCGGTATGCTGTACAAGCTGTATGACCCGAATCGCCAGGGTATGATTGGTGCTCGTTTTGAGCATATCTTCCGTAGCTGTGCCTTGCTGCTGATGGCAGATCCAAAGGGTGGAACCTTTATTGATATACCTAAAGTGTTGGTTGACCCAGCTTTCATGAAATCCAAGCTCAAGCACGTAACTGATCAGAACGTTATCGATTTTTGGACTAAAGAGTGGCCGAGCGCCCAACGTTCCAATGAGGCCGGTGAGGTGACTTCTTGGGTGGCTAGTAAGTTCGGCGCCTTCCTGTCTAACGAGATGATGCGTAACATCATCGGTCAGACCGAGAGTGCCTTTAACATTCGCCAGATCATGGACGAAGGCAAAATTCTGCTAGTTAATCTCACAAAAGGTAAGACCGGTGAGTTGAACTCGCGACTCCTGGGTATGATCTTTGTTATGAAATTCCAGGCAGCTGCTATGAGTCGTTCGGACATCCTGGACGAGAACAAGCGTCGTGACTTCTGTCTGTATGTTGATGAGTTCCAGAACTTCTCGACTGATTCATTTGCATCGATCTTGTCTGAAGCACGAAAGTACCGTTTGAACCTGACACTTGCTAACCAGTTTACAACACAGCTTACCGAAGAGATTCGTGACGCCGTGTTTGGAAACATCGGTTCTATCGTGGCTTTCCGTGTCGGTACTAACGACGCGGAGTTCTTGGCTAAACAGTTTGCACCAGTCTTTGATCCGGATGATTTGCAGCGTATACCAAACCATAATGCTGTGGTACGTATGCTGGTTGGAGGTGTACCAACACAGTCATTTAGTATGTCGACCGTCCCACTGTTGGGTGAGCCGAACGAACAGCTGGGCCAGGCACTTAAACAGTTGTCAGCGGCTAAGTTTGGTAAGCCTCGTGCCAAGGTTGGGGCTGAGATTATGGAGCGACTGCGTTCACCAACGCCGCCACCGGCAGCACCAAGTGCGCGGCCGCAGATGGCCGGACCAGGTCAGCCTCGTCCGACCGGCTACCCAGGCCAGGCTCCAAGTCCGTATGGACCAGCTCCTGCTGGTGCCAGGCCGCCAGCCCGACCAGCCAGTACTGGTTCGTTCCTTGATGACTGGATGGCTAAGCGCCGTGCACCAGCGCAAGCACCACCTCGTGCTTTTGGTGGCCAACCAGCTGCAGCGCCGCACCCAGCCTATCCAACGAGTGCCGCTCAGTCACCATATGCTGCACCTGTCGCGACACCACCGGCTCAACCTCAAGCAGTGCCACAGCAGCCTGTCGCTCACGTGCCAGTATCAGCACCAGCAGCCCCAGCACCGTCGCACGCTTACATGGCCAGTCCGCCAAGTGGTATGACGCCACCAGCTTCTTCGGAACCAGGCCCACATACCGGAGTACCACAACCAGCTGCTGCGGCGCCAAGCCATCAGCCACTGGCACATCGCCAGGCTGTCGTAGAGCCGCCACAAGACATCAAACCGGCCTTCAAGCCACTCCAAGTCGCTCCAGCTCCTACCACGCCTCTGGCGCCTTCTGAGGACGAGCATCAAGGCAATGGTGAGATACGCTTGCGCAAGACACATGTGACTCCTGTCAAAGACGAAACAGAAGACGACACTATATTTATCGATCCAGAAGGTACGCTACACATTAAGAGAGATGAAGAAGATATCACCCAGCGTCAGTCATCAACCAAGTCTGATACTCCAGTAAAGCCGTCTACCGACGGAGCAGCTCCAGCAACTCCAGCTAAGCCCTAGCTAGCGTACCAGTAACTTACGAGCGAGTTTTGCGGTGTCGCAAGGTATGTGACAACACTTCTAATGTCATGCCAACGGCAAAGCCGCCAACAAACAAGATGAAAAACAAGAGATAATTATAGTCGTAGCCGTAGTGACGCGCGATCCATAGGTAGGCGCTACTGCCTAAGAAAGCGATGATACTGCCGCCTAGCAGCCCAGATGGGCGAGCAACGGTCTTTTCAGCGGCACGGCTTGCTGCGTCAACTACCGGATTATGGGTGAACTTGCTGAGCAAGCGTTCGTCGGGCCGTAACTGCTTTTGTACGCGTCTCATGACACGGCGGCGAGCAGCTTCTTTGACTGAGTGGTCAATCGCGCCACGGGGTACTTCTGACTCAGTTTCTTCACGCTCAACGGTGACTTCATGCAAGCTTTTGGCGCGTTCTTTTGCGTCGTGCTGCAGTTCAGGTAGTCTCTCGGCAGCTTCGTGTCTAATTTCATGGGCACGTTCATGATTACGGTCAGCATTGACTTCGTGCTGCTCATGACTATTGTCTTCCGGACCAAGCTCGCCGCGACGCTCGTGGGGGTGAATTAGCTTTTCACTCATGCGATTCCTCCTGTGTTGTATTCAGTGCGTACGATATCGAGCTCTTTCTTCATTAGGCGGCTACGGGCAAAGAAGTAACCGATAAAGATGGTCAGCGTACCAGCAATCGCCATGTTTTCGGCAGGACCAGTGTTCGGCAGGTTAGTAACGACTTGTTCGGTAGTTTTTGGTACGTTTGGCGGTAGTTTGATGTTAACCTTGTTGCCGTACACATTAGTCAGCATCATGTCGTAAGAAGATGGGTCAGAGGAAGGGGTGTTTGTCTTTGGTAGTGGATCTTTGATGCGGATAGTCAGTTTCTTTTCGATGGTGCCTTTGGCAGGAATGTCTGTTTCTGGCCAGCGTACTGTGACGATACCTTCGATGGTTTCTTGCTCGCCACCGTGCAGATCAACCACGTCAGCGTACTCTAAGATGTCAGAGATTGGTTCTTCTACGACAAAGTCCTTGAACTCACGTTCATTATCATTCTTGACCATGAGCGTGTAGGTGACTGTGTCGCCAGGGTTAGCCACTGTATCGTTAGCGTCCGCGATATTCTGTGTTTGGTTGCTAGCTTTTTTGCTAAGGACCAAGCAGAACGAGTCGTCTTCGCCTTCAGGACAGACATAACATTGTTCAGAGCTGGTCTGTTCACCAGGTACTTCTGGGCAGGCATCAGTCGTCTTGACGGTGATATCTTTGGCACAACGGTTGAGGCCGTTAAAGAGAGCGTCTTTAGTGCTGGAATCATACTTAACGATGAGCTTGAATTGATATTCACCCTCGTTATCAAGTCTAAATGTACGTGATGTACTATCGGTCGCCAATTCATTGACGAATGGTACACCTTGGGCCTCTTGCATAAAGCCAATCCTGGCGCCTGTCGCCTTGTTAGACATCTCGTAATACATGCTGACACTCTCGTTAGGAGGTAAGTTGCGGCCAACTGCACGTCCGGTCAAGCTGATGGTTGAGCCAGCACTTACGGTCGCACCATTACTGACGCTCATTAGTAAATCGCCACAAGCAACTACTTTTACTGGGGCTGGTGGCGGTGGTGGAGGCGGTGGTGGAGGTGATGGAATGGTTGGCGGACCGACAAGCACCACGTTGCCACAGTTGAACATCAGATAGAAGGTCGTGCCGTTTGCTGTTCGACCAGATATAACTTTAGTGGTTGAACTGTTCATTACAGAAGTAAGTGGTCGCATGTATAATTGGCCAACGCCATCGATGTTGACGCCGACTTCACCAGGTTTGCTATACGGCACACGCCCCATGGAGTACAGGTTACCGTTGTGGGCGCGAACACTTATAGTCTCGACCGAGCCAAAATAGATATCTTCACAGTCGATACCGAAGTGTCCAACGATCTGTTTGAAGTTGTAGTCGTTACGATTACAGTGATTAACTGCTTCGCCTTGGGTTGAGAAGCCGTTTGGTATGACGTCATTGGGCGGTTTGGCAAAAGAAGCCTCCGGTGGGGCCATCACAGCAAACAGCTGAACAAGAAATGTGAGCGCCATAAATGCAAAGCCCAGACGTCGAATAGACGCTTCTTTACGCAAGCGTTTGCTATAGAACCCCACTTGGTTGATTAAGCTGGGATTGAACGGTAAGTTGGCGATCAATCTGTTAAACATAATTTTTTCTTTATTTTTTATGCACTTTGTATATAATGCTACTGCTTATTGAACCATGAAACCGTGTGTTCAAACAAGTCTTTTTAAGAAGTTGTGTAGAATTCTCGCTTAGGCTATAATAAATCCTAACGAGTGGGGAAACTAACAGGTAGATTTGAGAGAGGGTAGTTACTAGTGAGCAAACAAAAATACAATGCTGATCAGATTCAGGTTCTCGAAGGGCTGGAGCCAGTCCGTAAACGTCCCGGTATGTATATCGGTAGTACGGGTGTTGAGGGACTGCACCACTTAGTATGGGAAATTGTTGATAACGGTATCGATGAAGCCTTGGCAGGTCATGCCACAGAGGTAGCGGTGACGCTTCAAGCTGATGGTGGCGTACTGGTAACTGATGACGGTCGTGGTATCCCAACAGACATTCACCCAAAAACTGGTAAAAGTACTGTAGAGACAGTCTTAACTGTATTGCACGCTGGCGGTAAGTTTGATGGTGGTGGTTATAAGGTATCAGGTGGTTTGCACGGTGTTGGTGTGAGCGTGGTGAACGCACTATCTACCAAACTAATTGTGCGCGTACATCTGAATGGCAAGTTGCATGAGCAGACATATGAAACCGGCGTGCCAGTTGCAGACCTCAAAGTGATTGGAAAAACCGACAAAACTGGTACTGAAATTATCTTTTACCCTGATGCAACTATCTTTGAAACCACCAAACTGAACTATCAGACTATCCTTGATCGATTGCGACACTCGGCTTACCTTACAAAAGGTATTCGAACATCTATAACAGATGAGAAGAGCGGCGAACGTTGTAGCTTTTACTTCGAAGGCGGCATTAAATCGTACGTTAAGCACCTAAACGTGGGTAAAGATGTCGTTGATGAAGATGTCTTTTATGTCGATAAGCAAGTTGCTGACACACAAGTAGAAATCGCCCTGCAGTATACCGACGCTTACAGCGAAACCATCAAGGCCTTCGCTAACAACGTGGTTAACCCTGACGGTGGCTCACACATGACTGGTTTTCGCTCAGCGTTAACTCGCGTTATTAATGATTACGCCCGCAAGAACGGTTTGATTAAGGAAAAAGAAGAAAACCTCAGTGGTGAAGATACGCGAGAAGGTATCACAGCAGTTATCTTGGTGAAGATTCCAGACCCACAGTTTGAGGGTCAGACTAAGAACAAGCTGGGTAACCCAGAGGTGCGTGGCCAGGTAGAACAGGTCATGACCGAATACCTTAACTATTATCTTGAAGAGCATCCAACGGTGGCAAGGAAGATTGTCGGTAAAGGACTCCTTGCGGCACGTGCTCGTAAAGCTGCTCGTGCAGCCCGCGACAACATCATCCGTAAAGGTGTCCTGGAAGGCTCTGGCTTGCCAGGTAAGTTGGCTGACTGTTCAAGCAAGAGCCCAGAAAACTCAGAACTCTACATCGTAGAGGGTGACTCAGCCGGTGGCTCAGCTAAGAGTGGTCGCGATAGCAAGACCCAAGCAATCTTGCCCCTCAGAGGTAAAGTGCTTAACGTGGAGCGCGCTCGTCTGGACAAGATGCTAGCCAACAACGAAATCGTGACACTCATTAAGGCCTTGGGTGTAGGCATCGAAGAGCAGTTTAGTATGGATGGCCTCCGTTACCACCGTATTATCATCATGACTGACGCCGACGTCGATGGTAGCCACATTAGTACGCTACTGCTGACATTCTTCTTCCGACACATGCGACCGATCATCGATGGCGGCTATCTATATCTGGCCAAACCTCCACTGTTCTTGCTAAAGGGCGCTAGCAACAAGCGTGTCTACGCCTACAGCGATGAAGAGCGTGATCGCTTGGTAGATGAACTGATTGCAGAGCGCAAAGAGCGCGGCACCAAGGTTGATCCAAAAGATGACCGCAAGCGTCAAGCTGGTCTATCAGATATTCAACGCTATAAAGGTCTTGGTGAAATGGATGCCGACCAGTTATGGGAAACTACTATGAACCCAGAGAACCGCGTACTGATTCAGGTACGTTTGGATGATGCCGAGAAAGCCGACGCTATCTTTAATAAGCTGATGGGCTCAGAGGTAGAACTGCGCAAGAACTTTATTACCACGCATGCTAAGTTCGTGAAAGATTTGGATGTATAAAGATATGGCTGAGGACACCACGATGGATAATAACGACGAAAACACCCAAGAAGAAAAAAGCATTGCTCCCGAGAGTACAGAAGACACTTCTCCAGTAAGTGCCATAAAGCCACTGGGCAGCGCCGATGGCCAGACCGAGATACTCGAGAATGTTGATCACTCTCGTACAGTAGAGTTGCGTACCGTCGAAAACGTCATGGAGCACAGCTACCTGACCTACTCGATGAGTGTGATTGTGGCCCGAGCCTTGCCAGATGTGCGTGACGGCCTCAAGCCAGTGCATCGCCGTATTTTGTACTCTATGGAGAAAAACGGCTGGAAGCCAGGCAGCAAGTACGTCAAGAGTGCTCGTATCACTGGTGATGTGATGGGTAAGTACCACCCGCACGGTGATGTGGCGATTTATGATGCTATGGTGCGTTTGGCTCAGGACTGGTCTACCCGCTATCTGTTAGTGGATGGTCAGGGTAACTTTGGTTCGATGGACGGTGATCCACCAGCTGCTCAACGTTATACAGAGGCCCGCATGGCCAAAGCTGGTTTGGCATTACTCGAAGATATCGATAAAGAAACCGTGCCATTCCGTGATAACTACGATGGTAGCGAAAAAGAACCAGAAGTTTTGCCGGCTCGCTTGCCAAACCTATTACTGAACGGTCAGATGGGTATCGCCGTTGGTATGGCTACTAATATTCCGCCGCACAACCTGAGTGAAATCGTTGACGCCATTGTTGAGCTGATTGATAACCCAGCTGCCACCCTGGATGATTTGCTGCAGCACGTGCAAGGTCCAGACTTCCCAACAGGCGGTATCGTCTATGGTAAAGATTCCATTCGAACAGCCTTTGCCACGGGTAAGGGCGGTGTGGTTGTCAGAGGTGTCGCCAATATCGAAGAAGGCAACAAGGGCAAACACAGCATTATCATCACCGAAATTCCGTATGCGCTCAACAAAGAGACGCTGATCCTAAAGATTGCTGATCTGGTTAAGGAAAAGAAGATTACCGGCGTATCTGATCTCCGCGATGAAACCGCTCGTGGTACCGTGCGGATTGTAGTTGACCTCAAGAAAGACGCCTATCCAAAGAAGATCCTTAACCAACTCTATAAGCTAACACCACTACAGACGTCATTCCACTACAACATGCTGGCGCTGATTGACGGTATTCAGCCGCGTGTGCTGGGCCTACAAGACATCTTACAGGAGTACATCAAGCACCGCATGAACGTGGTGCGCCGTCGTACAGAGTACGAACTGCGTAAGGCCAAGGAACGCGCTCATGTGCTGGAAGGACTTAAGATTGCTCTCGATAACATCGATGAAGTAATTGCGACCATTCGTGCCTCACAGACCACCGAAGAAGCTCAAGCCAACCTGATCAAGAAGTTCAAGCTGTCTGAGATTCAGGCACGAGCTATTTTGGCAATGCAACTGCGCACACTGGCTGGCCTGGAGCGCAAGAAGATCGAAGATGAACTCAACGAGTTAATGGCTCTGATCAAACAGCTGGAAAGTATCTTGGCTGATGAGAAGAAGATTCTGGCCATCATCAAAGACGAGATCTTAGAGCTCAAAAAACAGTTTGGCGACGATCGTCGTACTAAAGTAGTGCCACAAGAGCTCGGCAAGTTGGGCGATGAAGACCTTATCCCTGATGAGCAAGTGGCGGTTACACTCACCAGCGCTAATTACATCAAGCGTAGTTCGATTGCCGAATACCGTAAGCAAGGTCGCGGTGGTAAGGGTAAGCGTGGCATGGCAACTAGAGAAGAGGACGTCATCGAACACGTTGTGAACGCTTCTACGCATGACTACCTTCTGTTCTTTACCAATAAGGGTCGCGTGTTCCGTCTGAAGACCTACGAGGTCCCAGCAGCTTCTCTGAGTGCCAAGGGCGTAGCAATTGTTAACCTGTTGCAGCTGCAACCAGAAGAGAAGGTGAGTTCAATCTTTAACATCTCAAAGACCGATGAAAAGGGCTTCCTGATGATGTGTACCGTACGCGGTGTGGTCAAGAAGACCGCCTTTGAGCAGTACAAGAACGTGCGCCAGAGCGGTTTGATTGCTATTAACCTCGATGACGGCGATGAACTGCGTTGGATTCGTATGACCGATGGCGACCGCGAAGTTGTTATCTCGACCTCACAAGGTCAGGCTATTCGCTTCCACGAAAAAGACGTGCGACCAATGGGCCGTGTGTCACGCGGCGTCCGTGGTATCCGTTTGCGAGCCGGTGATCAGGTGATTGGCATGGATGTGGTATCTGAAGACACCAACATCTTTGTTATCAGTGAGTATGGCTATGGTAAGCGCACCAAGATCGCTCAGTTCACAGCCCACGCTCGTGGTGGCGTTGGTATTCGTTCTGCAGTGGTCAACACCAAGACTGGTAAGCTGATGGGCGTGAAAGCTCTGACCGATGAAGAAGACGAGGTAATCATTATCTCAACCCAAGGTCAGACGATTCGACTCGGCCTCAAGGATATTCCTGCCCTCGGACGTGCCACCCAAGGTGTCCGTATCATGCGCATGAATGACAAAGACTCTGTTGCCTCACTGGCCCTCGTTAAACACGTCGCCGACCCAGAAGATGACGACGAAGAAGTCGCCGAAGTCATCGCCGCCGAATAGTATTGGCAAAACTCATTTTACATGTTATTATATACAAATAATGAGTGATTTGGAACGATTTAAACCGGAGTTGCAACCAAGACTGGTGTTTGCTCGTCATGTTGCGCAAATGAGAGAACGGCTACTAGCTCCAGCGTTAGCGTCATTATCTTTGTCTGAATTTGAAAAACAATGGCTTACAGACCGAGGCGATGTCTATTACCTTGGTATAGAAACGCAACGCCTCTTGCCTTACTCCAAACAGTCACCTAAGTTCCCAACAAGATTGTGGGGCGCTGATGAAGTGAGCCTTGGTCTACTTGGTAAAGGACATTACGAAGATGAGGCTGAAGAATCGGTTGGAATGTTTGTGCATCTGTATCGTGGCGGGCAGCCTTATATTCCAGATGAAATAATCGATGAAGTTCTTGATCCCTCTCATCATTTCGAACCGTATTATGAGAAGAACCGATTTTTGGTAACAGCCAGTCATGAGGGGCCACCAGCGATGGTGCATACCTTCTATGCGGGGTTGTATGCCTCCGAAGCGATGTATGCACCTGAAGCTATGCTAGTAGGCATAAAAAATGCGAGACCCGATGTCATTCATTACCTCGATGATAATGAATGCAGTTCGATTATGACAATTGTCGAGTCTGCGGCACCATTTGTTGACTCTGAAGCTCTCGAGCATGTAGCCGAATATCTGCTTCGGGCTTAGGCGAGGCAAGCACTGGCACGGTATGACTATTATGCTGATGCTTAAATAACAACAAAAAAGGTCAGAAAACACCTAAGAAAACACTTGACAGTAATAATCTCTCCCTGTACGATTGTATGAGCTTTTTGGGACCTCTATTAAAGTGTCCCTCAAGCACAGAACTTTAAAAACTTATGTAGTGCAAATCAACGTCAGTTCGCCCTGAACTTTATCAGGGCATGAATTGTTTTTTGTAAGTCAGTTTTACACTGATGCTAAGAATCACATTCTTTTTGGAGAGTTTGATCCTGGCTCAGGATGAACGCTGGCGGCGTGCCTAATACA
>CAZEBF010000018.1:0-19133 GCA_964510235.1 uncultured Candidatus Saccharibacteria bacterium | reverse complement strand
CGGTGGTTTTGGGTCGGACATATTGATGTACTGGTACAGGTCGATATGTTGTTTGGTCTCGGTGGTTTTTTGGGCAAAGAAGAGTTTTTCAAACCAAGCAATGAGGACGCGTCCTAACTTGTAGTAGCGAACTTTACGGTACAGCGGAAACAGTTTACTGAACCGTTGTTGAGTTTTTGGAACAACAAAACTGACTTCTGCAGGTGGATTCTCAATCAATGACTGGTGAATTTTGTGTAGTGGCTTATAGCTGCGATAAATGAGTTGTATGGTGATTTTTTTCATATCTTCTGTGTTGCCTCAATGATTATACTTTCTAGTTCCTTGCTTATGACTGAAGTCGAGAAGCGACGATCGAACAGTTCTCTTGCTTCTGCTCCAATATCAGCGAGCTTTGATTTATGTGCGGCTGCCCAGGCAAGCTGATCTGCGATTGCTTCTGACGAACCTTGGCGTACGAGCAAGCAGTTCTTGCGATCAACAAAACCGCTTTCCTGCTCAATTGTACCAATTATGGCGGGCTTCCCCATGGCCAAAAACTGGAAGGTTTTACCAGTAATCACCACTCGGGCCTGAGCAGTATCGCCAAAAGGGCCACCAAGACAAATATCTGCCGCCGCAATTCTATCAGGGAGTTCTTCAATTGGTACCCACTCAATATAATTGATGACTGCTTTTGGAGCTGCTTTTTGGACAGCATCTATAGCCGCTTTCACCTCGGGCTTGCCTCGTCCACCAATAATTGTAAACTCGTATTGATCATTATTAAGACGTTGAATTGCCCCCAGAATGTGGTTAAGGCCGTGCAAAGCCTCGACGTTACCGTAAAAGAATACTTGTAGTTTTGAATTCCTCTGCGTCTTGCGGGGGTAAAACAATTGCTCGTCACAGCCTACATACAGCGGCTTAAACTTTTCTATGCCTGTGCCATATTCACGGCTAGAACTTTCGGCGTGAAGTTTTGTGTCGGTCAATATTAGGTGTGAAGCACGGTGCAGCGACCGCACGTACCACTTAGCAAACTTTGCCCCTACCCCTTTTGGTTTTATGACTGATTTCTCAGTGACTAATGAGTTTTGCATATTGATAAACTCGTCAAAAATAACTGGCTTACCTATAGTTATAATCCTAAATAACCAAAAAGACTCGTGGCTCCGAAAACCAAATATGTACACATCCGGTCTGGCAGTGACACGGAGCTTAATGAGTCTGAGGGTAGTATCTGCGTAGCGCAAGAAGCCTTTAGTTTGGTTGATGGCAGTTAAAAGCTCTAGACGCGGCGACAAGGCAATTGCCCGTGTCAGGACCGCTGTTCGAATGTACCGGTTGTCGCGGTATGCTAGAACATAGCCAACTTTTATTGGCTTAGCTTGGTTATTTCTTGTGCTTGTCTGACCAGCGGATTTGTCTGACATTTTCTAGAATCTTTTCTTGATTATTAAGCATCCTGCTAAGCATATCGGCTAGCAGTCCTAGTGCCCAGAAAATAATTGCAAGGGTCAGGAAGTAAATGCCACTAAAGCCCAAGAACTTAAATGGGCTAAAACTTCCAACCACAACCCAGTGACCTAAGAAGATTGCCGTACATATAAAGCCAATCAAAAA
Organism: uncultured Candidatus Saccharibacteria bacterium; assembly: GCA_964510235.1. Lineage (GTDB taxonomy): Bacteria > Patescibacteriota > Saccharimonadia > Saccharimonadales > CAYUUR01 > CAYUUR01. The sequence goes on along the minus strand of CAZEBF010000018.1, from coordinate 17,528 downwards.
CGGTATAAAGCCAAGCCAGCCAAAGAATCGCAGCGGTGCAAAGTCACGGTAAGATCGCAAAATACTAATCGCGCTAGTGCCGACATAAGTAAATATGTTCGTTACAACACGGGACTTTCTACCCTTAAAGTACGTTACTTTAACCGGCATCGCTTCTATGCGCATTCGTTTCATTGCTAAAACTTGGAATGATTCCTGTGTATAGGTGTACGTGCCGTTAGTGTTCAGCACCATGAGTGCGGCCCGATTGTACGCCCGAAAACCGCATGTCACATCATTAAACTTCTGGTTACTTAGCTTGCCAACAATCCAGGCACCAAGTTGGTTGCCATAATACTTGCCAGCTGGCATGTTTTGCGGTCGCTGTTTCTTGCCGTTCACGGTGAATCGATCGGCCGCTACAAAGTCAGCACGGTCCTGAACAATTGGCTCAACCAGCTTGGGAATTTCTTTAGGATCAAACTGCAGGTCACCATCAATGTTAACCACGATGTCTGCACCGTTTTCTAGAGCAATGTCTACCATTTCGCGGAAACGGATTGCCAGGCGTTTTTGCTGTCCATCAGAAGTAGTTTGCGCACCATGTTTTCTAGCGATTTCGCTTGTATTATCAGTACTACCGTCGTCAATTACCCACTTTTGAATTTCTGATATTCCTGGAATGCGTTGAGGAATAAGGTCGAGGACTTTTCCGATTGTCTCAGACTCGTTCTTACATATAGAAAATACAATTAGCTTCATTATGATGATCCTCTTTCTTCTTAGTATCTTATCATCTTAAGAAGGTATGCTGAAGTGATTGATTTTTCAGAAATCTGAACCGGTAGTTCGCTAGCGAATAGTATTGCTGATTAGTTATCACCGACCGATAATAATCTGTTCTGCGGCTCTTTGTGCTTTGTAATTAAGTTGTTTCACAATTCTGACTTGAAAGTACCAAGTTGGCTTACTAGATACAAGATAAGTCAGTATGCCCCCTCCCTGCAAGAGAAGAAGTATGGCGATAAGTATACACGCAACCCCGATGGTTACGTGATTACGAAGTAAGCGTGCCCACGCCCAAGTTGCAAACAGTAGGAATATTGGGATTACAGGCAGAAGATACCTTGGCTGCAAAGCTAGTGCGGAACCAAGTGATGAGTATGATTGGTATAAATATAGCCAAACAATGAAGGAATAGACTATCAACACCGTTAGTATCAGTCCAATCTTGTGCTTCCTTGCAATTTCTCTTGCAAAACACAAGAAGAGAACAATTCCCGTCATTAAATAGAACCACATTGCATAGTAAAGAATTATTGGACTTGCTGCGGCGTCAAAACCGCCCTCACTTGTGTTTGCACCTGTGCTTACTGCGTTGTTAGACATACTGTCTAGCCAGTAGTAAAGTGTATACCTCACTGGATCGTAGGACGTCGCTTTTGGCTCACTTTGGATGCGCTTCTCCCTCGACCAAACGTAGGACTGACTACAAACCGACACGGGTTGGACCTGCTCACAGCGGGGGGTTATTTTCTGATACTGAACAATATTTACACCGTATGTCATGACTCCGCAAAATATTAGTAGGCATGTCGCAAGCGCAAAAAGGGTCTTTTGAGTAACTGATACTTTGCGAGCATGCCTTTTAAAGGTAGTTAAGTAGGTCGTACGATTTGAGAGAAAGTGGTAAAACAAGAATCCAAATATTGCCGCAATAAATGGTAGGAAGGTGAACTTAACCATCAAGGCGCTCATCGAAACCAATACAAGAAGCGCCAATCTAGAAAACATATTGCCTCTCTTCACATATAGGTCTTGGGCAAGCAGTAACGACACTGCGACGAGCAGGAAGAGCAGATTATCGTAATTAATCGTAGCGGCGGTAAGTGAAAATATCGGGATCATGATAACGGCAAGCAAGGTGATATTAATAACACCTCTTGTGGCTCCAATGCGTCGGAAAAGTCGCACAAAAATAAAGAGACCGCTTGCAACAAAAGCAATATTGATGATGCGAAGCAACACAATAAGAGAGTTTCCCTGAATGATGTAGCCAAGAATGCGTGCAGGAAAGCTAAGGAGGTAGTGGAAAAGGAAAGAAGCATTCCTTGTTATATCTCCTAATGCAGCAACACTATCGGGTTGCTCAGAGACGAATGGGCCGTACTGATTCGTGTATAAATCGATGAGTGCATAGTGGTAACTCTCGTCATAGGGACTCGGATACAGCATAGTAAATGCCAGCCATACACACTGTGCTACAAATAAGGCAATAATGAGCCAGGTTGTTCGATTTGAGCTGATAGCGTTATAGATCTGACGCGAAATAGTTTGTACATTATAAGCCATGGCTGTTCATTATATTTGAATACTTCAGCAAACGCTAATTACGCAAACACGGTCATTGCTGTATTTTTGAAACCAGTATATAACTTTGATATAGATACTGGTCATGCTAAAATATACACTGGTGATGAAGAAAACAAACAACAAAAAGATAGTCATAGTATTACTGCTTCCGCTAGTGGCACTTTTGGTAGGGGGGGCGCTGCTGATTTATAGAAATAATCAGCCGTCAGCCAACGATGCAACCGACAAACCGGCCGAAAGCGGAATAAACTATGGTCCGCCAACAGAAACAGAGCTTCAAGAAGCAGATCAGAGAAAGAACGAGATAGTGGAGAGCCAGAATAACGACTCAGCCGACAAAAACACTCTGAGTCCTACAATAACCAGCGCTTCTGTGGAAGGGTCACAGATAGTTGTTAGAGGGTTCGTGTCTGGTATCGTAGAAAACGATAAGGACTGCGTATTTATATTCCGTAAATCTGGTGAAACTTTTGCCCGTACAACATCTAGCATCGCCAACGCCTCAACTACTAACTGTGGAATTACACTGGAAAGAAGCGCATTATCTGGCACAGACTGGACAGTGTCGTTTAAATACTCTTCGGGGCCAAAACAGGGTGAATCCAATGAAAGCATTGTTCAAGGAATGTGACATTTAGTATGAAAACACTACGTAGAATAACCGCTTCACAACTTATACTGCTCGCAGCAATGATTGTATCGCTTGCTCTCACTGCGCTCATAGTAACAGTCACCATATCAGCTCTACGTGGTAGTGATTTCGATCGAGCCAGAATCATTGATGACTCGTCATTTTATCGACAGTCAAGCATGTCTTCTACAAGTGTTCAAAACTTTCTCAACACAAAAGTCCCGTCTTGTGATACCAACGGAACAAAACCATCTGGACGCTCGGGCTACGCTACTCGAGCTGACTGGGGGCGCGCAAACGGGGTTGCTCCACCGTATATTTGTTTAAAAGACTTTAAACAGAACACACCTGCCACTCCTCTTTCATCAGGCCTGTGTAGTGCAATGGCATCAAAGACAAATCGATCTGCTGCTCAAATTATTACTGATGTTTCGAATGCGTGTGGAGTTGATACAAAAGTCATACTCGTTCTACTACAAAAGGAACAATCACTTATTAGTGATGATTGGCCGTGGCCCATCCAGTATCGCGCTGCTACCGGCTATGGCTGCCCAGATACCGCCGCGTGTGATTCTGAATACTATGGATTCTTTAACCAGGTGTACAATGCTGCTAAGCAATTCAAGAATTACAGAGCCCGTGCAGATGTCTTTAACTATGCTGTCGGCAGACGAAGCTTTGTTGCATATCAGGCAAACGCGCCAAGTTGTGGGGGTACCCATATAACCATGCAGAACGCAGCCACTGCAGCACTGTATAACTACACTCCCTACCAGCCTAATGCAGCAGCTCTCGCTAATCTGTATGGAACCGGCGATAGCTGTAGTGCGTACGGAAACAGGAATTTCTGGAGAATGTACAATGACTGGTTTGGTCCTACGACAAACTCAGACACATATTGGTCAATAATTAGACACCCTATTGATGGCCGATACTTTATTGCCACTAACAACGCTGTGCATTACATTCCTAATCAGCAAACTTTGGTGGATTGGGGTATTGATGATATAGAACCAGTGACAGTTGATATCAGTTTTATTACATCCCGAACATACGGCAGCCCAGCCAATAGACTACTCAGAGACAAGTACGGGAATATATTTCTTGTCGACGGCGGAGAGCGACACTACATACGTGACAGTCGTTACTTAGAGCTGTGGGGACAAGATATTAACAGTGCGATTACCGTAACCGGCCTAACGTCATTCCTTACTGATGGAGATTGGCTTGGTCACTGTGCACGATCTAATTCAAATCCAGCAAGCGCATGGGTGATTAACACAGTTCATAAGCTCTCGGCTTCGACCGATCAGCAGCAAGCATGGGGATGCACCACTAATTCTACTCGCCTCACAGATGCATTTATCAATACCTATCCCAACGGTGGACCTGCCAATACTTATGTATCAAACGGGTCTTCAAAGTTCTTTGTTGACCAAGGTTTCTTGTGGACAAACACCAACACGGCTCTTGTTGATCACTACAAACCCTCTGCTACAAGCTACACTTATATCGACGGTCGCTTACAAAGACTTCTAGGAGTAAAAACGATCAGCCATTTTGCAAGCAGCACCTCAACAGGTCAATGGTTCCTTATTGAAAACGGGAAGAAGCATTATATCGATACGGCGAAGCTTGCTCGAGTGTGGGGGTATAGTAATAATATAACGAGCGTAAGCTCAGCTTTTCTTTCACAGATTACAACAAGCGATAACCTTACACCGCTTGCACGAACCGCCTCACCAAACCGGTACTATATTATGGGCGAAGGAAAGAGACACTACCTCCCTAATCAAACGGCAATCGACGAATGGGCAAAACCTAGTACAAATGTTGTGCTTTACGCCAATAACTTCTTAGACGCATTTCCTGAAGGTGACGCGATTAATCATGCAGTGGGAAGAAACGAAACAAATGGAAAACTTTTTGTTGCGCAAAACGGAAGACGATATGCACTTACAAACACAAACCTTCAGAGTGCTTGGAATGGTAATTCTAACGTAAGCGTAAAGGATGGTTTATTCGCGTACTTAGATGACGGTGGTGTTGCACCAGTAATTGTGAATGACGGCTCAGACTACTACTATCTCGACAATGCCTTACGTTACCCTATTCCTTCAAACCACGTACAAAGCTGGGCGCTTAGTCAAAGCACAGAGATTATACCTAGCACACTTAATCGTTTCGCTGCTAGTGGAACCTCTATGAAGCCATTTATCAAAATTAACGGCCAAACGTATGGAATATTGAACGGGAAGAAGACAAAACTAGCATCATCAAGTTCAGCCCTAATCTCGGGTTCAAATGTCACCACACTCACAAAGGATAACCTTCCCTCCAATATGCCAGATGGCAGTCACCTACTCAGAAGCTCAACACCATCTGACACTCGCCTGTGGCTCGTTACGCAAAACGGTAAGATCCAACTCCCCTCAACCGCTCATGCACTCAATCTTGGTTACATCTCCCAACGATACGAACTAACCCTAATGTCACCAGAGGCGCTCGACCTCATACCAACTGTGTCCTCCACCCAGTCACTACTACTGCAGTCTCCGGGTGGTGCACTTAAGCTTGTGAGTTTCGGTGAGGGCTTGAGTCTTCCAGATGGGCCATCGGTCACTGCATACGCTTCTGTTACGAACTCTGTTACTCATGTATCTCAAGAAGTTTTTGATATCTTTGGCGTTCGGCGTGGAGCCACTCGCTTAATACGAGATGATGACGGAAAGATCTATTGGTTAGAGGGGGGCCAAAAGCGCTGGATACTGAATGGCGCTTTGCTCAATACTACATATAAAGGCATACCTCAGACATATCTACATGGTACTGTTATGACGCTTATTCCTAACGGAACAGTCATCCAGTAAGTCTCATTCTTTTGTTGCTAGATCAGCAACTTCAAATCCCATTTTAAAGGCATAGTTTTGCCCACGATCGATTGGATATACCTGGCTCATAGTAGCCAACCAAACCCCAGGTAACGATGTGGTATGCTTGGGTATTGTCTCGTGGTAGGACGGTGTAACAATTGGCTGCGCGAAAGGCGCTTTCGAAAAGTGCCATTGAAGTATGTCAGACTCCTTAAACTTTGGGCTTACTTTTTGTATGTAGGGCAGGTAAGATTTGAGTAACTCCTTTGGATCTGTATTGTATCTCTTGTCGTCTGTACTTACATAGTTACCAATATACACTATGTGTCTACCGCCATAATGCTTAGGATCAAGAAAGCGTGTTTGCTCAATAATTGCGAGGAAAGGAAAGTTTGGCTCATTAATGTTCAGCCAGTAATAAGGTGTTAGGCTCTTTTTTGTTTCAAGCACGAAACATGTTGCACCTAAATATTGAGCCTTCCATACTTCATCATCGTACGGCGCACCAACCATTCGAGCAAATACTGGTTGCGGCACTGTCGCGATTAACTTGTCAAATCTTTTGGTTTTACCATTACTAAAACGTATGATTACTGGCGAGTTCTTATTCTTCTGATTAATACTTTGGATATCTTGCCTTGTAAGAATTTCTCCACCATTATCAGTTATCTTTTTTGCCATTGCTTCATATACTTGGTCAAACCCACCCTTCATATAGCCTAGTTTAAAGGTACGTATATGCACGCGAGCCCATAACCATGCCATCGATATACTGTCAGCATGCGAACCAAACTTATTACGTAGTAGTGGCTCCCATATGACTTTCGTTGTTCTTTCACCCATGAAATGGCGTGACCATACGAGTGCATTTTTGGGAGCAAGTTTTCTATAATGCTTCCTCGCACGTAAATATCCGCTAACAATTGCAAAACGTAATCTATCAATGAAAGGGATTGGTGAAAACCGAAGCATTTCGAATGGCGTCCCGAATGGGTGTTGCTTGTTTTTATAATAGATCCCCGTTGGCGGCCGTACAAAATATAGATTATCTTCTAGACCGAGCTCATTAACAACCGAAATAAACTCCTTATCGGTTGAGAATAGGTGATGATAGTACCGTTCTAGCTTTGTGCCTTGCACTTCTATCGAAGCTGCTAGACCTGCAATCTCATCATTTTTTTCAAACACAGTGATTCGATGACCTTCTTTTGAAAGCTTATATGCAGCAGCTAGTCCCGTCGCGCCTGCACCAATTATTGCAATTTTTTGATGCTTCAAAAATTCTTCTTTCTTATGATATTTTCGATAATATACAGTGGTCTTCCCTGTACCTGAGCGTAAATTCGACCGATATATGTGCCGATAACTCCAAGAATTATAAACTGCATCCCACTCATAAAGAACATTGCAATCATCATTACTGCCCAACCCGGGAGGGTGAGTTCAGCATAGAATATTCTGGTTATGAGTACATATACAATTCCTAAAGCACTTACCCCGGCCAGCATAAAGCCGAGTTGCGTAATTAGTTGCAAGGGAACCGTTGAGAAACCAGTAATACCGTCGGATGCAAGCTTAATAAGTTTACTTAACGGGTATTTCGTTTCTCCTGCAAAACGGCCGTCACGATCATAAGTTACTGCTGCTTGATTAAAGCCTATGTAGGAAACTAGTCCGCGAATATATGGATGTTTCTCTTTGAATTTTCTTAGCTCAATTAGCACCTTTTTATCAATAAGCCTAAAATCTCCTGTGTCCAAAGGGATATCAAAATCCGTTAGCTTTTGTAGCCCTCTATAGTAAATGTAGATTGCTGTTTTTTTAAGAATCCCGTCGATACGCTTTCTTCTTTGTGCGTACACGACATCCTTGCCTTTTTCCCATTGTTTGATGAGTTGTAGGCTTACATTTGGCGGATCTTGTAGGTCGGTATCCATTATAATTACCGCGTCACCTTGTGCGATATCGAGCCCGGCAGTCAACGCGATTTGGTGACCAAAATTACGAGAAAAGTTAACGATCACTACACGCTTATCCTTCTTATACATGGCTGTTAGTTTCTTAAGTGAGTTATCGCGGCTTCCGTCGTTAACAAAAATCATCTCAACTTCGTATGGTATTTTTTTCACCGTCTTACACAGCTCTGTATAGAAAGCGTCGATGCCTTCTTCTTCGTTATAAACTGGCAGAACGTAACTTATAGTTTGCTTATTCTTTTTCACACTTACACTCTCCCAAGAGCTTTAATAAGTACTGTTGCTGATTCCACCCAGACGAGTACGCTTGTCGACAACAAGACAATCAGTAACACAGAGACAACTTGCAACTTTGTACGCGCTATCTGCCCCAAGGCGTACGAAACTGCTACCACCATAACGGGTAGTATAACAAAAAGGTACCTGCCTTGTGGCTGATAATCATAACTAAAGCTGTTGTATACAACTTGTGCAATTGCCAGCCCGGTGAATGCCAACGTCGCAAGCAATAGTTTTCTAGATTTATTATTGCCGTAATAGAGCAAGGCTAGAAACACCGTGATCAGCACTGCCTTGATAATTGTGTAGTACTCGTTAGAGAGTTGAATGTATAGGTAGCCGAAGTTTGCAAAAAAAGAAACAAAAAGCGCGTTAAAAAAGTTGTAATGAAAGAGTTGTATGTATGAGCCGATTTCAAAAAAAGGCGTTGTTGTACCTAAGGGATGGTACTTAGCCATTTCGTTCACCACAAACCGTTGCCCAAGTGGATCGCTGTACAAGATCAGGTTTCTTATATACCAAAACCCGGATAGCAGTAATGAAGATAGAAACATAAAGCCAACATCTACGATAACAGTGCGACGACCTAGCCTCACAAGTTTATTCAATAACAGGAGTGCAGGCACGATCGCAATAATAAAGTAGTTGTACTTTGCGGCAAAAAGTAAACCAAAAGAGGTGTAAAAAGGTATTCTGGCACTGACCTGTTGTCTATTAAGATACTGTAGTGAAAAGTATACGAGCAGTGAGGCGATGGCAAGCGAATGGATGTCTTGGTTAACATAACTTGAGATAAAGACTACTTGAGGAATGAATCCAACAATCGCCATTATAACCAACGAACGTTTGCGACTCAGAAACAGTCTTGCAGTCAAATATGTCATGTTTATAAAAATAAGTCCCCACAATAAAGAAGCTACTCTCGCGCCCACTAGGTACGACTGGCCAAGCATATGAGCAATCGTAGCCGTTGTGGCGCTTGTTACATAGTTGAGTGCAGGATTTATTTGATAGGAATAAAGACAAGGTATGCGCCCGTACTGATTGTTCCGGCACGTAGACAGGCTATCCACGTCATCTTTTCCAGACACGGGTAATCGCTGGTTTTCAATAATGAACTGCACATTCTTTCCATAGTGCATGTATTCATCGGGGGCACCAAACGTGTTAGTTGTAAGTGGGATTGACCGTGCGAGGAGCAGGCATACAGTGATGAAAACAGCGTTCATCACAAGTAGCAGCTTGTTCCTTACTATGATTCTGTATATGTTTCCGGGTGACAGGTCGTTATCTGAAAAGCTTATAAACTTGTTTAACGCATACTGCCCAATTACAATTACCGGCATCGAACAAAGTTTAACGATAGTCGCATTTATACCAAATAGATCTGAGAAAACGACAAGACTAATGACACTCGCGAGTATACCAATGAGCCCCACCGTATAGAATGAAAAGAAACGACCGAGCGTATGGTCTGATCTCTTAAAGTTGTACCGGCGATTAAGAAAGAAGTTATTGGTGATACCGCATGAGGTAGAAACGATGGTGGCGATGACGGGGTCAAGAGATAAGATGCTTCGCAGAAGTAAGAAGACAACTATGTCTATCGTTATCCCGCTCAGCCCAATAATTGAATAGAGTAAAAACTGCCTGTTTTGACGCGCCATTTGCCTGAGTCGTTTTTTCACTGATTCTGTCTCACGAACTTATATTCTTGCGCTGAACATTAGGTTGGAATCGTTCTTTTCGCCCATCCCAAAGTACTCAATTGTTATGTCACGTAGTTTTGCTTTTTTTAGTAGCGTAGTCAGCGACGACTTCGAAAAGAGAACAATATGATCATGTGGCTGGTATATGTCTTGTTCGCTTATTCTCCAATGCTCGCTATTAATATTTGGTGTAGTACCAAACAAAAGTGAATTTTTTGCTGCTAGTTTGCGAATCTGCGCCAACGCATCGTATGGGTTGTATAGATGCTCAATCACCTCAACCATTACGAACGCTTTAAAGTCCTTTTCCGTAAACTTTTCAATGGGCGTAGTGTGGGTTGGGAGTTTAAATACTTTCTCAGACCAGTCAACAGCGGCTTGGCTTAGCTCAAGACAAGAAACGTCCCAGTCGCGAGAAAACAGCATGTATGACAAATGGCCAAGCCCAGAACCAATTTCAAGCAACTTTCCTTTTTCTGGCCCAATCTTACTTGCATACGCCGCATCGACACACCCCGCCATATAACGAGTACCGTGTGGGTTAATGATGTCTAGGTATGCTTCGGGATTCTCTAGATACGTCTTGCGTTTTTTTTGTAAATTGAGTTCTCGAGTAATCAAGTAAATAGTGCCGCACTTACTGCAAGTCTGATACGTGTGTTTCCCAACCTTTCTGAATAGGGTGCTTTTCTTACTCGCACACACATCACAACGAGGAGCGTCAGTACTAATTCTCTTTAAAATACTCATCACTTGTCATTGCCTTTGATGAATTGTAAGGCTTTCGTAGCTTGTGTCTTGTAATCAGCATCATGATAACGACGTGCGAGTGATTTGCCGTTCGTAATCAACTTCTTGCGTAACGTGCCGTCCGAAACGACTTGTTCGAGCGCCATCGCCACAGAGGTTACTGATGGCTCTGCAACCAAGCAAGTCTCACCATCAATATACAGCTCGTTCCAACTATTGTTGTCGTGCTTATTAATAACCACCGGGCAGGAAGATGCCATCATCTCAAGTGCGAACACTCCTGGATGTTCACTAAACATAAGGAAAAGTGCTGCATCAAAACTGGCATAGAACTCGGCAAGCTGGGCGTATGGCACCTTTCCAGCCAAACGAATCGATGGATGTAGATCACTATACTGAGTGATATCGAAGTCCGCTCCAGCAAGCACAATGTCGATTTCACCCTTCTTCTTTTCTGCCAATGCATTGAGCGCATTCAAACCCAGCTCAAAACCATTTCGAGGCGCGTCAGGTCTCGCATAGAACAATATTCGTGGTTTTTTATTTACTTTTTTTGCCGTGTTTGATTCTCCATAACGAAGATACGCCCCCACATCAAGATCTGATTCTAGAACAATCGCTCTATTGCCTTTGGTTGATAAGTACCAATCTTTAAGTGCTCCTGTTCCTGCAATCGCCCAGAATCCAAAATCGTATGTCGCATTAACAAGCCCGTAAATTGAACCTCGCGGATAAAAGCTCGTCTCATTATCCTGAATGATATAGAGTTTTCTTTTCACATTATTGTTGAGAAGAAGCTCGTAGGCTGTTGTCCATAAGCTGCATAGACCTATCGTAAACTCGGCAGTGTCTTTTAACTCTCTATATTGCGGATTGTTTACAAAATGTGCATCTTTGAGACTCGGGAACGAATGAGCGACAAGCTCTTTAACACCGTCTACATCTTCTAAAGAAGTTATATAGAACGTGTGTTTGGTATTTTCTGTTTCAGACATGACGCTAGCGAGCGAGAAGATATTTTTGAGCCCAGCATACAATGTCGTAAACTGTGGCAAAATCCAAAGTGCCGAATCAACAGTATTTATTGGGGTGTGGTTGCTTGTTATTATTTTGCTTCTCTTAACGTCAGCTGTAGAGTAGTCAGCTGTCTTTGTAAGAATATATGCATCTCTTCTGTAGCCAACAAGTGGAAACGTTTCTGAAGCATCATCTGTAGCTTTCGAAGTAACGTTAGGGTCGTAGCCTATCGGTTTATCTAGTTGTGACTGGATAATCTTTTGACGCGCAAGAATACTCTTCTCGGTATTAAAAGATATGTATTGCGTGTTGGCATCTATGTTTTCAGAAAAATATGGATCACGTAATTGAGGTAGTAGCTTCTTGATGTCCTTAGTGTTCTTTTCACTCATTGGCGGCTCATGGATTGAGGTAGTGTTTAGTGTAACTGAAACAAATGGCGTCACAACAGCGCGGTAGCCGTTCAGTGCAGATGTTAGCGCAACCTCTCTCAGGCCCTGAACACCTTGTTGTAACACGTCTATGTTGCTCAGCGCTGAAGTGTTTACTGCGAAGCACGACATGGACGGCAGGGTAGTATTGCGACTCCACTCTCTATATCCAAATACTCCCGGTAGGTACGTTTCACCAGCAAATAGCGGTGTTGCCGAAGAACCGAGGCCAATCACTCTCCCGGCTTCTAAAAATACCCCGTATTTGTTGTATGTTTGAGGTGCGGCTATACCAACCCCAGGAATAGATAACCAACCAACAAGCTCTTCAAGCCAGTTTTTTCTGTTGAACATCGTAACTTGTGCGTCAATAAACAGTATTATGTCGTTCTTGCTTCTGTGTTTGGTAATCGTTTGTGCAAGCTGCTTTTCGTTGTTGGTGTCATTTATGGTGATATTGTCTTTGGATATCACCGAGGACTTAGTTAGCTTCCTTGCGAGTCGTTTTGCGTGAGCATAGTTCTCGGTGTCGGTTGTTATAATGCAGTGAACACGCTTTGCTTTCATTGGCGCCGAACCCCACTCTAAGCTCAAAGCTCCGTTCTTCTCATGATGAACGGTTGGCTGATCAATACCAAGGGAAGCGATATGTTTGTGGATTGCTTTCTTCTGACCTTCAAGTGCATACGGTTTAGTACTAATTGAAAGCGCTGTAGAAGTTGCAATCACTCGCCAATGATAGAGGATCTTTGGAATGTGTCCTATGAGTTTGCTTTTTTCGATAATTCGCAAGAAAAGATCCCAATCCTGAGCCCCATCTGTTTCTTTGTCCCAACGGCCAATCTCCTCTACTATCGATTTCTTAAACACATTGAAATGAGTGAGATAATTTGCGGTGATCATTATTTCTGGCGACCAATCGGGTTTGAACATTGGGTCAAATCTGTTGCCCGCCTCGTCGATCTTATCTTTATCAGAATATATAAAATCATAATCTTTTTCGTTAAGGAGCAGAGCATTTTCATACAAAGCATCAGGACTCAAGGTGTCGTCATGATCAAGCAGACAAACATACTCTCCAGTTGCCATATCAAGACATCGGTTTGAGTTAATTGATATACCGTCATTGTCATCAAAGAATTTAATCTTGATACGCGAGTCTTGTTCTGCAAACGTTTTTAGTACGCGCCTGGTTGTCTTGTCTCCTGAGAATTCACCAAGACACAACTCAAAATTACCATAGGTTTGTTTCAATACCGACTCAATAAGTTCAACAAGCACCGCCTCTGGTGGCTTAAATACTGGTGTGATAATACTGAAGAGCGGTTGTTTTTTGAGTGTCTTTGCGTGCTTTCTTTGCTCGGCAAGATCCTTACTTTTTGGCTCAAACGTTCGTTGCCATTTTTTGTATTCTGCATTGGTTATAAATGAGTTTGTTGGCGGAGTTTTTCTAAGATTACGGAATGTTTCTGGTCGAAGCAGTTTTGTAGTTCGCGCTATGCGTCGGACAATTTTGAGTGCGGTTGCCGGCTCACGTAATACTGTCCGTGCTGCACTCCCGGTGCGATAGGCAACTGAACCATATATAGTATTGAGTTCGTGAGTAAGGTGCGCATTGCCCTCACGAAGTTCATGTATTTCCGCATACAACTCTTCTATGTGGTCGTCTGGATAGTCAGTGTATTCGCTCATTTTTTCTTCTTTCCTTGACCTTTAATTAACTGGTGTACCTTCTGGTTAATGCGATGTGGTACATCGCGATCAACTGATTGTTCATGCTTGCTCACTTTCTCTCTAAGATCCAAGACTTCTTTCGTCAGCCGTGCGTTCTCACTCTTGTGCCATAGTATATCTTTCTTCAGCTGTGCGCCAGTTCTGTTTTTGTGAACTGCCCCTGCAAGCACATCAACATACGTTTCGACCCCAACTAATCGTTTAATGTGCTTTGGCTTAGTTATTGTCGTTTGTATTTGGGTCGCAGACTTTTTTGCGACAAGAAACGTACGGTAACCTGATTCACGGTCCGTAGTGTAGATGGTGTCATCATCAGACTCAAAACGTACGTTGTATTGAGTGTTTAGCTGCTGTATCTTGCGTAAGGGAATGTCTTTTGAGACCGAAGTGAGGAGGTTTACGAGACTCGAAACATACCAATCTGTGAGGGGCAGTGTCGTGTATGAGTAAACTTCGTGCGCGCTTTGTTGCATGATTTTTTCTATCGCACTATGTACAGGCTTGCCATACTCAAAATGCTCCACGAGCCACTTTTGTCCTTGCATAAAGAATTTGGTGTTTTGATCATTGAGCATGTGTTCATAGCGGGTAACGTTTTCGTTTTTGAACGGCCCAGCGATTATAACTGTGTCTTTACTCACACGTAGCGCTTCGCTAACAATCGATGATTTCATCTTTGCGCCTGGAATATGCTCTAGAACGTCTATTGCCGTGACTACATCATAGGTGTCATCACTTTCTTTAAGTTTTTCAGCAGACTGTAATATAAAGCTCACGTCCTTTGGTTTGTCTTCATAGTCAACAATATCCACTACGGTAAGTTGGAATTTGATATTGTTTGCGGTCAGGAACTCATATAGGTATTTACTTGAACCGCCAATATCAAGGATGTGTATAGTTCGTCCGTTCGCAACTTTTTTTATCTCTGCGCAAGTGAGCGCAAAACGAGAGAAGGCGTCTGGGTTAAGCTCGTTCAGGTTCATATTATGTATCAATACTCCAGGAATGATCAAAGTCGACAGATCCATAATAGGTATTGTCAACGTCAACAAAGAACGTGACTGTTCGATCAAGGTGGTCGTAGTTTTCGATTGATTTCTCGTCAAAGATCGCAAACGTTAAGAAGTATTGTCCTTTGTTCAAATTTAGTTTTGGTATGTGGAGCGATAGTTGCTTGGTCGTTGCCTTAACTGTGTACTCATTAGTGTTTGGACCGAATAGATTGTGTCCATCTTCCGAGAAAATATTCATACCTACGGTTATATTTTTCTCATGCGACTTAAGTGGTCGTGTTGTTTTTAGATGAATTGTTATGTCGAGTGGCGCATTAGGTTTTACGCTTCGCTTCAGCGGCTTATTATCACTTTTCACCTCTACTTTATCAACAACAACTGGTCCGCTTCCCCAACGACTCTTTTGGCCTTCACCCGCTGCATCCGCTTCTGCGGGTTGGTTCATTTTCTCATAAATAACTCTTGCTTCGTGTGGTTCGTATACGCCGATTTGCGTGCCTTTATCAAGCACGAGCACACGATCACAGAACCGCTCAACATCACCCATGCTGTGCGTCACAAACACAACTGTTCTGCCTTCGCGTTTTAAGGCCTGAAACACCGCATAGCACTTTTTCTGAAAAGCCGTGTCGCCCACAGCAAGTACTTCATCAATGAGTAAAATGTTACCTTTCGCTTGAATGGCTATAGAAAAAGCAAGCCGCACTTGCATTCCAGATGAGTAGTTTTTGAGTTTTTGGTCCATGAACCGCTCAAGCTCAGCAAAAGCAACTATCTCGTCATACATTGCAGCCATTTCTTTACGAGTGAAACCGAGCAGTGCACCATTTAAAAAAACGTTCTCACGACCGGTAAGCTCTTGATTAAAGCCGACTCCTAGTTCAATGAAAGGAGTTAGTTGTCCGTTTACTATAACCTTACCGGAAGTTGGTGTATAAATACCTGCAAGTATTTTTAGCAGGGTGCTCTTCCCGCTGCCGTTGCGACCGACGATACCATAAAATTCACCTTTTTTTACTTCAAAAGAGATACTATCGAGTACTTGCTGCTTCTCGTAGGTTCTTGCGGTACCTCGTACAACACTTATTATTGAGCCTTTGATGGAAGATTGCTTATCGTGTGGCAGCTTAAAAACCTTGGTAAGTCCCGAGACGATTACTGCGTTAGTTTCACTTGACATTAGATATTCTCCGCAAAAGTTTCTGATTGGCTTCTGAAATATGAGACCCCTAGGGCGAGCACCGAAAAAACGATAACAAGAGGTATGAACATATACCAACCACCGTCGAAAGCTCGTGCAGCAGTGATAACTTTATCGTCTTGTGTGACAGTTACGAAACGCGCGTCTTGGATTGCTTGTGCAAGCGGATTGATGAGTAGGGCCTTTCGGGCTGTTTCATTGGTGATTATTGTCATCGCATACAGTATTGGCGTGAGATAAAAACCTGCTTGAATAGCAACTTCCCAGATATAGTTGACATCGCGAAACCTCACAAATGCGGCAGAAAGCAACAAAGAGATGCCGAGCGCAAAAAGGTATATTTCAAGCACAATCAGCGGTAGTAGTAAGATATAGCTTGTCACCTCTACACCATTCCATACCATAAATATACCGACAACTATCAGGTTAAGACCAAGGTTGATTAGTGCCGAAACGCTACTACTAAGTACAATCATCCAGCGGGGGATGCGGATCTTCCGAATAAGATCACCTCGCGCAACAATTGACCCGAGACTTTGCTGCGTCATATCTGTGAAAAATGTCCAGAGAACAATTCCTAGCAATAGGTACACTGGGAAGTGTGGTATACCGTCGCCAGACTTCAACACAAGAACAAATATTACATAAAGAATCCCGAACAGTAGAAGAGGCCGCAGTAGTGACCAGGCGTAGCCAAGTACTGAGCCTTGGTAGCGTAGTTTGAAGTCTGTTCGGACAAGCTCTGCTAATAGTGCGCGGTTTTGTTTGGAAAAAATGTGTTTCATGGGTTATTGCTCCATCTATTATAGAATAGTAGAAGAACTTATGAAAACTAATGTCGCAGTTGTGATACCTAATTGGAACGGCAACGATTTTATCGTTGATTGTCTAGGGTCACTAATGAAGCAATCGCAAGCCGCTACAGTCATTGTGGTCGATAATGGCTCGTCTGATGGCTCAGATAAGCTAGTAGAAAAGAAGTTTCCCTCCGTTACGCTGCTTAAACTGCCGTCGAACCTTGGTTTTGCAGGTGGGGTCAATCATGGCATACAGTATGCTCTCGAGCATGATTTCACACATATCGCCCTATTTAATAACGATGCCGTAGCTGAACCTGATTGGCTAGAAAAGCTCGTGAAAGCAATGGATGCTAATCCTAAACTTGGTATTGTGACCGGTAAATTCATGAAGATGGACAAGCAGCACATCGATAGCACCGGTGACTTCTGCCGGCTCAATGGTATGCCCTCACCACGAGGTAGGGGCGATAGAGATAAAGGCCAGTACGATACTGCCGAGTACGTGTTTGGGGCAACTGGTGGCGCTAGTTTGTACCGAGCAAAAATGTTCCAAGACATCGGTTTGTTTGATGAGGATTTCTTTGCCTACTTTGAAGATGTTGATATCAGTTTTCGAGCCCAGCTGGCCGGCTGGAAAGTCTGGTACACACCAGAGGCAGTGGCCTATCATCACATCGGTGGTACCAGCAGCAAGCTTGGTAGCTTTTCACGGTTTCACAGCGTTAAGAACTTCATCTACCTGTATAACAAAAACATGCCGGG
>CAZEBF010000017.1:0-20544 GCA_964510235.1 uncultured Candidatus Saccharibacteria bacterium | reverse complement strand
CAACGGCACCTATATCACCAAGTGGGGTACATCCGGCACTGGCAACGGCCAGTTTTCTTTACCACGTGGTGTCGTCTTTGATGCAGTAGGCAACCTCTATATCGCAGACTCCAGCAACCACCGCATCCAAAAATTCACCTACCCCCCAGAAACAGCCTCCCTTGTGAGTTCTGTGTCTGGTACAGACATAGAGCTATCCTCAACCGCCTTCACCACCTTCAGCTGTAGCACGTCCGTAACTGAAGACTCTCTCACTACCACAGACCCAAGCCAAGACTATCCCTTGGGTCTAGTAGACTTCTGCCTTGACGTTGTACCAGGTTCTACCAACAATGTCTCTCTGACCTTTGAAACAGACCTCACTGCAGACCAAGTAACACCCCGCAAGTACAATCCCACCACCCAAACCTACACTGACGTACCAAACGCTCAAATAACCGCCACAACCCTCAACTCCAACCCGGCCCTCAAGCTAACCTATGACATTACCGACGGAGGAGACCTTGATGACGATGGCCTCGCCAATGGTACTATCCTAGATCCGGTAGGCTTAGGTATAGATGCAGCTGCAGATACAGAGGCTTTGGCTGCGACGGGGGAGAACACTAGTATAATCTATATAGTCGCGACATTTCTGTTAATTGGCTCAATTGCAGTTTTGAGACGGATTCAAGTTCCAGCTACCTTTAAGTGAACCTAACTGCTGTACAATAAGAACATGAAATATCAAAAAACTGATAGCAGGTATGTAGTTCGTTTGGATAAGGGCGAGCAGTTAATGGTATGTTTGCGCGAGTTAATCGCTTCCGAGAGTATTGCTGCAGCTTGGGTACAGGGTCTGGGCGGCGCAGCTAATGCTGAGCTGGGGTACTATGATCTTGCGAGTAGGGAATATCGCTGGCAAAAGTTTGATGAGCTGATGGAAATAACCAGTTTGCAAGGGAATATCTCGACCGACGAATCAAACCAACCAGTAGTTCATTTGCATGGCAGCTTTTCTCGAGCTGATTTTTCGGCTATCGGTGGGCACGTCAAAGAGCTCGAAGTGGGTGGCACCTGTGAGCTGTTTATCACTGAAGTTCCTCTGTCTCTGGTGCGACGCCAGGACGAAGCAGTTGGCCTAAAGCTACTTGATCTATGAGTGACTTACCGTTTGCCAATAAAAGCCTTGGCCAGCACTGGCTGACCGATGTTACGGCGCTTGAATCCATGGTTACCGCTGCGGAAGTAGGGGCAGGTGATGTCGTGCTCGAGGTTGGTCCTGGGCCTGGTGCGCTAACAGAGCTGCTGGTGGCTGTGGCTGATAGGGTAGTGGCAGTTGAGTTTGACGAGCTTTTGGCCCGACAACTCCCCCGCCGGGTGACTGCTCCTAATCTTGAGGTGCATCAGCAAGATATTTTGCAGTTTGATCTGACCCAACTACCGGCTGATTACAAAGTTTGTGCTAATATTCCTTATTACTTAACAAGTAAACTATTACGCACTCTCAGTGAATCGACCAATCCGCCATCTGTTGTAGCATTGTTAGTGCAAAAAGAGGTCGCTGAACGTATTGCCGCCTCCCCTGGCGATATGTCACTTTTGAGTGTTAGCGTGCAGTGGTATTTTGAGGCAGAGCTGCGTGAAGTCGTGCCGGCGCGATCATTTGTACCGCCGCCAAAAGTCGATTCCCAGATCATTCGTCTAGTGCGTCGCCAAACACCGTTGTTTGTTGGCGTTGATACAAAAGTTTTCTTTCAGCTTGTTAAGGCGGGTTATAGCGCTCGGCGCAAGACACTACACAATAGTCTGAGTGGGGGTTTGCGAGTTAGTAAAGAAGATGCCGCTCTGATCCTTAATTCCGCCGAGATTCCTTTAGCAAAACGACCGCAAGAACTCAGCCTAACTGACTGGCACCACTTGTACCTGGCCTACCAAGATCACTCTCCTCCCCCTCCCGCTTAAACTTCACTTGTTAAGCTTTATGGTATACTCATACCAGGAGGAATCGTATGTCTCATAACGTCGGCTTTGCTTTTCAAAAACTCGCCTTTTCCCTGCTCAGGCGCTCGGACGAATTGTTACAATCTAAACTTGGTATTGGCTATGCTCAGTACAAGTTGCTTGAGGTGCTAGCGGAGCACCCCAACAGTAGCCAGCGGTTTGTTGCATCGGCTTTGATGCAGACCGAGGCAAGTATTAGTCGACAAGTAAAACTTATGCAGTCGGCTGGTTTGTTACGAGTTGGCACACCCGCCGAGAACAAGCGTGTACGAGTCATTTCTTTGTCGAGTAAGGGCAGTGAGCTACACACAAGAGCCGCTGGAATCCTGAATCAGTGCTACATGAGTTACTTTGGCGGTTTGAGTCCAAGCGAATCCAAAGCCTTTGCCCAGATTGTCTCCAAGCTCGATAGTTCTCGCATCTATTGAGCGCTTATGGTATAATAGCGATTACGCTTTAGAGGCGAAACGCGGGGCTGAATTTTAAGCTCGACGTAGGACTTTATCGGTTAAAAACTCGACTTACGCAGAATCCCTGCGCATTCACACCAAACAGGTAGGCGCCAGGCAACTCTTTGCATTATCGATGTATGTACAATACATCTCCAACGAAAAGAAGCTGCCTGTCATCCTCCCTGGTTTAGTGTGCTCTGCGCGAGGTTCTGTGTAAGTCGAGGTCAGCAGGTCGCTTGTCAGCGTATAGACTACTAGAATAGATGCAAAATCTACTCTTAGCGATGCCGTAGACCGTGTACTCGGTCAACGCTTCGCGCTCGCTGCCTAATTTTTGGTAGCCGTGTCTCTAACGACACCCTGTAGTTAGAGTTCACGCCATTTTCAGGGTTGCTGAACTGCGATGACTCGTAGTAGTTCAAAAGACTAACGAGCTGCAAGCGTGCGTTGTTTTGTCTGTTTTCAAGACGCGTGCCCAAGTATTTCAAAATAGACTATGCCTGTAGAAGACTAACCAAGATAAACCTTCGGACCCGGAGGGCGGTTCTCCGGCAGCTCCACCATAAAAACTCGAACATGTTGTTCGAGTTTTTATTGTCTAAAGCTTTTTTATATCGTTTTGGTACCGTTCTATGATCACTCTTGCCCATGCGTAGGCGTCCTTCGCTGTAATTCCTGCCGGCTGGGGTTTGACCCATAACTCGAGGTTCGAAAGCGAGTTATCATTCTTGACGCCATTTCTATGGTGTATATTTTCATCTGGTTTGAGTTTGCGTCCTAAGTATTCTTCCATAATGAGGATATGCTCCAATACATAATTCTTAGAGGCGCGGGGATGCCCTTTCTGAAAGACCATGACGTAACCATTCTTAAGGTACCTGCCTTTTCCATAGTCCTGCCTCTGTTGGTTCGTACATGACTTACAGCTTTTAAAACGCTTAGAGTGGATCTGTTTGTTGCAGATAGAGCAGACGACATTAACTGTAGCGCGATAGCGGCAACTAGGACAACTTTTGTGATTGCTGCTTGGCACGAACTGACGTTTGCAGGAGTTACATACTTTCATGGTATGATAGTAGCATACCTGGAGTATCTACCAGCTCCACCGTACCGCTGAAATGCTTTATGCTTGCGATCAAACACAAGAGACGCACCGTATGGCTGCGTCTCTTAGTTTATCTATGGTTTAGAATGCGAGCTTACTCTTTATTGCTGTCTTCAAGCTTCTGCTTGGCTTTGCCCTTCATCTCATGGGCTTTGTTCTCGACGTCGTTGGCTTTGCTTTTTAAATCTGCCATGTAAATCCTTTCAGTTAGGTTTGCCCGCTAATCATAGGCTACTAACCCATCGCATGCAGTAAATAAAGTCACAGTACACCTCGCTTATGCTTGCAAAAATGTTGTAACAGCGTAGGATAAAACATTATGTCAGCAGAACACGATTCATTCTACTCACACCTCGATGGTTTTATCCCGCGTGACGAAAGCAGCGGAGTAGCATTCGGGCATCTTCACGGCCAAGAAGGGATGTCTGCAGATGAGATACGACATCGGATTGCCGATCAGCATGATGTAGATCCTGGTGATGTAACTGTTACAGGTGTAAATGGTGGCGAGATCTCACGGGCGCCGCATGATAGTCAATCGCGGACCTCGCGTTCATTCGGATTCTCAAAGTGGGGCGCAAACTGGGAGCCGACCGGTCCTGGTGGCGACCCTAGTCTAAACTAAAAACAAACCAGGCGGTTTTTGTTTACATCACGCGTTTGCGTAGATGTTGCCAATCCTCTTGATAGTAATTGTCGAGTTGTTCAAACTGTTCTTCTGCTACTTTGTTCCAATTTTTCTTGCTCATAGTTTCCTCCTTTTACGGTACCAATAGGTTAGCAGTAGCGGTAGCAAAGGTCTGTAACATATGTAACAGCTTTGTAAGCAGCAACAGCCCATACTAGAGCCTACAAACTAAGTAGGAGAAACATATGTCAGACGACAACACAACACCGTTAACAGAAGACAACAGCACACCAGCTAGTCCACCTTCAGGTCCTGATGACTTGGGTGTAATTAATGAGAACCCTGAGACAGAAGCAGCTGACGATACTCATCCAAAGACCGACTCGAATGTTGATCAACAAGAAGTTTATGACGAGGGTTTGGTGGATTCTGAAGGCATCGATCCAAATGTTCCTGCTGACGAAAATCCAGAAGCTACAGATCACGTCTAGCTAGCGCAATTGTGACTCGAGATTTGAGATAGGATCGTACCAACCCTGTTCAAGAACGTAGGTTTGGATGTCTTTGTCGATGCCAAACAGAACCATCAGGCCGACCAAGATAAATAGGCTGCCGATGACTTTTCGGAAAGTGCCGTGTGGGTTAGCCAGCCAACCCAGCTTCTTGATCAGACCTTGCCCCAAAAATGCAATCAGAAGCAGGGCGGCGGCTAGCCCGGCAGCGTATGCTAACAGGTAGACAAAGCCCTGCGCAAAAGAGACCGGTAACACGGTCGCCACAATCAGGGCATAGGTTGGGCTACAGCTGCTAAAGACAGGCCCAAGGGCCGCGCCCATCAATACGTCACCAGCAATGCCTTCTTTTTGACTCGTCTTGCCCATGAATTTGTTTGAGCCCAAATGCAAACCGCTCGCTAAAGAAATTTTGTCCCATAGTTCTGGAAACAAGAAGTTAAACCCGAGCAATATGACAATAAAGGCAGATATGAACTGCCAAACCATTTGTGGCACACCCAACAAACTGGTGGTGGCTTTTAGCAGTAGCGTAAACACAATTACTGATGCGGCTAGGCTGACAGAGATAATCAGCGGACGGTACCAACTAGCTTTTTTACCGCCTCGCACGATACTGCCGCCAATCACCACTGGTAAGAGCGGCAGAATACAGGGTGCTGCCACCGTTAGAGCGCCAGCCAAGAACGAGACAATCAGCAGCGCCACTAGAGCAGGTTCTCTTGCACGGCAGCCAAAGATGGGTCATCGTAGGCCACGAACTTCTTAACGAGCTGAGCTTGGTCGTCGACGGTTACAAGTGTGGTCTGAACGGTGACGCCATACTTTTGGCGAAGGGCTTGGTTGGTATCGTAATCTACCTCCAGAATGGTAACTCCGGCTGGCACGCCCTTAGTTTTTATGTCCTCTGCTAAAGCACGACATTGTGGACACCATGAGGCATG
Organism: uncultured Candidatus Saccharibacteria bacterium; assembly: GCA_964510235.1. Classification (GTDB taxonomy): domain Bacteria; phylum Patescibacteriota; class Saccharimonadia; order Saccharimonadales; family CAYUUR01; genus CAYUUR01. The sequence goes on along the minus strand of CAZEBF010000017.1, from coordinate 14,920 downwards.
GAAGAACAGAACCTTTGTGCCGCTGGCATTGCTAAGGGCTTCTTCTGAGTATTCAGTATAAACACCGGCAGTTGCTGTATCGGCCTGGGCTGGTGTATCAGTCGCGGTTTGTGCAGGCTCGGAAGAAGTCGAATTGGTTGAAGGCATTGGCGCAGCAGCTTCATCCTGGTTTATAAATACAAAGGCCAAAGCGCTGGCAAAGGTAAGAAGAATTACGAGGATAACTATCGTTTTCTTCGACATACGACTATTCTACCATACGCCATACATCTTGCTTAAGCATAAGAAAAAGTGTATAATATAGGGTCTATGGGACCATTTTTTCGCAAGAATAAATCAGAACAGCCATCAAGTCGCCGTAACCGTCGTCAATCACCCGAACCACAGTTTAAAGACGGCGCAAAACTGTACGGTGTTCGGCATGGTGAGCCAGACTACAACAAAAGTGGCACACTGACAGACAAGGGAGAAGACCAGGCCAACTGGGTCGGCAGTACTTTAGTTGAAGAGGGCTTCACACAGCCTGGATTGTTTATTGCGAGTAGCGCACACAGAGCTCGACAAACTGCCGAGATAGCGGCACAGCAGTTTGAGCTCCTTACTGGCGAGAAAATGCGAGTTGTGGCGAGCGATCATTTACGTGCCTTGATGTTGCGTCATGCTTACCGCGGGCAAGAAGCCGAAGCTCTGGCCGCAATTGCTGCCGCGGCTAGTCAAGAAGCTCACACCGACCTTGGTTGGGTGGATCATGTTGCTTTCTTTGGTCATGAGCCATTCCTTGGAATCCAGAAGTGGATGAATGAGGAGCGAGAAAATACAAAAGAGCAAAAGGCAGCACAGCCAATCTTGCTGCAATCAGTCGACGTAGCACACGGAGAGGTAGTCAACATAGACTTGACGCTCTGGCCACGCTACTAAGCGATAGGCTATAGTACCTCTATGCAGTTATTACAAGATAAACACGGCAAAGTCGTTATTTTTCAATCTCCTAATCTACCACTGGCGGTTGGTCTGACTGCCCAGCTTTTGAGCATGTTACTACCTTATGGCACGGGCAACTTTATTGCAGCACTGGTTGCTTTTGGCGCCCTGTTTACATGGGCGTGGTTAGAGCTATTCCAAGGTGTTAACCTGCTCCGTCGAGCACTTGGTTGTACAGTACTCATCTGGCTGATTGTCACTAGAATCTCATAGCGCCAGTGCTTGCGTTTTTGTAAGCTCAGGTGTAAAAAAAGTATATGACGCATGAATTTGAACCAGTCCAAGAGGATACGTTTGCAGTAGAGAGGGCTTATCTTGATACAGCCGAGCTGCGACTAGAAGAACTACAACAGCGTGAGCCGAGAACAGTATTTGGCAGGGGTGTGCAACGTGTCTTGGTGTGGGCAGCTCGTGCCGATGCCTTTGAAGCCGAGATTGCACTCGAAGCGGCGGTAGAACTTGATCACCACCAGCAACGAGGCACTAAGCCAATCGCACCAACCACCTAAGTGAGCATTCTCTTCGCTAGCCTTGACTCTCGCCTCTTTGGGGCATAGTCTGGATGCAGATGTTACACCGTGCAAAACAAATAACGAAACACATTATCTTTGGCGCTCATGGCTATGAGTTGACGCCTGATGCTGTGGCGCCTGCACGGGCCTACATTGCTGATTACTGGAAAAAACTAGAACGCTACCACCCAAAAGATGATCACACACTAATTGGACTACCCAACAAATATCTTGTGCCGGCCTATGAAGAAGGGCACAGCTTTGATTTTAACGAGATGTATTACTGGGATAGCTATTTTATGGTCCAAGGCATGTACGACAAAAAGCACAAAAAGCTGGTGGTTGGCATTTTAGAAAACTTGCTGAACATGCAAGAGCGCTTCAAGATTATCCCAAATGCATCTCGAACTTATCTGATGGGCCGTTCACAGCCGCCGTTTGTGACGACTTTCATCTTAGAGGTCTACGAGGCATACAACATGGACAAAAAGTGGCTGCGACGCTGCATGGAAACTGCCGAGCGAGAGTATGAGCTGGTCTGGATGGGTACCAAAAAGCCCAGTGAACGGCTTGTGCACAAAGGACTTAGTCGCTTCTATGACATTAACTATTTGCACGATCTAGCCGAGGCAGAAAGTGGCTGGGATATGACACCGCGATTTAACCGACGCGCGCTGGATTACTTGCCCGTCGATCTGAACGCGCTGTTGTACAAATACGAGACCGACTTTGCGCGCATGGCGGCCTTGCTTGAGGACGAGACAGCCAGCAAACAATGGGCCCATAAGGCTGCTCAACGCAAAAAGATGGTTAATCAACTGATGTGGAGCTCAACGCGCAACTTCTTCTACGACTACAACTACAAGAAAGAAAAGCGCGGCACCGTAACGTCACTTGCCGGCTTTTATCCTATGTGGGCGGGTATGGTTGATGAATGGCAAGCGGGCCAACTGGTCAAATCACTCAAAAGATTCGAAGAAAAGGGCGGCTTGGCGACAACCGACCAGCAATTTAATCAGCGCCTACCTGGTCCGATTCCTGGCACCATGCCGACCCAATGGGCCTACCCAAACGGCTGGGCTCCACTGCAGTACATTGTTATTGGCGGGCTTGAGCGCTACGGTTATCACGATGAGGCGCGGGCACTGGCTCTAAAATGGCTCAAGACAAACCTCGATTGGTTCAATGAGCACCATGTCTTCCTCGAGAAATATAATGTCGTTTCACCCGATAAGCCGCCACTTAAAGGGGTATATCCGTCACAAACTGGCTTTGGCTGGACCAATGCTGTGTTCGAGCGACTATGTCGGGATTATATCGACGCAAAGCCTTCTAGCTAGGCTCTACTAACTGTCCGGGAGCATTAACTTGTCGTATTCTTGCACTACAATAATCTCTTCGAATTTGGTAGCCGCCTCGACACCAGTTGTGACGGTGTACAACGTCCGATCTGTCACAGATGAACTGCCGGCCAGATCTGACCCTATCTCAGCAACATCTTGAGCATGTCTGTCTACGGCCGTCATGTAGTCATCGGTAAGGTATCCATTCATCATTCGCCGTTGCAGATTGTCGGTATTCGTTACGTCAGTAAAGTACCTACCATAATCGATTAGTCGCCTACTTGCCTCATAGGTTAGTAGCCGATTAGTCAGCGCGTTTGTTAGCGTATTGCCCTCTGGGCCTGGCAGCTCGTCTGGTAAGTGGGCCAGCTTGAGCGCCGCAATACACGTCAGACGAGCCAGCGCATCAACTTGCTGTATGTACGCTTTCGCCGTCTCCGAATAGCTATTGGTGCTAATTATTTGTCTGTCGGGCGCTGGCACGAACACAGAAGCAATATAATCCGTACGCACAGAAGCCAAGGCCTCTATGGAATCGATGGCGCCTGTAACTTGTTCGAGCGCCAACTGGCTAACTACTTGGGGTGACAGTCGAGCCGTTGGCTTCTCAGAAGAACGACGAATTTTGAACATAAAGCATATTATAGCACAAAAATAACAGTAACGCAATATATGGGTGTCATGATCTTTGTTGATTAAGCACTTCAAATTATCCCTGTTACCAGGTAGACTATATGGGTATGAACTACTACGTTACCACTTCAATTGCATATACCAACGGCGACCCTCACATTGGTTTTGCTATGGAATTAGTGCAGGCCGATGTGCTTGCTCGAGCTGCACGTAAGCAAGGGAAGCCTGTACTTTTTACGACTGGAACAGATGAACATGGCGGCAAAATAGCTGAGGCTGCAGCCGAACTTGGTATTGAAACAAAGGCCTATACCGACCAAGTAAGTCAAAAGTTCAGAGACTTACAAAAGCTGCTTAACATTAGCAACGATCGCTTTATTCGCACAACAGATGAGGGTCATGAGCAGCGCGCCCAACTCATTTGGAAAGCCTTACAAAAAGATATCTACAAGAATGAGTACGAAGGATTGTATTGCACCGGTTGCGAGGCGTTTGTGACCGAAGCGATCTTCAAGCAGAACAATGGTACATGCCCGCACCATAACCGGCCGTACGAAAAGATCAAAGAAGAAAACTACTTCTTTAAGCTATCGGCCTATTCAGAGCAAATCAAGGAAGCTATTCATAAAGGCAGCTTCAGGATTGTGCCCGAGACTCGTAAACATGAAATTATGCATGTGATTGAGAGCGGCCTCGAGGACATCAGTATCTCACGTCCAAAAGATAAAATCTCTTGGGGAATTCCAGTGCCCGGCGACGCAACTCAAGTGATGTATGTTTGGTTTGAGGCGCTGATGAACTATATAACCGTACTGGGTTACCCGGAACACAAGGACTTCAAGGACTTTTGGCCAGCAAATGTACAAGTTGTCGGTAAAGATATTCTACGTTTTCATGCGGCAATCTGGCCGGGCATGCTACTAGCACTTGGTCAACCTTTGCCAGAGATGCTGTACGTACACGGTTTTATCACATCTGATGGCAAGAAAATCGGCAAGTCACTTGGCAATGGCATAACGCCCCAAGAAATCGTCGAAAAGTATAACGCAGATACTTTCCGTTACTACTTTATACGACATATCCCATCCTATGAAGACGGTGACTTTAGTTGGGACAGGTTAGAAGCGGCTTACAATAACGAACTCGCTAATGAGCTTGGCAATGCTGTGCAGCGTACTACTGCTATGATTCAGAAGTATCTCAACGGTGTAGTTGGTGACATCAAGCAGGCCGAACACGACGTTGCCCAGTATCAACGAGCGCTCGAAGACTGTAAGTTTGATCGTGCCATGGACGAGATCTGGGACCAGGTTCGCGGACTCAACCAGTACATCGAAGAACAAAAGCCTTGGGAGATTGCTAAAGGAAGTGACGCTGATCACTTACGAGAAGTCCTGGCCTACCAAGCTGGCAGTTTATTAGAAATTGCTGATCTGCTAGAACCATTCTTGCCTGATACGGCTGCAAAAATTCGCTATGTGTTTGAAGAAGGCGTTGTTCGACCGATTGAAGGCACGCTGTTCCCAAAGCACGAAGCACCCGCTGAGGCATAGAGGATGCAACTCATAGATACGCATTGTCACATCCATTTTCGTGACTATGGACTTGACCCTGAGGTGGTGTTAGAGGCTGCGCGAGCAGATGATGTAACGCACCTGCTCTGCGTTGGCTGTACGTTGGTGGACAGTGAGGATGGCGTCGAGTTTGCTGCTCAACATGATGACGTCTGGGCGGCGATTGGTTTGCATCCTCATGAAGCCAGAGAGTATGTCGGAAATGATGAGGCACTGCAGAAGTTTCGCAGTCTTGCCGACAAACCAAAGGTAGTAGCTGTAGGTGAGATAGGTCTTGATTACTACTACAAGCACTCGTCACCAGATGAACAAAAGCAGTTGCTGCGCTGGCAGCTCGACCTAGCACAAGAGCATAATTTGCCAGTAATTTTTCATGTTCGTGAGGCCTTTGCTGATTTCTGGAAGATTGTTGATGAGTATCCAGGTGTTCGGGGTGTTGTGCATAGCTTTTCATCTGGTATGACTGATCTGGAGCAGATTCTGAAGCGTAATCTGTACGTAGGACTAAACGGCATCATGACATTCACAAAAGACGAGGCCCAACTGGATGCTGCCAAAGCCGTACCACTCGACAAGCTACTGCTCGAAACCGACGCTCCATACTTGACTCCAACACCTTTCCGTGGTACAATCTGCCAGCCTAAACATGTACGTGTGACGGCGGAATTTTTGAGCAAAATACGAGGTGAGTCACTGCAAGAACTTGCGGAAGCCACCACCAAAAATGCGCTCCAACTGTTCTCACTCGACACCAAGTAACCTATGACACAACAGACTTATTACAACCCTGAACAACAGCGACCGACTCCAACTGAGGCGGAAATTCAACGCGTCACTACTGTTAGCTTAGCTGCAAACGCTGTGCGTGAGCACACACAAGCACCAGAAATGCTAGCTTCTTCAGAGCAAATTGCTCACACTATAGCGTTCATTCCAGAAGCAGCCCCTGCCACTGAAGCGATTATTACCGAAGCTCAACCTGTTGATGAGAATCTTTCTTCTATGGAATCTGCTGCTCGCGAACGCATCATGCAGATTACCGGCCAGAAAGGGTAGGTCATGTTCAAGAAAATTACCGACACACTCCTCAAGCAGCGTAACTCACGACGTCAAGAAGATCTGTATCGTAACTTGATTCGTCATGAAGCGCAGATCGGTGGCCAATTATTTGGTCCTGTACCGAAAGGTCATCGCCGCGAGTTCTTTTGTTTGGATGCAAGCACCTGGATCTGGCACGAAGAATGGCTCGATACGTCTGGTCAGCGACAAATCCGTACTACTCGATATGACATCCGCCCATCAGGCATCATGAAGGCGCAAGATGGCCAACCATACCGCCATATCACACCCGAAGAAGCTCAACACTTGCGCGCCGCAGTTGATATGTATGAACAGCGTGTCAAACAAGAAATCTACACATTCGCCTAGGCACAGACGAGGAGTAAACTACACAGTATGACAACTCGCCGCCACGTCTATCTTGACCATGCCGCCGCTACACCGGTTGATCCACGGGTCGTCAAGGCTATGCTGCCGTTATACACTGAGCAATTTTATAATCCTTCAGCTTTGTATTTGGCAGCCAAGCAGGTTAAGCAAACTTTAGCAGAGGCACGGCAATCAGTGGCACGAGTCCTTGGTGTGCAGCCGAGTGAGATTATCTTTACAGCTGGTGGCACTGAAGCCAACAACATTGCTATCCATGGTGTCATGCAACAGTATCCTGACGGCAATGTAATTGTTGGCGCACTTGAGCATGCCTCGGTACTGGAGACAGTCAAACAGTACGATCACCGTATCTGTCCGGTTCTGCCAACTGGCAGTCTTGACCTGGAGGCACTGGCAAGCCTAATTGATGATAAGACAGTGCTCGTGAGTGTTATGCACGCCAATAACGAGACTGGTGCCATTCAGCCAGTCCAACAGATTGCACAGATTGTGGAGACGACTCGTCAAGCACGTACAAATCAAAGTGACGCACTACCAATTTGGTTTCATAGTGATGCTTCACAAAGTGTTAACTATTTGCGCGTACAGCCAAAGCAGCTTGGTCTGGATCTGCAAACGATTAACGGTGGTAAAATCTATGGCCCTAAGCAGACCGGTGTTTTGTTTGTGAGTAGCAAATTACAGTTGGCGCCATTCTTACTGGGTGGTGGCCAAGAGCGTGGTTTGCGCAGTGGCACAGAAAACGTGGCGGGATCGGTTGGCCTGGCAAAAGCACTTGAGATTACTGACAAAAAACGTCGTTCAGAGGTTGTTAGGCTTGCAGATCTACAGAAGCATCTTGTAACTAATATCCAAGAGCAGTTTCCTGAGGCTAGTATTAATTCTCATGATGCCTTGGTGAACTTTGTTCATGTGACTTTTCCGGGTGTTGATAATGAGCGACTGGTTATGGAGCTTGACGAGCAGGGTATTCAGTGTGCGGCAGGTTCAGCCTGCAGCGCCAGTTCAGATGAGCCTTCGCATGTACTCAAAGCAATGGGTTTGACTGATGATCAAGCCCAGTCATCTGTACGCTTTACAATGGGGCGATCAACCACTGAAGCAGACATTGATTATGTGCTTGCTTGCCTGAACGATGTCTTAACAGCGTAAATTACACTTTATTACGCTCACGCTTTACGGTATAGTTATATCTGATAGATAAACGTCAGGTGGGACAGCTCGTGGACATTTGGCTCTTTGGTTTACTCGTCGGCATTTTGGTCAGCGTGGCTGCTGCTTTTATATGGGTTGGCTGGCGACTTAAACACCTCTCGGAATATCGCGGTACTGAGCTGACTGATCAGGCCATCGAAAAAGATGTTGATCATATATTCGACAACACCTTTCGTGAAGAGTTACGCAATCGTGGTAAGCTTCACCTCGAGAAAATTATTAACGAAAATGCCATGTTCTTACAGCAAGATCTGCGACTCACGAGTACGCAGCTCAACGAGCACATGCAACAAGAGATTAATAGAACTCTTCAAGATGAGTTTTCTAAGTACGAGCAGTCAATTAACGACGCCAAACAGATTGCCTTAAATTCGATTGCGAAAACCCAGGAAGCTATTGAACAACAACGTCAACTGCTGATTGATGAGCTGAAAGAACAGTTTGCGCAAGAGAAAGTCCGCCTCGTCGATCGTTTTGAGCATAATATGGCCGACATCGTAAATCACTATGTGCTTGAAGCAATTGGTAATGAAATCGATTTGAACGATCAGCTTGAATACATTTTGCAAGAGCTAGAACGAAACAAGCCTGCCATAGTAGAGGATATTCAACGTGGCGCATAATCGTTCATTTGTGCTGCCTGACGCACTACATATGCGAGCCGATGTGAACCGTTTGCTGCGCGAGATTGAAGCTATTGAAAACAGCATTTTAGCGACAAAAGCTCGTCCAACACAACAGCCGCAAGCACCAAGTCGTTTGTTGCAGCAAATAATAGACGCCAATGTGCACAAGGATGCTGCCCCAACATACCCTGAGTTAAAACGAGTGCTCAAAACATTGCAAGATAAAGCGCCAATTGTACACCTTAGCTTTGCGGCCAATCCGACCAGTGATTTTATGGATCGAATTGTTAGCTGGTTCCGTCAAGAAGTAGATCCATATGTAATGGTTCAGGTTGGACTGCAACCAGGTATTGCAGCCGGTTGTGTGGTGCGCACACCGAGTAAGTATTTTGACCTAACCATGCGCAAACATTTCCAGCAAAAACGTGCCGTATTAGTGCAGCAACTCAGGGGTAACAATGAGCCAGCACAATAAGCATTTCGAAAAGCTGGTAGAAGCCGGTAATCCTGTCGGTGAGGTCACGGCAGTTGATCGGTTCATGGTCACCGTCAGTGGCCTGCAGCCGGTTAATCGCTGGGCTTTGGTGTTGTTAGAAGACGGCACAAAAGGCTTTGTCCATCACGTGAATGAAGACAATGTCACCATCATGCATATGGGCAGCGGCAGTGTTCGACCAGGTATGCTTGTGGTCTTGCAGCATACTGAACTGGTTACAAAAGTTGGTAAAGATTACATTGGACGAATTGTTTCCGTTACGGGTGATCCGTTGGATGGTAAAGGTCCGATTGCCGCCGATGCAGTGTGGCCTGTATTTAATGACGCGCCAGCAGTGCGTGATCGAGAAATGCTCGATACACAGCTCGAAAGCGGTGTGCTGTCTATTGACGCCTTGTTTCCGATTGTCCGTGGCCAGCGCTTGGCAGTCGTCGGTGATAGCAAAGCCGGTAAAACCGCTCTGGCGAGTCAGTTGGCAATTAACCAGAAGAACACTGACGTAACGGTTGTTTATGTTAGCATTGCTAAGCGTAGTAGTGACGTTGATACGCTCATTAACCGTTTTGTTCAGAACGGCGCGCTCGAAAATGCCGTCATGGTTGTGGCGACGATGTTTGACTCGTTGGTCATGAATTATCTGGCCCCATATGTGGGCTGTTCAATTGCAGAGTATCTGTGGCAGGAATGCGATAAGGATGTGCTGGTGGTGTATGACGACCTGACCAGTCACGCCCAGGCTTACCGTGAGATTTCATTGCTGTCTGGAGTTAGTCCGGGTCGCGACTCGTTTCCAGGCGATATGTTCTATGCCCATGCTAGTTTGCTAGAACGAGCCGGCAAGCTGAAACGCAATCATAAGTCACTGAGTGCTCTGCCAGTTGTGTTGGCTTCGGGCGGCGATATCACGGCTTACTTGCCAACCAATGTTATGTCAATTACTGATGGGCAATGGGTACTGGATATGGACATTTTTAGGAGTGGTTTACGGCCGGCACTCAATACGGGTTTGAGTGTAACGCGTGTGGGTGGGCGCGGTCATAACGACCGTCAAAAACAACTCAATCAGCAAGTACTAAAGGCCTTGGCTGATTATCATCAAGCCCAAGAGTTTGCCCAGTTTGGATCTGAGCTGGCTCTCACGGCCAAAGCCGAGCTGGTACTTGGGCAGCGACTCATTGAGCTATTCAATCAAGTTCCAGGTGAATCATACAGTCTCATGGCACAGCAGCTCATGCTCAGTACGCTTCTAGTAACCTCCGATAATGAAGTAATAGACATCAAGTCACTTAAAACCAGTGCCATTGAAATGGCCCCAACCGTAACTTCAGACGACCAGTATGAAAAAGCTTGTAGTCTACTCAAAGCAAAAAGTCTGATGGAGCTGAAGCGATGAAGCAACTCGGAGAAATCCAGCGTCAAAAAGACGCCATGAATACTTTATTTGATCTGACCAACGTGTTTGAAGGCATTGCAAGCATGCATATCGCAAAAATCAAGAACAACGTATTGCAGGCCCAAGGATTTTTTAATGAACTTTGGTACATTTACTCACAGTTGCGAGTTGACCAGAATTTCCACTATGGTCGTACCATGCACGACACCGACATCATAGATAAAGACTTGCTCATTGCCATCACTGCGGAAGGTGGTTTTAGCGGTGATATTGACCAAAAGTTGATTAGTGTCATGCTTGAACAACACGATCCAGAACAGCAAGATATCATCACTGTCGGACATCACGGTGCAGTCCAATTGGCACAGCGTGGCGTCAGTTTTAAGCGCTATCTCAAACTACCAGAAAAGGACCAAAACTTTAACGTGAGTCCATTGGTTCGTGAAGTCCAGCGCTATCGATCAACCACCGTCTACTATCAAACCTATGTGTCGCTGACAGTTCAAGATGTTAAGCGCATCAGTTTGAGTGCGGCTGTGCAGGAACAGGGTAAGAGCGCGGGTAAAAGTGATGAGTACATCAGTGAGCAAAACTACATATTTGAACCAAGTACCTTTGCAGTAATTGATCACTTGGAGCGGTCGATGCTTAATATTGCTCTCAGTCAGGTGATTTTTGAGTCTAAGCTGGCACAATACGCCAGTCGCTTTCGTTCGATGTCGGCGGCGAGCGACCGAGCCGAGGATGCTCTCCATGATCTTGAACTAACCTATAATCGAACAAACCGATCACTCAAAGATGAGCGTCTCAAGGAAATCCTGAATGGGCGACGATATGCCAGGCGGGCGCTATGAGCAAAGGACTAATCCGCAGCATTCGCAATCTTGTAGTGGTGGTTGAATTTGATGAGCAACCACCATTGATAGGCGAAATGATTATCGTTGATAACGAATCAAAAAGTCCACTGCTCGTCGATCATTTAGCTGATCAAACACGCGTGGTCTGTCTGAACATTATGGCTGATCGCACTTTGTGCAAAAACATGGAAGTCACTACAACAGGACGTGGCTTAGAAATTCCGGTCGGTGAAGAAATTATTGGTAGAATGTTTAATGCACTTGGCACTACCATTGATGACCTGCCGCCGCTCGCAAACACCAAGTCCACCAGAAACGTTACTCACATTCCAGCGCATACCAGCACTTTTATACCAAGAGCTCCGCAGATTTTAGAAACAGGTATTAAGGTTATCGATTTCTTCACGCCATTCGTAAAGGGTCGCAAGGTCGGCATTATTGGTGGCGCTGGTGTTGGTAAAACGGTGCTGACGATGGAACTTATCAACAACATCGCCAAGAGTGGCGCAGGTTTAAGCTTCTTTACGGGGATTGGTGAACGCATTCGTGAAGGTCATGAGCTGTATGAAACACTTAAAGAGCGCAACTTGCTGTCTCAGACATGTATGTTCTTTGGGCAGATGAATGAAAACCCGGTACTGCGTGCCATGGTTGGCGTATCGGCAACCGCTGCGGCTGAATACTTTCGTGATGAGCACAAAAAAGACATTTTGTTCTTCGCGGACAATATGTATCGTTATGTTCAGGCCAAGAACGAGCTCGGTACAATCCTTGACCAAGTGCCGTCAGAAGGTGGTTACGAGCCAACCATATTCAGTGATGTAAAAACGTTGCAAGATCGCTTGAGCTCTAACGACAATGGGTCGATTACAGCCGTTCAAACAATTTATGTACCAGCCGACGACTTGAGTGACCCGGCTGTACAAATGATTCAGCATGAGCTCGATTCGGTTATCGTCTTGTCACGTGCCGTCGCCGAGCAAGGCATTCGACCGGCCGTAGATTTGATTCGAACGACGTCATCACTGCTAAGTCCAGAAATTGTGGGGGATAGACATTACATGTTAAGTTTACGCGTGCAAAGTTTGCTACAGAAGCACGAACAGCTCAAGAATATCATCGCAATTATTGGTGAAAACGAGCTCTCGCCGGCCGATCGGACAGACTACGCTAAGGCAAAAAATCTTATCCAGTTCTTCTCACAAGATTTATTTGTGACTGAAGTATTGAACGGCAAAAAAGGTCAGTTTGTTGGTCGCGAAGACATGCTAAAAGGCGTGGAAGAGATTCTGGTATAGCATAATGGCGCAAAGACAAGATGCTAGCACAGGTGAAATCACCGGCCAAGCCGAGCAAACCGATAAGTCGCATATTCGGGTGAAAGTCTACTCGCCATTCCGTGTGTATTTTAATGACATGGCTCTCAGCATTTCAGCTCAGAACGATACCGGCCCGTTTGATGTTTTGCGCGGCCACCACAACTTTCTGACGCTGCTAAGCCCATGCGAGATGCTTATCAAACAAGATGACCGTGACCAGCGCATCAAAATCTCTCGCGGCATTATGCATGTCAAGCAAGACAGCGTCACTGTTTTCTTGGACGTATAGACTAGATTAACAGAGGTGAATGTGCTATAATTACTCGATTATGGCAAGTAAAGTGTACGTCGGATTAAGTGGTGGTGTGGATAGCTCGGTAACTGCCGCGCTCCTCAAAGAGCAGGGTTATGACGTCACGGGTGTGTACATGAAAAACTGGAGCAAAGATTTGCCTGGCTTTGACTGTCCGTGGAAAGATGATTATCAGGATGCCAAGCGAGTTGCGGTGCAGCTAGGTATTCCGTTCAAGATGTACGATTTTGAAAAAGCCTACCAGCAAAAAGTTGTTGATTACATGATTACCGAATACAAGGCTGGTCGAACACCAAACCCGGACATCATGTGCAACCAAGAAGTAAAGTTCAAGTTATTTCTAGAAACAGCCTTAGAAGATGGCGCCGACATGATTGCGACCGGGCATTATGCAAGAGTCACAGACGGCCAGCTTTTTGCAGCCAAAGATAGCAACAAAGATCAGACCTACTTTTTGTACAGAGTAACGGAGGCAGCACTACAAAAAACAATCTTTCCACTCGGCGACTACACAAAACCTGAGGTGCGCAAACTGGCAGAAAAGTTTAGCCTAGCGACGGCCCATAAAAAAGAGAGCATGGGCATTTGTTTTGTTGGCAAAGTCGGTATCAAAGAATTCTTGAGTCAATATGTCACGACCAAACCAGGCGTGATAAAAGAACAACACGGCGTTGTTGTGGGTGAGCACGAAGGAGCGATCTTTTATACTATTGGCCAGCGATCTGGTCTTGGTGTCGGTGGTGGTTTGCCGTACTACGTAGTCGGAAAAGATATGGCCAAAAACGAAGTCTACGTCACGACCGATCTAAGTGATAGTAAACTATGGAACAACACCCTCAATTTGACAGACATGCACTGGATAAATCAGCCCGTCAAAGACGGCACATCCGTCGAAGTTAGGACACGTCACCGTGCACCATTGGTAAAAGGCATAATTCAGCACAAAGCTGACAGCTGGGTAGTCAAGCTGGATGATGAGATTCGCGCCGCAACACCTGGCCAGTCGGCCGTTCTGTACTCGTCAGAGCACTGCCTCGGTGGTGGCATTATTGTCTAATAGCTACTGAGTAGAATCTGGTTATGGTATTATGGAATGTATAGGATTATTCCGTATGAAACAAAAACAGACAAAAACCAAGGAACAGATATGAATCCGGCTGACGATCCAGATTTGCAACCTTTACAACCACCGCAAAATCCCTTGCCAGCTCCAACGCCTCAGCTACCAACTGATGGCGTAGCTCCACCTGACCCTGTGTTCGCACAAGCCGTCGTATCGGCGCAGTCACTCACTCAGCAACCAGCTCCGCCTACTGCTCCCGGTGTTGAACAGCCTGCGGTACAGCCCTTTACGGCGCCAGAACCCGTAAACCCAACAGACCAAGTAACGGATCAGTTTAGTAGTCAACCAGTGGTTTCGCCCGATCTTGACACATTTGCCGTGCCGGACACTAAGCCTGCACGACGAAAGTTGCCGTTAATTATTGCTGGCTCAGCGATGGCCGTGTTAATGGTGGTTGGTGCCGGCTGGTTTTTTGTCGGCCAAGATATGCTTGATTCAAATGGTGCACGGCAGGTTAGTGATGAGGGTGCAGCAGGTATGGAAGGCGAAGACTCGCTCATTTCTGCAGCACAGAGTGATAGTGCTGCCGCGGAAGCCGCAGCAGACGCAAAAAAAGCTGAAGCTGCCGCTGAGGCTGCCGCAAACGGTGGAGCCAGTGGTTCGGCAGCGAAAAAAGGCACAACAAAAACAGCCACTGCCAGTACGTATAACTTGACCTGTACCGTTACAAAGACTCAGCAAACAGAGATAAATCCTGCGGTTAAGAAACAAGTTGAACGGGCCATTCGTGTCTCATATAATGGCGACCTCGTTGAGCATGTATCATGGGTGCCGCCGTCTGTAGTCAAAAAAATTCGTAATGGCAATAACCAGCCTAAAGATGTACAAAAAGTGTTTCGTTCCATCAAGCCTAAGTCATGTGAGATCATTGGCTCGCTCAAGCCTGATAAAAAAGGCGAGATCGTGGGAGTGATGGTCAAATACGCCTCAAGCACTTCAAAGACGCAGTATTCCAACACAATTATGGTTGTGAACACTGAGGGTTTTGCCGCTACCCTGGATGTATCTAAGCCCTCAAAAATTTAAGTTACCCTTGCTAGTACTATTCCATAATCTCTAAATAATGCTATAATTAACAGAGATGAA
>CAZEBF010000016.1:0-21208 GCA_964510235.1 uncultured Candidatus Saccharibacteria bacterium | reverse complement strand
TCCAGACAACCGTGTGGCTTCAGTGGCGTGTCAGTTTTTGGCCCATCCTTTTTGCTGACACAAAAAGGTGGGTGGCTCGCTCGGCAAGGCCGAGCAGACATGAAGGAGCTATCACAGACTATGCAAAAGTAAGATTATGATGTTGTCACAGAGCAAGGGATAGGGTGTAATGATATTCCTACAACACTTGGCTGAATTATCGTCCACTTTGTGCTAGAATAGCTTCATCACATGAAAATGGCTTGTGAGGGTTGACTTTTAAAAGACTAAGTTTTATAATTATCGTTATTACTGAGGTAGGGGAGTGGCCCGCCTTTGATAGAACGATGTAACAGATAAGGAACACCATGGCGGAAACAAGCAATACACCAGCAATCGATGTCCAAAAGGTTGTGGGCGATATTCTGGCAACAATCGACAGGGAACGAGAGCGAGAAATCATCTCTCGTCGTTTTGGTCTCTTCGACCGAAAAGAAACGCTAGAACAGATTGGTGAACTGCTTGGTATTACCCGAGAACGAGTCCGTCAGCTCGAAAAAGCCGTTGTTACAAAACTCAAAGCCTCTGCCGAAAAAGAACTTCCGCATATTAGCGATGTCCAAACCGCCTTTGTGACAGAGCTCAGCTCAATGGGAAACGCTGCTCGCGTTGCCAACTTGAGCGCTAAACTTACCCCGGAAAATACGCGTATCGACCAAGCCCGCGTAGCCTTCTTGGCCCAACTGTGCCCAAACCTGGCAGTCGTTGACGAGAATGATCACTTCTACCTGTCTGTTGGTGTTGCCAAGCTACACAACGAGAAGCAACTTAAAGATCAGGTCCAGAAAGTAATCGATGCTATCAAAAAGATTGCTGAGCCAACATCTATCGACAAAGTCGCCAAAGAAGTCAAAGACGACAACGCTAACCACGTAGCAGCACTGGCTAGCATCAGTAAGCATCTAGCCACCCTGAACGGCCGCTGGGGTCTCGTAAAATGGCCGATGGTCAATCCAAAGAATATCCGTGACAAAATCTACGTCATCTTGCACGAAAACGGCAAGCCACTCCACTTTAATGAAATCGCCAAAGCCATTAAAGATTCTGACTTTAAGCGCAAAGACGTCACCACACAGGCAATTCACAACGAACTTATCAAAGACGGTCGCTTCGTTCTCATCGGTCGTGGCATCTACGCACTCAAAGAATGGGGCTACAGCAAGGGAACTGTCGCCGATATAATCACCGATGTTCTTAAGAAGGCAGGCGAACCGCTCCACCGTGACGAAATCGTCAAGCGCGTCCTCAAAAGCCGCCACGTCAAGGAAACAACCATCCTATTGAACCTGCAAGGCAAGCCACAGTTCAAACGCGTCGCCAAAGCCACCTACACCCTCGCCGACAGTTAAACATGCCATGTCTTTTGGCACCGAGAATGAAACTTCACCCACATTTACTACTTCAAGTGCGATTGAGGTAACTAATCTTTCAGATCTACCCGATGCACTAGAAATACTACTTCACAACAATGATGTCGATGTCGTCGTTGCCAGGAATATGGCACCAAACCAGTCCGTATGCAACACCATTCACGACGTTTGGGATATGCCCGATAAGCAAGAGGCACATGAAATAGTGTATCGTGAAGTACCTGTCCTGGACGAAGTAGACCAGCTTGCAGCACACTATTGGCAGGAAAAAGGATATACAGGATATACCTTATCTCCGCCTCACATGCAGCTAGGCACCGTTGCAATAGGTGGCATTTCTGCTCATACCGACTTTTCAGCATCATTTGTAAATCCGATATATGGTCCACTTTCTCTTAGTCTCATGCTAAAAGGTGCCCCGGCGGTATATCGCCTCCAAAAACCTCCCCACAACTTTCAAGAAGCAGACCTTGGCTGGGACATTCCAGCCTGGAAACGATGGAAAAGCGCACTAGCTCCCCAAGAGCTACGCAGTACAGTCGAACAGCGGGTAGGTGACGGCGTATGGATGATGGGGCACCCTAGACAGACCATTCATGCCGTTGACGTAATTGACGACAGGATGCGTCGCGCAGCCATATTTGACTACGTTGCACGTCGGCATCGCTAAATTCTAATACAATTGAACATTTTGCGAACATTAGGTAAGTAAGTATTATTGCGATCGAATGTGACTGCAATGCTAGTAGTAAAGCGATTCAAACCAGTCGATATAAAAGACGAGTAACTAAAAAATAAAAGTTCAAAACGAAATAGCGCAAAATGGGGTGAATAAAGCTGGATGAGAACACGTGATAGCGCACTATACTTTGTGTCGTACAATGTATATTTTGCGACTCTTTATTCTCTGTCCAAGATGAGTAAGTATACCTCTTCTATAGGGGACTTTCTCGCTCATGTACGACAAATTCGTATGTAAGTCGACATGGCCCTGTCTAACTTCGTATCATAGAAACCAATTATATATGCTGTACTTTGTGCCTAGTGTCTGATCTCTATTTGCTACGCAATTCACAACATTTGTAGAGTTTTCCACATGCGAATACTTGCATTTTGCTTACTTTCGAGCTCTAGTAATCTTTTTTCGCTTTCTTCCCCTTTGGGGTAGTACTACCCTGCTTTTTGACATTTGCTTGTTTCTAAGGCCTGGTATAGTTTTTCGTCACATTATACTATTTTCTATATACCGAACATTTTACGAACACGAGTAGAGGAGTAGCAGGGGGATTACTTATAGTAGAGTCGTCCTTCTAGTCGTGCATCAATGTAGCTCTGTGGCGTAATCTTCTGCTTGGCTAAATCCTTTTGTAGCGCAATGAACCCACCTGCTGCTACCCTACTGTCAGTCAAAAACAAAAACTTCCCGTAATACTTAAGGTCCCTAAAGTAGACGTCAACTTGTTGTGCTTGTGCCGGAAGTGCCATTTCTTTCACTGCTAGGCCTTTTTCCTCAAGCTGTCGGCGCAGCTCTTTGATGTAGACAACCTGATCTGACGTCAATGCAGGCTTACCATTCTCGATAATCAAACCACTGTCATCACGAATCGTTAACAGCGGTTGATCAGTTGTCAGCTCACGGGCATCCATTAGAACGATACCGCGCTCATCAAGCACATAGGAACTGGTTCCGCTAACAAGCAGTAAGGCTGGCTGTGTGGCTTCGAGCTGTACCACTGGACGTGTTCCTAGCAGTGGCAACGTCACACTTACGTCGGCTAGTTCTGGAAAACGTTCAATCATCGAATCCGAGATTGCTTGCGTGTTGATAGTGAGCTTGCTTCTGTTGAGCCATGAAGCAGTAAACTCTTCACTCAAGGCTGATTGATAGGCGTCTTTGTCGCGCATATAGGTCTGAGCTTCGGTGACTGAGTTAACAATTACCTGCGGCTGAGTAGAAAGCGTAGTGTTGTAAATAATGCCAAGAACAACCGCTAGTGTGGCCAGCAGTAAGGGTAGGTTTCTGAGTAAGGTTTCGCGTCGATCATGTAATTTAACTGTTTCGGAAGGCCGGAGGGTGCGCTCCTCCCCCGCTGCTCGGCTGGCTCGTTCGCCATTAGCTTTTTTGGCATAGTACGAAAAGACGTTACTACGCTGTCCAGCAACGGGTGCGCGCCCTGCCCTGCTCTGTTCAGCGGGTTTTTTACGGTGGAACAATGCCATCTAGTTGGACTCCTCAACAATGGTCAAAAGCAGATCAGCTAGCTCATCAGCTGCATTGGTTTTGGTAAGTTTAGACAGTTTTGCACCAAACTTTTCCCGCTGATCCGCATCATGCAACAGTTCTTGTATGCTGGTAGGCAGTTTAGTGTCCAGTTCATTTTCGTTCACCACTAGCACAGCGTCATGTTTAGACAGCTCTCGAGCATTAACCATCTGGTGCCCACCGGTCAAAAGTGGATTTGGCACGACGATACATGCCCTGCCCTGTACACCAAACTCGGCCATTGTATTGGCTCCAGCCCTGGTTACAATCACATCAGCAGCGCCGCTGTACCGATGCATATCTGTTAATAACGGTTCAACGATGAGCCAATCTGTAGATTCTTGTAGTTGGTATTCCTTGTGCCGTCCAGTCTGGTGTATCACATACAACTTAGGAATTGACGATTTAAGCTTTGGTAGAACCTTTCTGATTGCCTTGTTAATGATTTCAGCCCCATTGCTACCACCGGTTATCATTAACACCTTAGCGTCCTCTGGGATGTTCAGCTCTTTACGATAGTCTCGTTGTTGCGACGAAGTGACTGGTTGATACTTATCACTCACCAAAACGCCAACATATCGCACAGAATCCTGTTGATAATTATAAAACGAAGCCGGCATGCCAGTGGCATGATAGCGTGCCCACCGTGCCACAACACGGTTGGCTAGGCCCGGCACTGCATCAGAATCATGAGTTATAAATGGAGTTCGTAACAGTGCAGCGGCCAAGCCAACTGGCATACCCACAAAGCCACCTTTGAGGAGTACGACATCTGGTTTGACCCGTATTAGCAATATCACACTCTCGACCATACCCATCATGGTAAAGACGATATCGCGTATATTCAGCAGATTGGTTTTAACATCAAGCAGTCGTGTGAGCCATGATTCACCATGATAGCGTCGTAGCTTACCCGCAAATATTTGCTTTTGGGCGTCAAAGACAGCCTGGTCTTTGGTCATGGACGCAAACTTACTGCCCCGTTCACCAACGTAGGTAATATGGATATTTGGCTGTTTACTCTTGAGCTTAGCGGCGACGGCTAACAGGGGGGTGATATGGCCGCCCGTTCCCCCGCCGGTCAGGAGTACTTTGACTGGAGTCTGATCCATAATTGTTTGTATTAATCCTTCCGTAACTAGTATACCGCGAAACCTGAAAAGCCAAACCTACCATCCCTGTTATAAAAAGCAAGCTCGTGCCTCCATAACTGATAAATGGCAAAGTAATGCCCTTGAGCGGCAAAACGCCAAGCATCGCGCCCATATTGATGAGTGCTTGCGTGCTCAGCCAAGCCAAAATCCCGGTCACAACCAATCGGCTGTATATATCAGGGGTATGCTCAATGATTTTTATCATCCTAGCAAACAAAGCCATAAACAAGCCAATCATCGCCACTACACCAATAAAGCCAAACTTCTCGGCATAAATGGCAAAGATTGAGTCATTCTGGGCTTCTGGCAAGTAACCGTAGGCCTGCACACTCTGTGCTAGACCCAGACCGAACATACCCCCCGAGCCAACTGCTATCAGCGCCTGGCACGCTTGGTAGCCAACGTTTTGACAGTCCTGTTCTGGGTTGATAAATGTAGCCAGCCTGTCGCGTCGATACGGCGTGCTTGCAATCAGTAATACGCCGCCAATAAGGACAATACCGCCTACCATAATAACTTTTTTAAGCGGCATACCGACAATAAATGCCATGGCCGCCATCATTGACACCATAACTGCGGTTGAGCCAAAGTCACTTTGCAAGAAAGCCACGACAACACCAATGGCACCAAGCGCAAACAGCATGGGTTTCAAGGTCTTCTCGGTACTACCAAGCTCACTGCGCTGCAATCGGTCTGCCAAAAACGCAGCCAACCAGATGAGTAAAGCAAATTTTATCAGCTCAACGGCCTGGAACGACATGCCGCCAAGTTGAATCCAGCGATACGCACCGTTTACCTCTTCGCCAAGTAAACGCACCGCCAGTGCCGCAATTCCGGCAATGATAATCAGTGGCTTCTGGATACTCCGCCAGAAGTTCAGCGGCACATTGGCCATAACTACAAAGGCGATGATACCTAATGCAATGGCAATCAGCTGCTTACTGACAAAATAGTTCTCGCCAACACCGTTTTGTCCGGCGAGACCAGGGCTAATGGCGTAAATCACCACCAGACCGATGCCCAACAAAGCTGTACTAATCAGCGGTAGCCAGTAATCTGGACGATGTCGGCGACCCACGTTCGAGTCTTGAGTAGCGGTCCGTCGTGGGGTATTGCTTGGTCTCATAGTGTTTTTTGATTGTTTATTTTAGACATATCGGACTCATTATACCTTTATTTTGACTTCGGACTGACTGCAAAATTATCAATCAGCATGTTAGAGATATCTGAGAAAACCGGTCCAGCCGCCTGTGAGCCAGCATAGCCAGGAATGTTTGGTTCATCAATTCTCAGCACGACAACGTACTGTACTTTGTCACCGCCGACAAAGCCCATATACATACCGTTGTACTTATCCTCAAAATAGCCACCTTCTGGTCGAGCAATCTGTGCGGTACCTGTTTTACCACCCACACTGTAGCCTTTTCGGGCCGCAGACGGATTGTTAGCCGCTACAACTCGTTCCATGAATGTTTTGACACTCTGACTGGCTTCCGCCGAGACAACGCCCTTACGCAGCACTTCTGGAGCAGCTTTCTTGGCCTCGTCACCTTCATTGTGCATTTCTGCTACCAAATGCGGCTTATAGTACGTGCCGCCGTTCACAACACTTGAAATTGCTCCGCCCATTTGCAAAATAGTTGCAGTCATTCCCTGCCCAAAAGAGGTGTTGGCAAACTGAATATTCAACCCAAAGCCGTCATTTGGGTCTGGAATAGTGCCGGCTGCTTCATAGCCTTGCTCAATACCGGTAGTCTTTCCTAGACGGTAATGGTCAGTCATATACTTGTGCCACGTCTGACGAGCTTGTTCGTTAACCTTGCCGTCACCCATTTGCATCAGCAGCCAGGTCGCACCCGTGTTGAGTGAATATACTAACACATCAGACACAGTACGATTAGCGGCTCCACCAACTTCTTCTACGTTGGTGATTGTTTTGTCATCAATCTTAACAAAGCCGGGGTCAAAGTATGACTGAGTCTTTGTAACGGCACCGCTGTCCAGAGCCGCAGCGACAGTCAAAGGTTTCATGATTGAGCCGACTTCTAATGCTCCACCAACCGCAGTATTGGCAAAAACAGCTGAATCCTTTTGCTTGGCAAATTCAGCTGGATTATAGGTCGGATAGTTAGCCATAGCTTTTATTTCACCACTGTTAGGGTTCATAATCAGTGCACTGCCTGACTTTGAACGGGCCTTCTTAACACCCTTTTGTAAAATCTCTTCCAGCTGCTTCTGCATCGATATATCAATTGTCAGCAATGTTCTTTTTCCGGCCTCAGGTTCTTCTATGACGTTATCACCGTTGGCAACCAGCGGCACACCTTTAGCGTCGGTAATCGCTTTGAGTTGCCCCGGATTGCCCTTTAGCTCGTTATTTAGCGCCTGCTCGATGCCGTAGCGCCCTTCACCTTCATCATTCACGAAACCAAGCACGTGTGCGGCCAGTTCTTTTTGAGGATAGACTCGGATAGGTGTCTCGCGCGTGCCTACTCCCAACAAATCAAGCTCATCAACCTTGGCTTTCTGCTCTTTTGTCAGTTTCTTGGCCAGTACAGCGTAGCGCGTGTCTTGGTCCATCATCTTTTTATACTCTGCCGTGTCGCCACCAATCGCACCAGCAATTAGGTTGGCGACTTCTTCACTCTTCTCGATATATTTTGGATCAGCAAACAATGTGTAGCGAGTTTCGTTCAAGACGATTGGCACGGTTGCATCCCCATCGTACGCTTCAATAATGCCGCGCTCGGCCGGAATCTCATATTCCTTTAACTGACTACTGATCGCAGCCTGTTTATAATACTCGTGTCGAATAACTTGCAGATAAAATGCGCGCACAATAAACACCCCGGCTACAACGATCAATAACGCGTACCAAAAGCGGACGCGTTGAACTGGATTAGTAATGCTTTGACGGGGTTGGTTTGGTTGCATAGTACTCGCTTAGTGACTATTGGACGGTGCCGCTTGGCGCGACAGATACGAGATTCTTAGCCACATCACTAGTTTTAACACGTTCTAATGCTTGAAGTCGAGCGGCAGATACTTCCAAAGCGTCGTGCTCTTGCTGTAATACAGCTTTCTGCTCTTTCAGATTCTCGATACGATACCCAAAAGCGTTGGTTTTGGTCACTTGTGTCAGGTACAGCAGACCGAGAACGCAAGCCAATACAATCAAGACAATGGTGTTGCTAACTGGGCCGAGTGTGCGGCGATTATCACGAAAGCTGGCATTGTTCTGGTTGCGCTGGCCGAATCGCTGTTGGCGTCCTGCGGCGAGTGATGAAGAATAAGTCATGTTTGTTTTTGCTTGTTTATGTTTTTGTTTTTTGTAAGCGGGTGGAGGTTCTAAAACCACCCGCTCACTGGTTCTAAAGTTTGCGGGTGGTTATAAAACCTTTACGCGTACTTTATATGTGCGGGAGTTACTTTTTACATGTATAGGCATGTGATGTATTCCCCTTTCCTTGGAGCCACTTATTTTTGGTGTACCCCAAATTTTTGTTTTACAACGGCTCGCAGCTTGGCGCTTCGGGCTCGCGGATTTGTAACGAGTTCAGTGTCGCTAGCTGTTACCGGTCGTTTGGTAAGCAGGGCGACTTTTGCTTCATAGCCATCACTGTAGTGAGCGAACAATCGTTTGACGATTCGATCCTCCAGGCTATGGAAGCTAATTATGGCAAGCCGACCATCATCTTCTAACAGATCAATCCACAATGGGATGGCTTTCTCGAGCAGTTGCAGTTCGTCGTTAACGGCGATTCGCAGTGCCTGAAAGGTCCTGGTTGCGGGATGTGACTTGCTATAGCCGGGCCATGCTTTTTTGCAGACGGCGGCGAGCTGAGTGGTGGTTTTGAGCGGACGAGCTTGCACGACTAAACGCGCAATCTGCCGACTCTTGGGCTCTTCACCGTATTTCCACAGGATATCACTGATCTGGGCTTGATCGTACGTGTTGACGATTTCTGCTGCGGTCAGTGCCTGCCTGTTGTCCATACGCATGTCGAGCTCAGCTTCTGTCATGAAGCTAAAACCACGGCTTGCATTGTCAAGGTGCGGCGACGAAACTCCTAAGTCAGCTAGTATCATGTGATACTTGCGACCCTGCTCTGCCAGTTCTACCGTTGCGCTTAAGAAATCACTATGGAGGATTTCTGCTTCTGGTATGGTCTGACGTAGCTGTTCGATAGCGTTTTGGTCACGATCGACGAGTGTTATACGCGCTGCGGCGTTCGTCTGTTCCAGTACGGCCTGTGCATGTCCTGCGTACCCTGCCGTCACGTCGAGATAAGACTCGTCCGCTTTTGGCGACAGATACTCAAGTACTTGCGCTAGCAAGACTGGCTCGTGAACCCTATCGGTTCCGTCGTTGGTTTGTTTTTTGTTTTGGTGATTCATTTTTGTTTTTGGTTCTTTACGAAGTCACCTAATCAGCAGTCAACTTTTTGTTTTGTGGAAGAGCATCCCTGCTCTTCTCGAATGTTTTTGTTTTTGTGTGTAGTAGGACAGATACGAGAGATGTTCTTTTGGAATAGTTTTACCTATTCGGAACATCTGGCTGTCTTACCACGTAAGTTTTGAGAGACTTAAATGTGTGAGGTGGAGTTTTGGGAGGTGTTTTATGTAAGGTACAAGCTTGTTTTAAAGTGCGAGCTAGATCACTTGTTGACTGCCGATTAGCTAACTTCGACAACTACGAGACACCCATTCTGGTTTTTACATCGTGTCTGGCTACCTTGCAGGTGGCCAGAGCTGCTCTTCCCGGTCTGTGGTAATCCGTAGATAAACTACTATTCGCTAATCGTACTTAAATTGTTAATGTGCTTTGACGAGCCAGACCACTTAAGCCTTAGCTTGCAAACGCCAGTACTTACCTGCTCGCACCGCCATAACATCTGATTTGATGCCAGCGTAATCTAACAAGTGCTGTTCAAGAGTGATCCGACCTTGCTTTTGATCGAGCCCACTGTCACTCTTTCCCATCCTGAACTGCACGTTGAGATCAGCCACGCGCTCATCAAGGATACTTCCCTGGAGCTCGGGTTCTACGAGTTCATCCCATACACCTTTCGGGTAGAGATGCAGATAATTTTTAAATCCACGGGTTATGACTACGCCGTTCTCAAACTCGCCACGAAGCTCAGCTGGTATTGTCAGCCTCCGCTTATTGTCAAGCTTTCGTTCGAAGTAATCCACCATGGTCTACAGTTAAATCTTACTGTTAGTTGTTTTTGTTTTGTGGATGGGTGGCCTTTTCGGCTTACCCACATTTACCCACTGACATGAATATACTACCCACCCTTACCCACATGCAAGCCTTTTATGCTGTTTTGTCAGACATTCTACCTATACTTATCCACAGTTTGGCCAAAATAAAAAACACGCCACTACATGCAGCGTGTTCGGCTAAAAATCAACCGCTATTGCTATCAGCGCTGTTCAAGCGGACGTGCTTGAAGAGCTTCGGCTTGAGCCTGTGTCTCAATAGGTACTTGTTCGCCAGCATCAAGCCCTGCTGTAGGACCATCTGTAATTTCTGGCTTGAGCTTTTCTACAAAATCAGCCTGTAAGTTGCCATTTTCAGGATAGGTGTCTTTGGCCATACCCCACAGCGTATCGCCTACACCAGCTGTGTACGTACCGTCCCAATTTTCAACTGAAGGCAGTTCTGTTCGTTCGGGGGCTACTGTTGTCGCATCGTCGGCCGGTGCGTTAGGATTACCTGTCTGGAACATGCGATCCTGACCGATTCGGTTATCAACTTCAGCAATTACATCAACTGCTGGTTTTACTATAGTTTCAACAACTGGTGGAGAAACCAACGTCCCAGCTGCAAGCATTCCGATTGCAACTTTTCCTTTCGTGCTCTTTGACAATTCGTTCAGGCGCTCACGCAGTGTTGGTCGGTCTGTGTCAACAGATAGCGCAGGTAGTTCCTGCGGCATAAGAGCGTTTCGTAGTTCGGGTATGTGTGGTGATGTCATTACCTCATCAATATAGCATAAGCGCTGTCTTTTGTCAACTATTAGATACTGTTACTTACTTTTTTTCAAGAACTCTGCCAGCCACTTGGCACTTGGTCGAATTGTACGTTTCATGGTCTTTCGATCAACTTCTATGAGTCCAAACTTTGGCCACCAGCCATATGCCCATTCAAAGTTATCTAGCAAACTCCAGTGCAAGTAGCCTTTTAGCTCAACACCTTCGCTCAATGCTCGCTCCATGGCAACAATAGTTTCTTCTAGCCACCAACGTCGATATTGGTCCTTAGAGTCAGCTACACCATTCTCGGTCACAAAAATTGGCTTCTTATAGCGGGACCAGACGCGTAAGAGTAGTGGATACAGTCCTTCTGGTTCCATATACCAGCCCAAGTCACTCAGTGGTACGGTGGGATTTTCTTTGCGGAAGTTTTGGTAGTAGTCGGTAAAGTAATAGTTAAACCCGATGAAATCCTGTTGCTTCCTAATGCGATGCAAGAACCACCAGTTCCAGGCATAACGCATCACTTTGGTACTGACGTGATCGATCCAGTTATGTGGTCTTTTTGCCTGAATATTTGCCAGCTGGGCTGCGACACCGACCTGAATGTGTGGATTTTTGGACTTTAGAATCTTGTAGGACTTTTTGTGCGCCACAACCAGATGCCAATATACCTTTATGGCGTTATGGTAACTACGCTGAGCAGGCGGCCATTCTCCAGTAATGTAGCCAAAGCTAGTAAAAACGTTTGGTTCGTTCAGGGTGATAACATAGTTGAGATCGCTGCCAAATTCGTCAGCAATTTTTTGTACGAAGCGTAAGAAATACTTGAGATTGGCGCGTTTTGTGAAGCCGCCCATATCCTCAAACCAGACAGGTACTGTCCAGTGCCAGATGTTCAGAAACGGCTCGATGCTGCGTTTGCGTAGCTCGGCGATGTACTTTCTGTAATGCTCGACAGTGGCCTCATCCCACTCGCCTTCTTCAGGCTCTAATCGTGACCATTCAATGCCAAAGCGTAAGGCATTAAGCTGCAGGTCTTTAGCAAGGTCAAAATCAGACTCATACCGCTTAAAATGCTCGATACCTTTGTCTGAAACGTAATTGTCGGCCCTGGTTGCGGTGTCTTTTATATCTTCCCAAGCTGGTACTGTATCTAGTCGTTGTTTTGCGGTTCTAGCAAGATGCTGTGCATGTGCCAACTCCCAGACTGTCCACTGGTTATGTGTTCCACCCTCTACCTGGTGGCTGGCCGTGCTAGCACCCCAGTAAAAATCTTTTGGAAAGTTTGTTTTTGACATAATTACTTTCTACTTTAGCTAGCTAGAGCGCGCTTGTCCACTTTGACAGCTGTCTAAACAATCGTATACTCAGAGGTAATTACCTATTATGAAGCAATTGCTGACACAATCAGACGTAGCGCAATTAGGCACCATTTTGGGCATCTGGGCCCATCCTGATGATGAAACATGGTCATCGGCTGGTCTGATGGCCATGGCGGCCGATAATGGCCAGCGTGTCGTGTGTGTTACTGCCACATACGGAGAAAACGGTGTTCAGGACCCAGCCCGTTGGCCCGAGGACCACTTGGCTGAGATTCGCAAGAACGAGCTCGAGGCAGCCTGCAGTGTTATTGGCGTCAAAAAGCACTTCTATCTTGGTTACCGAGACGGTCAGTGTAAAAATATTGCAGCGAAAGACGCCTTGACACAGCTTGTTCGGATTATTGACCAGGAACAACCGGACACAATTTTGACTTTTGGCCCAAGTGGCACCACGGGTCATCCTGACCACATTACTGTTTCAGCTTGGGCGAGTCAGGCTGTTGCCGCAAGTCAGTACAACCCTGCAATATATCACTCAGTGCAGTCTCGTCAGTGGTACGAACGTAGTGGCAAGCGGCTTGATGAGCAGTTTAATATCTTCTTTAACATCGATTCTCCACCGCTCGTTGAAGAGGCAAAAGCTGATATTGCACTCAAACTTACTGGTGAGTATTGTGACCGTAAAAAACGCGCTTTAGAGGCTCAACCCAGCCAAACAGCACATATGTTACAGGTAGCCAGCCCTACTGATATCACTGATTTAGCTTGTTTTGAATGCTTTATGCGTGCGGCGTAGGCTCTTCATCGTCATCAGCATGGCGACCAGTCACCCGCTTCATAACAGATGAGCGTAGCAAGTAACTTAATGAGCTGGCGATGATGGCTACACCAAACAGGATATAAAAGATCGTAAAGATTTTGCCTGCATCAGTCTGTGGCGTAATGTCACCATATCCAACGGTAGTTAGTGTGATAACACAGAAGTAAATGCTGTCCAGCCAAGACAACCCTTCAACCCGATGATAGAAGACAGCTCCAACCACAATTAATAACACAACTACAAAGAGAATTCGGCGTGGTTTGATAAAGTTACTTATTGGTTCAATTGGACTTACTTGTTTTTGAGCCATTGGCGTTGCCCTTTCTACGCTTGTTAAAGGTTCGGTACTGCAAATCACTGCGGTAGCGATCCAGCTGCTCGACGTATTCGTCAAATGCGTTGTAAAGACCAGAGTAGTGCTGACTTGGTGGTAGTAGTTTGAGTAGTTTCTTTTGCTGTACCAAGTATTCGACCAGACAGTAAAAATCGCCGTCACCAGATACAATCACGGCCTTGCTGTACTGATTGATTTCTTTCATAGCCCACAGCACCAGCTCAGCATCGACATTGCCTTTGATTGGCTTCTTTTCTTCGCCTTCTTCTTGTTCTGGACGTGGCCGTGTCATATCGTAGGTTGGTTTGAGCACTATCCGAAAGCCGCTTTCATGTAATTGCTTATACATGTCTTCGTTTTCTGGCACGTAACCAATGAACATAAAAGCCTCGGTGACGCCATATTTGTCGCGTAAAAATTCACGTAGCTTACGCCAGTCCATCTTCCAGCCATGCTTTTGAGTGCTGACGTTTACGTTCTGACTATCGATAAACGCGTATATTTGCGGTTCTTTTTTCCGTCGTCGTATCATAACTTCCTTCTATCATACCAGTTAATCTGTTCTATTGCCCGAGAAGCTTATCTGTCTCTTTGACTTGTTGCAAGAAAGCTGCTCGTACTTCTGTAGTAAATGGATTACCCTGCTGTATCGTCTTGAAGAGCTCGTCGCTATGATTGGCTTCGAGTTCTGCCAAGTGACGCAAGCGTTTGAAAGATGGCGTTTCCAGCTTCATTTTATGAAGATCCATGTCTTTGAGAGCCCTTGCAATAAAGAAAGTGAGTCCCTGCACCACTGCCATCTCCTGGTCGTGCTCTTTTGCGCTCATCTCGATAACCTTCAGTTTGAGCTGTTGGCTAAACTCTTTTACACGCTGGTAAGCTTGTTCATCTGATAGCTCTGCGCACAACACTATAACGTGATCTTCCAGCGATTCTGCGGCTGATTCTGGACCAAACAACGGATGAGTTGCGACTTTGGGGTTGATTGGAAACAGCGCATCAAGCAACTGCATCGGTACTTGCTTGACCGAACAGACATCGACTAGCACTGTATCTTCGCGAACATGCGGCGCAAACTCTGCTAGCGATTTTTCATAAGCGAACAGCGGGATACTGGGGATCAGCCAGTCACAGGCGGCAGTCTCTTCGAGTGAAGCATCCCACTGCTGACCCTTGCCGCTTCGACTATAGACTTTGACCTCAGCAAAAGGCGAAAGTTTTTCCGCCAAGAACAAACCAAAACTGCCAGCACCGATAATCCCGATCTTCATGGTCGTTATTCTAGCACGGAAATTGGCTCGGGCTCACCTTTTATCAGTGGCTCTGGTCGAAGTAATAGTTCGCCAGCAGCTTTATACATCGAGGCAAGTTCGCGAAGAACATATGACGCCGTAAAGTCCCTGCCCTGCCGCAGCGCTTCAACACCGACTGTCTCAACACCAAGTATGCGACAGGTCATAACTGCTCGCGGCAAATGATAGGCTTGGGTCACCACGTAAGCTTGCTTGATTTCAAAGATAGATTTGGCACGATAACAGGTGTCGTAGGTGTTGAGGCCGCCAAAATCCTGGACAATTTTGTCATCTGCTACGCCTTGCGTGCCCAGGTACCGCTGCATGGCTTCCGGCTCATTGTAGTACTTACTACTATTGTCGCCGCTGACCAAAATTTTCGCTGCCTTACCTGATTTGTGCATTTGCACAGCGGTATCGAGACGGTTCTTCAGATACGGCGTGGGTGTACCATCTGGCCAGACACCCGCGCCAAACACAATCACGACAGGACGCGGCTCAAGACTGTCAATTGCCTGGGAAGACACACGGTGCTCTCGCGAAGTGTAATACACAAATGCAAACGGACCCACCAGCACAGCAAATGTAAGTATCAGTACTGCGATCAGCCCAAACTTTCGTTTGCGGAACCTGCGGTGCTGCTCTTTTTGGTGTTTTTTGCCCATGTATACAGTGTAGCAATTGTTTGGTTGCTCACCTATAATAGCCCTTATGATTGCAAAGTTGTTTGAGAGGGTTTCGTACGCTCACCTGTTGGCGTATAACGTAATACTCGGTTTGAGTGCTGGGCTGATTATCGCTGGATTCATCTATGCACTTGAACAGAGTCGGTTACTTATTTGGAACACACTACCAACGGCGCTCGGCCTAGATACACTGTATGACTGGTACGTCATTGCTGCGTGTACAGTGGGTGGACTACTGCTCGGTCTGGCACTAAAGACGCTCGGCGATTACCCCAAGTCGCTGGAGATCACCCTCGCAGACTACAAAAAGACCAAAGCCTTTGACTACCGCCATCTGTGGCAAGCAGTATTGATATCATTAGTGTCGCTCGGTTTTGGTGCCTCGCTCGGTCCAGAAGCCGCACTCGCGACACTCATAGGTGGCCTCATTACTTTGGCAGGTGTAAAACTCAAACACGCTTCACTTGTAGCCTACGGCGCGGACATTAACAGCAAGCTAACACGCCCCAAAAGAGTGCTACTTGGCTTAGCAGCTGCCAGCTCGGCTTGGTTGGTGTTCAGTAACATCGGTGACAACGAATCATATTTTGACATCACAACCGAGAGTTACCTGTTTAATTTCACAGACCTGGCCTGGATGCTCCTCATCATTCCAGCCGCAGTGCTTGTAGGCTGGCTATACAATCGGTCCGAAGCACAGTTTGACGACTGGTTTGCCGACTCACGCAAGCAGAACATTGTACTAACCGCCACAGCCGGTGGTTTAATGCTGGGTTTGCTCGGCTTTATTCAGCCAGACATTCTTTTCTCTGGTCACGAAAACCTAGGCTGGCTACTACAAAGTATTGCAATAAACGGAACCTGGTTCTTTGTTGGACTAGTACTCGCAAAAATTGCTGCCACGGCGATTTGTCTGACAACCGGCTGGAAAGGTGGCCGATTTTTGCCAGTGCTGATGATGGGCGCTGCGGCGGGTTTGGCTGTTTCAACCATCACACCTGTCTCAGCGATGTTTGCCATGGCTATTGGCATGGCAGCGTGCTTAAGTTTTGTGCTTAAGAAACCCCTGATCGCTGGGCTTTTGGTAGTCTTATTCTTCCCGCTCTCACTTGCTCTACAAATTATGGCCGCAGCTTTTATTGCTAGGCGGATTCCCAATCTTCGCCGTAGTGTTTCTCGAGTCGCTTCTTAATTGATCCTGGATGCCGGCCAAGCTGTTTACTCATTTCAGTTACTGATTTGCCTTTTTTATAGCCTTTTTTGAGCGTTTCGTCATGCTCGGCTTTCCATGGTCGATAAGCGTTTGGATACGTCAAACGCATTTTCTCGAGCTTGTCTTGCCATGGTCCTTTTGATTCTTTAGGCGGTTTTTGCTTAGCTCGTTCTTCGGCTTTAACTCGTAAGTGCTCGAAGGCCTTGGCATGCGATTGCGCTTGAGCACGCAGGCTCACATCAATGCCGAGGGCATCATCGCTTACCTTCAGCGCCATTTGGTTAAGACCAGCTAAGCTAAGTGTGTCCAGACGTTTAACCCGCGACAGGGCCACATAACCCATGCCCGGTACAAAGGCTTTGCTGAGATCTATTCGGGCGGCATCGAGCGTCATGCCCTGGCTTTTATGTACCGTGATCGCCCAAGCTAGTCGCAATGGGATCTGTACCAAGCTCGCCCGCTTTTTATCACCGTCGCGTAGCTCCCAAGTTTCCGGACCAATCGTAATCTTGCGGCCGTTGGTTAGTTCGATTTTTGGGTAGTCAGTGTCTTTATCAAAGCCGGTCACCACGCCCAGTGATCCGTTGACGTACTTTTTCTCTGGGTTGTTGCGAATACACATGACCAGTGCGCCTTCTTTAAGCACTAGTTCTTCTTGGGCTAAGCATGATTTCTTGAGACTCTCGACGTAACGACTGCCGCCAGATGTTGTCATGTCATAGCTGTGCTCTTCGCCATCAAGTGCACTTAATCGCTGATAGTTAATCGCATCGACATCCACGTTGGTAGTATGAAGTTCAGTTTGCTGAACAAACGGGTCATAAGCCTGACGACGAGCCAATAAAGCTTCGGCGTGGCGACGCCGCAAATCATTGGCCCGGAGTGCATTTAGAATCTCCAAAAAGTCATCATCATCTTGACGATGCTGTTCTGTCAAGTAACAGATGACTGGGTCAAGTTTTTGCCAGGCTTCTGACGTAACAACAAACGAACTAGAAGCCTGACTACCCCGGGTTACAGGCGGCAGCTGAAAGAAATCCCCGCATAGAATTACTTGTAACCCACCAAACGGCGCATCAGTTTCACGAGCTTCACGTGCTACTGCCTCGATCATATCAAGCCGATAATCGTGGAGCATGGAAATCTCATCGATAATCAGCGCATCAGCCTTCTGAATAGCTTCGCGGCGAGCTTTGGTCAGATGCTTAAAGAAAGTCTTTGGCAGCTCATCATGCACTCCAATGCCGCTCCAGGCATGAATAGTTGTGCCATTTAAGTGCGTGGCAGCCAGACCGGTTGTAGCTGTTACCGCCACCCGCTTACCTTCTGCTTTGGCATGACGAATAAACTGGTTCAGCACGTACGTCTTGCCAGAACCGGCTGGTCCTGTCAGCAGCGCACTCTCACCGCTCATCAAAATCTCCAAGGCTAACGCCTGATCCATGCCCTCATTCTTCCCCATTGCACCCTCCCTACTTACCAGTGATACTCAGTATACAACAAAGCTTAGGTCAGGAGGTCCATGTGGCGGAAGCGGTCGAGTTCGTTCAGGCGAGCGATAGCTGCGTGGCGTGAGGTAATTGCTGGCCCAGTTTGCGGACCATCCGGGTACACCTCGACTATACGATGTCGGCCAGCTCGACTCCACATTGAAGCAACTGGTTCATAGCCAACTCTCTCAAACAGCTTTCGACTATCCTCATTGCAAACTGCTACCGGCAAAAAGCCAACAATCGTCATTAGATCAGTGGACTGCGTGAGCAGCTCATGACCAATACCCTTACCACGATGTTCCGGCGCAACCCATAAAGTGCCGAGTTCGACTGCACAAACCACTTCCTCATCAACCTCAATGACTTCCCGTTTGAGTTGTCTCGCAAAGGCGGCCATTTCACGATCTACGCCATTCATAACGTAAGCACCCATGCAAGCATAACTCTGGTGGAGTGTCTCGACTGATACCGGCACCATATCTTCTTGAGCTACGCTATCAGCTACTCGAGCCAGGTCTGCATATGCAAACTCAGTCGCACCACGAGCCGCAACAATTTCAAGAGGTGCTTCTGGAGCAGAAATAGTAATCACGAAGACCTATTATACAACCATATGAACAACAATAAAAGTGCGGCTATAGTATACCCGAAACATCAAACACACTGCGCACAAGCTCTTGCTGTTCATTAGCACGCATATCTTGATGAGCAAGGTCTGCTGCAACCTGTCGGTCTGACCGTTCTATAGCAGAATCCAGCAAATGAGCAGCGCCGGCAACTGCCATGCTACCGACTCCTACACCTCCCATTATCACGGCACCAGATGCGCCAGCTTCTGCAATGAACTGAGCCACATCACGAACCGCTGCTTCACCAGACGCATGGACTGACACGGCTTCAGCCATGAAATCGTCTAGTTGCTGCCCTGCATAGCCCACAACTGCGCTAATACCACCGAACAATAAACATTTGGCACCAAACCAACTAGTCGCAGAACCGATATCACGGACTTCTTGCCGATCTAGTTCATACTGTTGCTGACGTTGCTCGTGTTGAGCAATCTTGGTTTCGATAAAACTGTTCATTGCAGTTGCCATGTTACCTCTTTACATGCCTTTATGGATGCGCATCAGTGTGTCGTAGCCTTTGTGAACCCGATCTTCTTCTTTGATGCCAAGCTTCTTCATGATATTCCACAGTCGTGTTTGTACTTCGTCTACATCTGCATCTTCTTCACAGAGCGCTTCCACCTCAGTAAAACAGCCCAGTTCGTCAACGTGATCAAAGCAAACTTCTAGACCTTCATAGACAGCTTTGCGCCTTACTTTGCGAATACTAACGTCATGCGTGTAGCCAACCCGAATCAGCATATCTGCAACCTGCTTGCCGTCCTGAACCTCAGTCTCTCGCTCGTGATTATCGCGCGAACGATCAGAAGCCTTGTATTTCATGGTCAAAATAGTCTTACCGCCTTGCTTGCGGATCCGAAAGATATTCCAGGCCGGGTCGTCATACGGCGTGTCGTTAGTAAACGTCACATCTAGCTGTTCTATCTCTGGGCCAAACTCAATGCCGAGCTCTTTAGCCTTCTTGAGATACGCTTTCTCATCAGCAACCCGTGCCTTGACCTCAATCTCTCTCATACTAGAAAGTATACCAGCTAAGCTTGCTATACTGTATGTATATGGCACGAAGAATAGCGGTAAGAGGTATCATTGTTATCGACGGTAAACTACTCTGCTTTAAACTGCAGGGGTACAATTCGCGTACTGAACCAACCGATTACTGGTGCGTTCCTGGTGGTGGCGTCGACGACAAAGAGTCACTAACTGCCGCCTTACAGAGAGAGATGATTGAAGAAACAGGCATAAAGCCAGACGTTGGTAACCTTTTATACATCCAACAGTTTAAACCCAAGCATCGCAGTGGACTCGAAAGCCTAGAGTTCTTCTTTCACATCAAAAATAGTACCGACTACTTACATATCAACCTCGATGAAACCACACATGGTGCTCAGGAAGTAGCAGAGCTTGACTTTATTGACGCAAGCAAGCAGCTTATAAAACCTACATTCTTATCTGAAGTCTCACTCAACAATTTAGACAATCAACCGACCCAAATTTTTTCATACTTGTAGTCGGGACAGTGATTTCATAACTCCGTTACTATATACTTGTGATATGATTTACGAAGAACGAGTTTACGAGATACCAAACGCTGTGCGCAAAGCTTTTCATGAGCGGTTTGAGCAGCACGCCATGCGCATTATGAAGAACTACGGCTTTGAAGTAGTGGGTGCATGGGACGAAGTTATCGGCGACATGCAAAACTTTGTCTATATCTTGGCTTGGCGCGATATGGGCGCTCGCCAAGACGCTTGGGCTAAGTTCAACAACGATGCAGAGTGGGCTCAGATCAAAATTGATTCCGCCAAAGCGCACGGTCAACTGGTCGCTAAAACCAGCAACCGCATCCTCTCCCCTACCGCCTACTCGCCACTCCAATAGTTTATGTCTGCAAAAAGTTCGTGGTTGTAGACAATTTCTAGGATGTCGGACCAGAGTTTTTGATGTCTGATGATATTTGGATTGTCTGCTAGGTCTGGTGAAAATGAATAGACTGGCTGGGCGCCATCGTATTTGGCTGCGTATTTTATGTTGGCCTTGGTCGATTCTTGGGTTGTATCAAACAATTGACTGGCGATTGCCTCACCAGGATAGCCCAGCAGCATGCCAAACGTTAAGTCGTGAGCCGCGCCAAGATCATGTGCCATCCATGTCTTCAAAAGCCCATCCTGCCACTCACCGCCATCTAGCAGTACTCGATGCCGCCACAACAACCACCAGAGCATAAAGTCGGAATCATTTTGCATAGCTTCCGCGATAAACGGCTGCCAAAACGGCAAGTTTAGGTAGGTGGTCGGTAATTCCTGCAGCGCTTCAATGTTCACAATAGAAAACATGTTGTCTGGGTTATCTTCACCGACAGCGGGCATGGTTTCATCAATCAACAGTATGCCGTGCTTACGGAGCAGTTCTCTTAAACGTTGCTTGTATGCATCGTCTTTATCTGCGCCAAGATCATAGTAAGTATCAAAAGCTCGTACACCGCTGAGCGTTAGAACCTCACTCGGGCATCGAAAACTCTTTGCAAAATCATCTGGAAACTCTGCCTTAAGTTCCTGCAATACAGCAATCGCCTGGGCAGCATAAAACTCCGCCGACTCACCAGGCAGCT